>NZ_JBVING010000002.1:398515-764481 GCF_055579465.1 Streptomyces sp. NPDC032745 | reverse complement strand
CCAGATGTGGAAGCCCGGTAACGGGTGGAGCTGACTGGTACTAATAGGCCGAGGGCTTGTCCTCAGTTGCTCGCGTCCACTGTGTTAGTTCTGAAATAACGAACAGCTGTGTTCATGCCAGCGTTCAAATTTCATAGTGTTTCGGTGGTCATAGCGTTAGGGAAACGCCCGGTTACATTCCGAACCCGGAAGCTAAGCCTTTCAGCGCCGATGGTACTGCAGGGGGGACCCTGTGGGAGAGTAGGACGCCGCCGAACAATCATTGTAGAAAGCCCCGCACCTTATGGTGCGGGGCTTTTCTGCGTTCAGGGCCGGTGCAGCTTCCTGTAGGGTCATGAGGCATCGTTCGTACGTTCAACAGTGGAGGCCCCCGGGTGGAGGTCCAGGAGACTCGGGTTCAGACGGACCGAATTTTCACCATTCCGAACATCCTGAGCATGGCTCGCCTCGTCGGCGTGCCCCTGTTCCTCTGGCTGATTCTGGAGGAGCACGACGGTTGGGCCTTGGCGGTCCTCATGCTCAGCGGGGTCAGCGACTACCTCGACGGGAAGCTGGCACGGCGCTGGAATCAGATCAGCAGCCTGGGCCGACTGCTGGATCCGGCCGCGGACCGGCTGTACATCCTCTCCACGCTCTTCGGCCTGACCTATCGAGACATTCTGCCGCTGTGGCTCACCGGGGCGCTGATCGCCCGTGAGCTGATGCTGCTGGTCATGGTCTGGATCCTGCGCCGGCACGGCTATCCGCCGCCGCAGGTCAACTTCCTCGGCAAGGCCGCGACCTTCAACCTGATGTACGCCTTCCCTCTGCTGTTGCTCAGTGACGGTACGGGTTGGTTGGCCTGGATGGGGGCAGTTTTCGGATGGGCGTTCGCCGGATGGGGTACAACCCTCTACTGGTGGGCAGGAATCCTTTACGTGGTGCAGGTCCGCCGGCTCGTGAAGGCGGACGCCGCGGCCGATTGAGCTCGCTCGGCGCCCGGCTGACGCGGAAGAGTTGCGAAGTCACCGTCCGGGACGGGTGAGGTCGGCGAGAACGTCGTCTCTCAAGGAGGACTCTTCCGACATGAAGGCCGTCGTGATGGCCGGTGGCGAAGGCACTCGTCTTCGCCCCATGACCTCGAGCATGCCCAAGCCGCTCCTGCCGGTGGTCAACCGGCCGATCATGGAGCACGTGCTCAGGCTGCTCAAGCGGCATGGGCTCAGTGAGACCGTTGTTACCGTCCAGTTCCTGGCGTCACTCGTCAAGAACTACTTCGGTGACGGCGAGGAGCTCGGAATGGAGCTCACCTATGCCAACGAGGAGAAGCCACTCGGCACTGCCGGCAGTGTGAAGAATGCCGAGGAGGCCCTGAAGGACGACGCTTTCCTCGTCATTTCCGGCGATGCACTCACCGACTTCGACCTCACCGACCTCATCCGCTTCCACAAACAGAAGGGCGCACTCGTCACGGTGTGCCTGACCCGGGTGCCGAACCCGCTGGAATTCGGCATCACCATCGTGGACGAGGAAGGAAAGGTCGAGCGCTTCCTCGAAAAGCCGACGTGGGGCCAGGTGTTCTCGGACACCGTCAACACCGGTATCTACGTCATGGAGCCCGAGGTCTTCAACTACGTGGACCCGGATGTTCCGGTCGACTGGTCCGGCGATGTCTTCCCGCAGCTGATGAAGGAAGGCAAGCCGATCTACGGCTATGTGGCCGAGGGCTACTGGGAGGACGTCGGCACCCACGAGAGCTACGTCAAGGCGCAGGCCGACGTACTCGAGGGCAAGGTCCAGGTCGAGATGGACGGCTTCGAGATCTCGCCCGGAGTGTGGATCGCCGAAGGCGCCGAGGTGAGCCCCGACGCCGTGCTCCGCGGGCCGCTGTACATCGGTGACTACGCCAAGGTCGAGGCCGGTGTGGAGATCCGCGAGCACACGATCGTCGGGTCCAACGTCGTCGTGAAGAGCGGGGCCTTCCTGCACCGGGCCGTCATCCACGACAACGTCTACATCGGGCAGCACAGCAATCTGCGCGGCTGCGTCATCGGCAAGAACACCGACATCATGCGGGCCGCCCGGATCGAGGACGGGGCCGTCATCGGTGACGAGTGTCTGGTCGGTGAGGAATCGATCATTCAGGGGAACGTGCGGGTCTACCCCTTCAAGACGATCGAGGCCGGCGCCTTCGTCAACACGTCGGTGATCTGGGAGTCCCGCGGGCAGGCACACCTCTTCGGCACCCGCGGAGTCTCCGGGATCCTGAACGTGGAGATCACCCCCGAGCTGGTGGTCCGGCTCGCCGGCGCGTACGCGACGACCCTGAAGAAGGGGGCGACGGTCACCACGGCCCGAGACCACTCCCGCGGCGCGAGAGCGCTCAAGCGGGCAGTGATCTCGGCGCTGCAGTGCAGCGCGATCAACGTGCGCGACCTGGAGAACGTACCGCTGCCGGTGGCGCGGCAGCAGACCGCGCGGGGTACCGCGGGCGGGATCGTGGTGCGGACCTCGCCCGGGGTGCCGGACTCGGTCGACATCGTGTTCCTGGACGAGCGGGGAGCGGACCTCTCGCTCCAGCAGCAGCGCAAGCTGGACCGGGTGTACGCGCGGCAGGAGTACCGGCGGGCGTTCCCGGGCGAGATCGGCGACCTCCAGTTCCCGGGCAGTGTCTTCGACGCCTATACGGGTTCCCTGCTGCGCCGGGTGGACACGACCGGCGTCGCCGATTCCGGGCTCAAGGTGGTCGTGGACGCCTCCAACGGCAGTGCCGGGCTCGTTCTGCCGAGCCTGCTGGGCCGGCTGGAGGTGGACGCGCTGACGATCAACCCGGGGCTCGACGAGTCCAGGCCGACGGAGACCGCGGAGTCCCGGCGGGCCGGGCTGGTGCGGCTCGGGGAGATCGTGGCCTCGGCGCGGGCCGCGTTCGGGGTGCGGTTCGACCCGGTGGGAGAGCGGATCTCACTGGTGGACGAGCGCGGGCGGATCATCGAGGACGACCGGGCGCTTTTGGTGATGCTGGACCTCGTGGCCGCCGAGAAGCGCAGCGGCAAGGTGGCGCTGCCGGTGACCACGACCCGTATCGCCGAACAGGTCGCGGCGTACCACGGGACGCAGGTGGAGTGGACGACGACCTCGCCCGACGACCTGACGCGGGTGGGCCGGGCGGAGAACACGATCTTCGGCGGGGACGGCCGGGGCGGATACATCGTCCCGGAGTTCAGCAGCGTGTTCGACGGGTCGGCGGCCTTCGTCCAGCTGATCGGTCTGGTGGCACGGACGCAGCTCACGCTGAGTCAGATCGATGCGCGGATACCGCGAGCCCATGTACTCAAGCGGGACGTACCGACCCCGTGGGCGGTGAAGGGGCTCGTGATGCGGCGGGTCGTGGAGGCGGCCGGGGACCGGCAGGTGGACACCACCGACGGTGTGCGGGTGGTCGAGGCCGACGGGCGGTGGGCGCTGGTCCTGCCGGACCCGGCGGAGGCGGTCACGCACCTGTGGGCCGAGGGTCCCGACGACGTGTCCGCGCAGGCGCTGCTGGACGAGTGGGCGGGCGTGGTGGACGGCGCCGGGCACTGAGCGCCGGAGACGTTGCGGACCAGCGCAGTCCGGTGGGCCGGGTGAGGAGCGCCTTGCTCCCTGTCCACCGGACGGGCGCATTCGGTGCGGGCGGCGCCGACATGCGACGATGAGCGGCATGTCGCAGCCGCCCCACAACCGGAGTTCGGCGCCGGCGCCTCCCGCGCGCCCGGACGCATCCATGTCGCTGCTGACGCACGTGATGGACCACAGTCTCGACGAGGGCTATGCAGAAGCGTCTGCCCGGCGTGAGGCGGAGGGCACGGCGGGCCTGCCGCGCACCCTCAAGGCCAAGCTGGCGCTCGCCGCCGGGCTCGTGCTCGCCGCCATGGTCGTCACGCTGGGTGCTGCCCAGGCGCGGATAGCCGCGCCGGTCCTGGCCAAGGAGCGGCAGGAGCTGATCGACCGGGTGCAGCGGGCCGACGAGCGCGCGGACGGCCTGGAGCGGGACATCGAGCGGTTGCGGGCGAACGTCGTGGGCCGCCAGCGTGAGGCGCTCAAACAGCACGGCGGCGACCAGGGTCAGCTCGTGGCACTGCTGGCCGGTGCCACGGAGGTCCGCGGTCCGGGGGTCAAGCTGGTCGTGGACGACGCCAAGGGCTCCTCGTCGGGCGGCGGTGGCAAGCCGCGCGAGAACACCGGGTTCTCGGACACCGGCCGGCTCCGGGACCGGGACATGCAGAAGATCGTCAACGGGCTCTGGCAGTCCGGGGCCGAGGCCATCTCGATCAACGGGCAGCGGCTGACGGCGCTGTCGGCGATCAGGGCCGCGGGTGACGCGATACTGGTCGACAACAGGCCGCTGGTACCGCCGTACGAGGTGCTGGCGGTGGGGGACAAGAAGCGGCTCGGGACCGCGTTCCAGGACTCCGCGGACGGCCAGTACCTGCACGCGCTGCAGGAGAACTACGGGATCCGCTACACCTTGTCTCCCGCGGACGAGCTGCGGCTGCCGGCCGCGTCGAGCCTGACCGTACGTACAGCTACAGCAGAAGAGCCGAAGAAGGGTGCATCGTGATCGCGGTACTGGGCCTGGTGGCCGGAGTGGTGGTCGGACTTCTGGTCCGGCCCGAAGTGCCGGCCGTCGTGGAGCCTTATCTGCCGATCGCCGTGGTGGCGGCGCTGGACGCGGTGTTCGGGGGCTTGCGCGCGATGCTGGACGGCATCTTCGTGGACAAGGTCTTCGTGGTGTCGTTCCTGTCGAACGTGGTCGTGGCGGCGCTGATCGTCTTCCTCGGTGACAAGCTGGGCGTCGGCTCGCAGCTGTCGACGGGTGTGGTCGTGGTCCTCGGCATCCGCATCTTCTCCAACGCCGCGGCCATCCGCCGGCACGTGTTCCGGGCGTGAGGCCGATGAGTACGAACGACAACCCGCCCGAGGAGCCGATGGGCTCGGAGCTGCCGCCGCAGGACCAGCCCGAAGAGGGCGCCCAGCGCGAGGCGCAGCCGGCGCAGCCGGCCCAGCCGGCTCGGCCCGACGAATCCACCGGAACCACCGCATCCGAGGCGGCCGCCATAGACAAGGCCGCCGAGCCGGCGCAGACCGGCCGCCAGCGGCTGGCGGAGGGGCTGTGGCCGCCGCGGGTGAGCCGGGCCCAACTGATCGTGGCGCTCCTCCTGTTCGTCCTCGGGCTGGGCCTGGCCATCCAGGTGCGGTCGAACAGCGACTCCAGTGCGCTGCGCGGGGCCCGCCAGGAGGACCTCGTACGGATCCTCGACGAGCTCGACGGGCGGACCAAGCGCCTGGAGGACGAGAAGCAGCAGCTGGAGGACCAGCGCAAGGAGTTGGAGAGCAGCTCCAACCAGGCCGAAGAGGCCCGGCGGCAGACCATCGAGAAGGAGCGCCAACTCGGGATCCTGGCCGGTACGGTGGCAGCGCAGGGGCCGGGCATCACGCTGAAGATCACCGATCCCAAGGGCCAGGTGCAGTCGGACCAGCTGCTGGACACCCTCCAGGAGCTGCGGGCGGCCGGGGCCGAGGCGATCCAGATCAACGGCGTGCGCATCGTGGCGGGCTCGTTCTTCTCGGACGCGGGCGGCGGGATCGGGATCGACGGTAAGAAGATCACACAGCCTTATGAGTTCAAGGTGATCGGCAAGGCACAGGATCTGGAGCCTGCTCTGAACATTCCCGGCGGTGTCGTGCAGACGCTGGAGAAGGAACAGGCCACCGTCGCCGTCACACGGTCGGCGAAGATCGTTGTGGATGCCTTGCGGGCTGCGAAGCAGCCTGACTACGCTCGGTCGTCATCGTCGTGATGTGGGACGGGGAGCGGACGGGCTCACGCGGGCTGATGCCTGCGGGGGGTCGGCGCACTGAAGTCGTGGTGCGTGGTGGAAACTGTCTGGTGGTTACGGACGTTGTGAGAATGTCCGGGTCGGCAGGTGTGTGCATTCGGAGTTCGTCCTGCCCCACGGGCGGGTCTGTTTCGTTCAAGGGGAATCGCCCGTGAAGTTGTTTGAGAAGTTGTTCGGAAAGAAGAACCGCGAGGACGGTGCAGCGAGGCACCGCGCGGGGCAGGGAGAGGTGGAAGGGCAGGGCGACCGGCCGCTCTTCCGTGACGAGGTCGCCGGCGCGGGTGATGTTTCGGGCGCGCCGGGCGCGTCGTCTGTTGACCCTGCAGGTTCCGGACGCATAGGTTTCGGTGAACCATCAACCTCAAGTTCGGGTGGAGGGTTTTCCCCCGACCCGTATGCCACCAATGCCTCCGCGGGGCAGCCGCGGCGCGAGGAGCCGTCCATGTCGGCCGAGCAGGTTTGCAGCAGGTGCGGACACCGCAGCGATGCGGCCAGCCGGTTCTGCTCCAACTGCGGCGCGCCGCTGCGGGCGGGCCTGACGCCGGAGCGTGCCTCGGAGACCACGTCCACCATCTCGATCTCGGGCCTCGAGGCCTACGAGGCCGAGGTGTCCGGACAACAGCACGTGTCGTCCTCGCTGTCCCCCGAGGCCCAGGCCGCGGTGGAAGCTCTGCCTCCGGGTTCCGCCCTGCTGATCGTGCGGCGCGGCCCGAACTCCGGCAGCCGCTTCCTGCTGGACGGTGAGCTGACCACGGCGGGCCGGCACCCGCAGAGCGACATCTTCCTGGACGACGTCACGGTCTCCCGGCGGCATGTCGAGTTCCGCAGGAGCCAGGAGGGCGGCTTCACCGTCGCCGACGTGGGCAGCCTCAACGGCACGTACGTCAACCGTGAGCCGATCGACTCGGTCGCCCTGCACAACGGCGACGAGGTGCAGATCGGCAAGTACCGGATGGTCTTCTACGCGAGCCTGCGGGGCGTCTGACCGCCCCCTGGGCTCCGCCCGGGGGGACCCCCACCTCCGGACTCCGTCCGGGGGGATCCCCAGAGGGAAGGTCCCATGCTGCGTACCCCCACCGGCGGCGCCTCGAAGAGAGGCACCGCCGGCGCGCCCGGGCGGCTGGTGAGCATCGGCACGGTGCTCACCATGCTGCGCGACGAGTTCCCCGAAGTCACGATCTCGAAGATTCGCTTCCTGGAGGCGGAGGGGCTCGTCGAGCCCCGGCGCACACCCTCCGGATACCGCAAGTTCAGCACGGAGGACGTCGAGCGGCTTGCTCGCATCCTGCGTCTGCAGCGGGACCACTACCTGCCGTTGAAGGTCATCCGCGAACAGCTGGACGCGCTCGCCCGCGGCGAGCAGATCCGTATCCCGTCGCCCACGGCGCACGGGGATTCCGTCGATCCGGCCAGCCCTTCCGCCGTCTACGGCGAGGTGGGCCGGGAGCGGCCGACCGCGGCCCGGGTGGGCCGCGCCGAGCTGATCGCCTCGGCCGAGGTGGACGAGGCGCAGCTGGCCGAATGGGAGTCGTACGGGCTGATCGGTGAGGCTCCCGGCGGCGGATTCGACGCCGAGGCGGTCACCGTGGCCCGCCTGGTGGCGGATCTGGGCCGGTTCGGGCTGGAGCCCCGGCACCTGCGGGCCATGAAGGCCGCCGCGGACCGGGAGGCGGGGCTGGTGGAGCAGGTCGTGGCACCGCTGCGGCGGCACCGCAACCCGCAGACCAGGGCGCATGCCGAGGCCACCATGAAAGAGCTCGCGGGGCTCTCCGTACGGCTCCACGAGGCCTTGGTGCAGACGGCTCTCGGGGTCCGTCTGCACTGACCCCGGGGATCTTCGAGGGGGGCCCGACTACCCAAACCTGCCGGGCAGGTCCTAGGGTTGCTGTGTGAACGAGCTCGACGTTGTGGGTGTCCGGGTGGAAATGCCCTCCAACCAACCGATCGTGCTCCTGCGTGAAGTGGGAGGCGACCGGTACCTCCCCATCTGGATCGGACCAGGGGAGGCGACCGCCATTGCCTTCGCGCAGCAGGGCATGGCCCCTGCCCGGCCGCTGACGCACGACCTGTTCAAGGACGTGCTGGAGGCGATCGGCGAGGAGCTCACCGAGGTCCGGATCACGGATCTGCGGGAGGGCGTCTTCTACGCGGAGCTCGTCTTCGCCAGCGGGGTCGAGGTGAGCGCGCGGCCCTCCGACGCCATAGCGCTGGCCCTGCGTACGGGGACGCCGATCTACGGCAGCGACGGCGTGCTCGACGACGCCGGAATCGCCATTCCGGACGAGCAGGAGGACGAGGTGGAGAAGTTCCGCGAGTTCCTCGACCAGATCTCTCCGGAGGACTTCGGCACCGGGCCACAATGAGCCGCCGACCGCGCCCGTCCATAGGGAGTGTCAGCCCATTCGGTTAACCTTTCCCCGAAATGGGGCACGGGAAACCACTCTCAGGGTGATTATCACTCGGCGTGCCGAGTGTGGCGATCGTTGACGCACCCCTGGTGACTGCCTACCTTCGAGGGGGCAGGTCAAGGACGGAGGGTCGGCGTGAGAGTCACGGGCGACGGTACGACCGGGGGCATCCCCGTGCGGAGTGACGGTGGGCCGTACCCGCTCCACGGCAGCGCGGCAGGTTCCGCGCGCCGTCAGCCGGAGGCGGCCACGGTCGCAGCGGCCGGCGCGGACCCGGCACCCGAACAAGTCGGCTACCGGGGTCCGACGGCGTGCGCCGCGGCGGGCATCACGTACCGGCAGCTCGACTACTGGGCGCGGACCGGGCTGGTGGAGCCCACGGTGCGCCCCGCGTACGGGTCGGGCACGCAGCGCCTGTACAGCTTCCGGGACGTCGTCGTCCTCAAGATCGTCAAGCGCTTCCTCGACACCGGTGTGGCGCTGCAGAACATCCGGACCACGGTCCAGCACCTGCGGGACCGCGGTTTCGCGGACCTCGAGCGCATGACGCTGATGAGCGACGGCGCCACCGTGTACGAGTGCACCTCGCCGGACCAGGTCGTGAGCCTGCTCCAGGGCGGGCAGGGCATCTTCGGCATCGCCGTGGGCGTGGTCTGGCGCGATGTCGAGAACGCGCTGTCGCAGCTGCACGGCGAGCGGGTCGACACCGGCGAGACCGTGGTCGGCCACAACCCGACGGACGAGCTCGCCGCCCGGCGCAACCGGGCCGGCTGAGACCGGTCCCCGGCCCGGCCGCGAAGGCGCCGGGCCCGGCCCCGGCCGATTGTCAGTGGCGTAGGGCAGCATCGGGGCTGTGAGAGCCGCGCCGACCATCCTGCATCTGGACATGGACGCCTTCTACGCATCCGTGGAGCAGGCATCGAAGCCGAGCCTGCGCGGCAAGGCCGTGATCGTCGGCGGGCTCGGCCCGCGCGGGGTGGTCGCCACCGCTTCCTACGAGGCGCGGCGCTTCGGGGTGCACTCGGCGATGCCGATGGCCCAGGCGCGGCGGCTCTGCCCGAACGGCGCCTGCCTGATCCCGCGCTTCAGCCTGTACCGGGCGGTCAGCGAGGTGGTCATGGCGCTGCTGCGGGAGCTGTCGCCGCTCGTGGAGCCGCTCAGCCTGGACGAGGCCTTCGTGGACCTGGAGGCGGGTGGCACTGCCTTCGACGCGGAATCCGCCCTGGAGACGGGACAGCGGCTGCGGGCGGACATCCTGGCGGCGACCGGGCTCAGTGGGTCGGTGGGGCTCGCGGGGTCGAAGATGCTGGCGAAGGTGGCCTCGGAGGAGGCCAAGCCGGACGGGCTGCTGTTGATCGAGCCGGGCACGGAGCGGGCCCTGCTCGCGCCGATGTCGGTACGGACCCTGCCGGGGGTGGGGCCGGCCACCGGGGAGCACCTGCGGCGGGCCGGGATCACCACCGTGGGGGAGCTCGCCGAGGCCGGCGAGGACGAGCTGGTCCGGATGGTCGGGCGCTCGCACGGGGTCGGCCTGTACCGGATGGCGCTGGGGCTGGACGACCGGCCGGTGGTCGCTGAGCGCGATGCGAAGTCCGTGTCGGTCGAGGACACCTTCGACGTGGACCTGCACGACCGGGTGCGGATCCGCAACGAGGTGCAGCGGCTCGCGGACCGGTGTGTGCACCGGCTGCGGGACTCGGGGCACTCCGGGCGCACGATCGTGCTGAAGGTGCGGCGGTACGACTTCTCGACCCTGACGCGCTCCGAGACGCTGCGGGGGCCCACCGACGACCCTGCGGTGGTGCGGGAGGCCGCGGCGCGGCTGCTGGAGGCGGTGGACACCACGGGCGGGGTGCGGCTGCTGGGGGTCGGTGTGACCGGGCTGGCGGACTACACCCAGGAGGACCTGTTCGCGCAGTCCATGGCCGCTGAGGCCGCGGAGGCTGCTGCGGAGGCCGCCGCCGAGGGCGGGGCAGCCGAGCCGGACGGCGCTGCGGAGGCCGCCGGGGCGGGCGGGCCGGTCGGGTCCGGTGGCCAGGCAGGTCCGGCAGGGTCTGGTGGGCCTGCAGAGGCCCCCGGGGCTGCGGAGCCGTCCGGGGAGCCGGAGCCCGCCCGGGAACGCCGCTGGGCGGCCGGGAGCGACGTACGGCATGCCGTGTACGGGCCCGGGTGGGTGCAGGGCAGCGGGGTCGGGAGGGTGACCGTGCGGTTCGAGCGGCCCGGATCGCCACCGGGCCGGGTGCGCACCTTCCGGGTGGACGACCCCGAGCTGGAGCCGTCCGATCCGCTGCCCCTCGTAGGGGAATCCGTACCGCCCGAGGCCGCTTAGGGGGTGTCGTCGCCGTTCGCCAGGCGGCCGAAGTCGCGCTGGATGTCCGACGGGAGGGAGACGTCCAGTCCGTAGTGGTGGTAGAGCTGCAGCTCCTGTTCGGGGGAGAGGTGGCGGCCGACTCCGAAGTCCGGGGCGTCCTTGATCAGGGAGCGCTCGAAGGGGACCCGCAGGGTGTCGTCGACCACCTCGCTCGGTTCCAGCGGGACGAACGCGTCCCGGCTGAACAGGCCCGTCCGGACGGCGGCCCACTCGGGCACGCCCGTGGCATCGTCGAGGTAGACCTCGTCGACGGTGCCGATCTTGGTTCCGTTGCGGTCGAACGCCTTGCGGCCGATCAGGCTGCGCGGATCGATGTCGGTCTGCACGGTCCCTCCATATGGTCGCAACTCCTCCGTAACGACTACAAAAGTGCATTTCCGGAGTGGGGGCCACTCGAGGGAGGGCCGGGAACCTCGCTGGTAGGCTGGGTGACGGCTGTTGACCCTGTGCGGGAGAGTCCTCCGAGTGAGCATGACGGAGGCGCCGAAGGAGCAAATCCTCCCCGGAATCTCTCAGGCATACGTACCGCACGTGACGAGGCCACTCTGGAAAGCAGGGGCAGGTACCGGGTGCGCAGTGCCGGTTCCTCCCCTCACCGACGGTGAAAGCCGGAATCCGCGGGCCATCCCCGCGACTCCGGTGAAGCTCTCAGGTTGAGATGACAGAGGGGGAGGCCGTCCGGGTGCCCGCGCCGTGGTGCCCCTCGCAGGTCGTACGACCCAGGAGGCCTCCGTACATGACCGCCAACCGCATTCCGCTCTCCCAGCTGGAGCGAGGGATCCCCTTCGAGCAGCGCCACATCGGCCCGGACGCCGAGGCGCAGGCGAAGATGCTCGCCCATGTGGGCTACGGCTCGCTGGACGAACTGACCGCCGCCGCGGTACCGGATGTGATCAAGAGCGCCGAGGCGCTGAACCTGCCCGAGGCGCTGACCGAGGCCGAGGTGCTGGCCGAGCTGCGTTCGCTCGCCGACCGCAACCAGGTCCTGACGCCGATGATCGGCCTCGGCTACTACGGGACCTTCACGCCGCCGGTGATCCTGCGCAACGTCATGGAGAACCCGGCCTGGTACACGGCGTACACGCCCTACCAGCCGGAGATCTCGCAGGGCCGCCTCGAGGCGCTCCTCAACTTCCAGACCGTCGTCGCGGACCTCACCGGCCTGCCGACCTCCGGCGCCTCCCTGCTCGACGAGGGCACCGCCGCGGCCGAGGCCATGACGCTGGCCCGCCGCGTGGGCAAGTCCAAGGGGAACATCTTCCTCGTCGACGCCGACGCGCTGCCGCAGACCATCGCCGTGATCGAGACCCGCGCCGAGCCGATCGGCATCGAGATCGTCGTCGCCGACCTGTCCGGGGGCATCCCGGCCGAGATCGCCGAGCGCGGCGTCTACGGCGTGCTGCTCCAGTACCCGGGCGCCTCCGGTGCCGTACGGGACATCAAGCCGGTCATCGACCAGGCGCACGGCCTCGGCGCGATCGTCGCCGTCGCCGCCGACCTGCTCGCCCTGACCCTGCTGACCTCCCCGGGCGCGCTCGGCGCGGACATCGCAGTCGGCACCACCCAGCGCTTCGGCGTCCCGATGGGCTTCGGTGGCCCGCACGCAGGCTACATGGCCGTCCAGGACAAGCACGCCCGCTCGCTGCCGGGCCGCCTCGTCGGCGTCTCCGTGGACGCGGACGGCAACAAGGCGTACCGCCTGGCGCTGCAGACCCGTGAGCAGCACATCCGCCGGGAGAAGGCCACCAGCAACATCTGCACCGCGCAGGTGCTGCTCGCCGTCATGGCCGGCATGTACGCGGTCTACCACGGTCCGGACGGCCTGCGGACGATCGCCCGCCGTACGCACCGCTACGCGGCCCTGCTCGCCGCCGGTCTGACGGCCGGCGGGGTCGAGCTCGTGCACGGCGCGTACTTCGACACCCTCACCGCCCGGGTGCCCGGCAAGGCCGCCGAGGTCGCCGCCGCCGCCCGCAAGGGCGGGGTCAACCTGTTCCAGGTCGACGCGGACCACGTCTCCGTCTCCTGCGACGAGACCACCCTGCGCGCCGGCGTCGAGGCCGTCTGGGCCGCCTTCGGCGTGAGCGCCGACATCGAGGCCCTCGACGGGACCACCGCCGACGCCCTGCCCGAGGGCCTGCTGCGCTCGGACGACTACCTGGCGCACCCGGTCTTCCACCAGCACCGCAGCGAGACCGCGATGCTGCGCTACCTGCGCAAGCTGGCGGACAAGGACTACGCGCTGGACCGCGGCATGATCCCGCTGGGCTCCTGCACCATGAAGCTCAACGCGACCACCGAGATGGAGTCGGTCACCTGGCCGGAATTCGGCCAGCTGCACCCGTTCGCCCCGGTCGAGCAGGCCGAGGGGTACCTCACGCTCATCTCGGAGCTGGAGGAACGTCTCTGCGAGGTCACCGGCTACGACAAGGTCTCCATCCAGCCCAACGCCGGCTCCCAGGGTGAGCTCGCCGGCCTGCTGGCCGTCCGGGCCTACCACCGGGCGAACGGCGACGAGCAGCGCACCGTCTGCCTCATCCCGTCCTCCGCGCACGGCACCAACGCCGCCAGCGCCGTGATGGCCGGCATGAAGGTCGTCGTCGTCAAGACCGCCGACGACGGCGAGGTGGACGCGGCCGACCTGCGCGCCAAGATCGAGCAGTACCGCGACGAGCTCGCCGTGCTGATGATCACGTACCCCTCGACGCACGGTGTGTTCGAGGAGCACGTCGCCGACATCTGCGCCCAGGTGCACGACGCCGGCGGCCAGGTCTACGTGGACGGCGCCAACCTCAACGCCCTGGTGGGCCTGGCCAAGCCGGGTCACTTCGGCGGCGACGTCTCGCACCTGAACCTGCACAAGACCTTCTGCATCCCGCACGGCGGCGGCGGCCCGGGCGTCGGCCCGGTCGGCGTCCGGGCGCACCTTGCCCCGTACCTGCCGAACCACCCGCTCCAGCCCACCGCGGGCCCGGAGACGGGCGTCGGCCCGATCTCGGCGGCGCCGTGGGGCTCGGCCGGCATCCTGCCGATCTCGTGGTCGTACGTGCGCCTCATGGGCGGCGAGGGCCTCAAGCGCGCCACCCAGGTGGCGGTGCTCGGTGCGAACTACATCGCCAAGCGCCTGGAGCCGCACTACCCGGTGCTCTACACCGGCCCGGGCAACCTGGTCGCGCACGAGTGCATCATCGACATGCGCCCGCTGTCGAAGGCGACCGGCGTGAGCATCGACGACATCGCCAAGCGTCTGATCGACTACGGGTTCCACGCGCCGACCATGTCCTTCCCGGTGGCCGGGACGCTCATGATCGAGCCGACGGAGTCCGAGGACCTCGCCGAGATCGACCGCTTCTGCGACGCGATGATCGCCATCCGCGCCGAGATCGAGCGGGTCGCGGGCGGCGAGTGGCCGGTGGACGACAACCCGCTGGCCAACTCCCCGCACACGGCGGCGGCGCTGGGCGGCGAGTGGAACCACCCGTACAGCCGAGACGAGGCCGTCTTCCCCGGCGGGGTCACGGCAGCCGAGAAGTACTGGCCGCCGGTACGCCGTATCGACGGTGCCTTCGGCGACCGCAACCTGGTGTGCTCCTGCCCGCCGCTGGACGAGTACGACAACTGAGCCGTACGGCACTACGACACCGTGTCCGTTCGGTGACATGACATATTCGTATGACATGACGGCATGACGAAGGGGCCGGTCCGGGAGAATGATTCCCGGGCCGGCCCCTCTGCGTTCTGTTCTGTTCCGTTCCGTTCACTCCGTGCTGTCGTCGGACTAGGCCGCTTTCATCACCTGCGCCGCAGCGAGCGGGCGGTGCGGGGCGATGATCTGGCCGTCCGGCAGCAGCTCACCGGTGTCCTCGAAGAGCAGGACGCCGTTGCACAGCAGGCTCCAGCCCTGTTCCGGGTGGTTGGCCACGGGCTTGGCGGCCTCCCGGTCGGCGGAGTCGGCTGACGGGCACGCTGGCTGGTGCTGGCACATGGATGCGTTCTTTCGCTGCGATGTGGTCTGTGTGCTGCGGCTCGATGCGTTGTTCATGGCCGCCCCCCGTATCAACGTCATGGTTTGGTCAGGGTCCCAGTGTTGCCCCCCGGACTTGAGTCCGCAGGGATTTCCCGGCAGCTGTCCTCATAGATTGATGACGCATCACTCGTGCGGGCGGTTCAACCCAACTCCCCTGTCATTTCGGGTGGTTCGCAGGTGACCCGAGTGGGCTAGACCGAATGGGTCGTACGGGTCACCGGCCCCGCAACGGGCCAGCTCAGACCATGCCCGGACGCAGCTCGGACCATGCCCCGGCCCGGCTCGGGCTCGGCTCGGGACCTGCTCGGGCCCCGGGTCAGGCGGCCGGTGCGGCCAGCGACGGCGGGAGCGGCGGACTCGGCGGAGCGAGCCGGTGGGTCATCACGGGCAGCAGCTCGGACACCGGGTGCGGCCGGTACGCGGCGATGCCGGGCGGGGCCGGCGCCAGTGGCACCAGGAGATCCGCGGCGGCCGGCAGCCCGGCGGAGGCATCGGCGCCGACCGCCCCGTGCAGCCACAGCGTCAGCATGTACAGCTCCGGTACGGAGAGCAGCCGCGGCTGGTAGCTCTTGCCGAGGGATTCCGCCTGGCGCAGGGCGCGTTCGGTGGCCGCGACATACGGGCCCTCGAAGAAATGGGAGAAGGCCCAGCCGTCCGGCGTCAGCCGGGTGTCCGCGGCGGCGACGTACCGGTCGCCGCTGCGGATCAGGAACCGCCAGGCGGTCAGCCGGGTACGGGGCGGACGGCCCCCCGCAGCCAGCTCCGAGATGTTCAACCGGTCGAGGACGTGGACCGGAAGCGGCAGTTCGGCGGTCATCGGACCCTGCAGCGCGCGCAGGGCCGGAGTGTGCGCCTCGTGGACGGCGGTGGGGGAACCGAGTGCCGCGAGGACGCTGCGCAGGGCGGGCGCGGGAGCCGGAGGGACATGCAGCGGCATGGTGGGTCGCCTCTCACTTGGGAGACCTGTGGATCGGGGCAGGTGCGGACGGCGCTGTCGCATTCTGGGGCCAGAGGGGGGCTGAGGGGCAATGGCCGCGCGCCAACTCTCTGCCTCGTTTGCGGAGTTTATACGACATGTGTTCACGCAGTGTTTCGGCTAGCTGTCCCGCCTATTGCCGACAAGGCGCTTACCGGTCCCGCTGACATGGCATTCATGCCGGTTGCGCGCGAACATGTCGCGCTGACCTCGGAGGTTACCGGACGGGGGCTCGGCTGGAAAGCGTCCATTATGCGGAACCGGCAAAACGCATGCGGAATTTGCATACGGTGTCTTGCCAAGTGAATGTGCCATAGCGCCCTTCGGCCAAACCGGCGCGCGCTCCCCGCCACGCACGCCCCCTCGGCGTTATCGATCACGCCGTCGGGGCATCATCGACCGTACACGCGCGCCTGGGTGGCACAGGCCAGGCCCACTCGAGGAGGGACGCTTCGATGGGGGAGAAGGTCGTGGCGGGCGGATTCGACCTGTCCGATCGGCAGAAGTACCGGAGGAAGCTTCACGAGTGTCTGGAGGGACTGGAGCGGCTTCTGGCGGAGAAGAGGTTCGACCGGCCAAAGAACATGATGGGGCTGGAGATCGAGCTGAATCTCGCGGGTGCAGACGGGTTGCCGAGAATGGTGAATGCCCAGGTTCTGGAGCGGATTGCGAGCCCCGATTTCCAGACCGAACTCGGAATGTTCAACCTGGAGGTGAACGTCCTTCCGCACCGGC
Source organism: Streptomyces sp. NPDC032745 (assembly GCF_055579465.1). Lineage (NCBI taxonomy): Bacteria > Bacillati > Actinomycetota > Actinomycetes > Kitasatosporales > Streptomycetaceae > Streptomyces > Streptomyces sp. NPDC032745. The sequence goes on along the minus strand of NZ_JBVING010000002.1, from coordinate 748,106 downwards.
TCGGCGGCCGGGTATTCGACCAGCTCGCCGAGGAACTGAGTGCAGGGCTCGGCTATGCCCACCGGCAGGCCGCGGAGATCGACGCCGGGGTGGTGATGATCGGCATCCTGCCGACGATCACCCGCTCCGACCTGGTCACCGCGAACCTCTCGGCGGTGGACCGCTACTCGCTGCTGAACGAGCAGATCCTCATGATGCGCGGCGAGGACTTCATGCTCGACATCGACGGGGTCGAGCGGCTCACGTGGAGCACCGGGTCGATCGTGCCGGAGGCCGCCTGCACTTCCGTACAGCTGCATCTGCAGGTGACGCCGGCCCGGTTCGCCGACGTGTGGAACGCGGCGCAGGCGGTGACCGCCGTGCAGATAGCCGTGGGTGCCAACTCGCCGTTCCTGTTCGGGCGTGAGCTGTGGCGGGAGTCGCGGCCGCCGCTGTTCACCCAGGCCACCGACACCCGGCCGCCCGAGCTCCAGGCCCAGGGGGTGCGGCCGCGGACCTGGTTCGGGGAGCGCTGGGTGGAGTCGGCGTACGAGCTCTTCGCGGAGAACGTCCGCTACTTCCCGGCCCTGCTGCCCATCTGCGACGAGGAGGAGCCGCTGCGCGTGCTCGCCGAGGGCGGGGTGCCGAGCCTGCAGGAACTGGTGCTGCACAACGGCACGGTCTACCGGTGGAACCGGCCCGTGTACGGGGTCGCCGACGGGATGCCGCACCTGCGGGTGGAGAACCGGGTGCTGCCGGCCGGGCCGACGGTCGCCGACGTCGTGGCGAACGCCGCCTTCTACTACGGGCTCGTCCGCACGCTCGCCGACGAGCAGCGGCCGGTGTGGACCCGGCTGCCGTTCGCCGAGGCGGAGGCCAACTTCGACGCGGCCTGCCGGTACGGGATCGACGCGCGGCTGCGCTGGCCGCGCCGGGGCCGGGGCGGCGGCCTGGCCGGCGTGTCCGCCGTACGGCTGGTCCTGGACGAACTGCTGCCGATGGCGGCGGCCGGCCTGGACGCCTGGGGCATCGAGCCCGCCGACCGGGACCACTACCTCGGCATCATCGAGGAGCGCTGCCAGCGGCGGGTCAACGGGGCGACCTGGCAGGTTGACACCTACCACCGGGCACTCGCGTCAGGGATGGAGCGGGACGCGGCGCTGGCCGCGATCACCCGGCGCTACAGCGAGCTGATGCACAAGGGCGATCCCGTGCACACCTGGCCCGTCGGCCTGGTGGACGAGGAGGTGAGCGCCCCGGTGCCGGTCCGGCGCTGAACCGGTCGCCCTGCACACGTTCCGGGTCCGGTGATCCGCCCCGCCCTGCCGAGGAGGCAGTATGGGGTGGACAGCAGCGGAACGGCGGGACGGAGTCGGACGTGCGGGCGGAGCCGGAGCCGGTGGTCAAGGCGTTGCACGAGGACGGGCGGGGGGTCCTGCGCACCGAGACGCTGCTCGTGCTGGCGCTGTCGCTGGGGGCGAGCGCCTTCTCCTCGCTGATCAGCTTCATCGGCTCGCTGACCAAGCCGGGCGGCCTCAAGGACCAGGCCGCCACGCTCAACGGCTCGTACGCCCCCGGCCGGCCCTGGCTGGACCTGGCCTGGCAGCTGTTCGGCATCGGCACGGCGCTGGTGCCGGTGCTGCTGGTGGCCCACCTGCTGACCCGGGAGGGCGCACCGGGGCTGCGGGTGCTGGGCTTCGACCGGACCCGGCCGGGCTGGGACCTGGGGCGCGGAGCCCTGGTCGCGGCCGGGATCGGGAGCGCGGGGCTGGCCTTCTACCTGGCGGCGCGGGCGAGCGGCTTCAACCTCACGGTGGTGCCGGAGGCGCTGCCGGACGTGTGGTGGAAGTTCCCCGTGCTGATCCTCTCCGCGGTGCAGAACTCCGTGGTGGAGGAGGTCATCGTGCTGGCCTACCTGCTGCGCCGACTCGATCAGCTGGGCTGGTCGCCGACCGCCGCGCTGCTGGCCAGTGCGGTGCTGCGCGGCTCGTACCACCTCTACCAGGGCATCGGCGGCTTCCTCGGCAACATGGTGATGGGCGTCGTCTTCGTCCTGGCCTACCGGCGCTGGGGGCGGGTGGGTCCGCTCGTCGTCGCACACGCACTGCTCGACATCGTGGCCTTCGGCGGGTACGCACTGCTCGCGGGCAAGGTGGGCTGGCTGCCGACCCCCTAGGCCGACGCCGGTCAGGGGCGGGCGAGCAGTTCGCCGTCGACGACCGTGACCGCGTTGCCGGTGAGGAGCGTACGGTCGCCCGCCAGGCGGACCCGGACGAGGCCGGTGCGCGCCCCGCCCTGGAGTCCGACGAGCGAGGTGCGGCCCAGGCGGGAGGCCCAGAACGGGGCGAGCGCGGTGTGGGCGCTACCCGTGACCGGGTCCTCGTCGATCCCGAAGGCCGGGAAGAAGCCGCGGGAGACGAAGTCGTACCCGCGGGACGGGTCCTCGGCGGCCGCGGTGACGATCACCCCGCGGCGGGAGTAGCCGCGCAGGGCTGCGATGTCGGGGGTGAGCTCGCGTACGGCGCGTTCGTCCGCCAGCTCGACGACCAGGTCGCCGATGTGCTCGGACGTGTCGTGGACGGACCTGATCTCGGCGCGCAGGGCGCTCCGTACGGCGGGGTCCGCGTCCACCGGTGTCAGCGAGGACGTCGGGAAGTCCATCGTGATCGTGCCGTCCTCCGCGGTCGCGGCCGTGAGGATGCCGCACCGCGCGGAGAACCGGATCAGCCCCGTGGCCAGGCCGCTCGTCGCGATCACGTGCGCCGTGGCCAGCGTGGCGTGGCCGCACATGTCGACTTCCGCGGACGGGGTGAACCAGCGCAGGGCCCAGTCGGCGTCCCCGCCGGGCGGCAGCGGGCGGGCGAACGCGGTCTCGGACAGGTTGACCTCGGTGGCGACCTGCTGGAGCCAGGCGTCCGGGGGGAACTCCCCGTCGAGGAGCAGGACCCCGGCGGGGTTGCCGCGGAAGGGGCGGTCGGTGAAGGCATCGACGATTCGCAGGCGCATGGAGCGACCGTAGGCCCGGTTCTTGATCGTCGGCAAAGGCCAATCCGGGATGACTGGCCCAGCCTCGGCCGCAGTGGACGCCGTCGGTGATCAGTCTTCGGCATCCCTGTCTCGCGCGGGGCCGCCGCTTGCAGGGGCCAGTCGTCGACCTGAACCGTCCGCCGTCTCCCGCGGGCCAGACCCAGGCAGGAGACGTGCCCGTTGTCGTAGGACCCGTGCATGAGCCGGCCGAGCACCGCGCAGCCACGATCGCGTCGACCCCTCAAGTGCGCCTGGCCCCGAAGAACCGAAGCCGTCTCCCCGAACGCAACCTTGTGCTGGTGCGCCCCGCAGCACGCAGGGCTGCCGCGAGGTAGTCGTGACTGTGCAGGGTGTGGGGGTGGTCGGGTCCGAGGACGCGTTCGCGGGTGGTGAGGACGTGTTGATGGTGGTCTGCTGCTTGTCGGTGCTGGCCGAGGTGGTGGAGCGCGAGGCCGAGGTTGCTGCGGCTGGTCAAGGTGCTGGGGTGGTCGGGACCAAGGATGCGTTCGTAGGCGCTGAGGACGTGCTGGTGGAGATCTGCTGCGTCTCGGTGCTGGCCGAGGTGGTCGAGTGCCAGTCCGAGGTTGTCGCGACTGTGCAGGGTGTCGGGGTGATCGGGGCCGAGGACGCGTTCGTAGGCGCTGAGGACCTGTCGGTGGAGATCCGCTGCGTCTTGGTGCTGACCCAGGTCATCGAGCGCGAGCGCGAGGTTGTTACGGCTGTTCAGGGTGTTGGGGTGGTCAGCTCCGAGGAGGCGTTCGTAGCCGGAGAGAGCCTGTCGGTGGAGGTCTGCTGCTTCTTGGCGGTGGCCGAGGTAGCCGAGCGCGAGGCCGAGGTTGTTGCGGGTGTGGACGGTGGGAATCTGGTCCGTGCCGAGGACACGTTCGCGGGCGGCGAGGATCTGTCGGTGGTGGTCTGCTGCCTCTTGGTGCCGGCCGAGGTGGTCCAGCGCGTTGGCCAGGTGGCTGCGGCTGATCAGGGTGTCGGGATGGTCGGCGCCGAGGACGCGTTCGCGGGTGGCGTGGACCTGGTGGTGGAGGTCGGCTGCCTCCTGGTGCCGGCCAAATAGGTCGAGCGCGTCGGCGAGGTGGCTGCGGCTGGTCAGCGTTTCGGGGTGGTCGGAGCCGAGGGAGCGGGAGGTGATCGAGTGCGCTGCCTGCTGCAGCTGTAGCGCGCTGCCGTAGTCGCCCGCTTTCGTGAGGGACTGGCTGATGCGATCGACGGCATCGGCGAGGCGACGGTTGTGCTGGTTGGTGGTGTGCGTTGCGGCGGCGAGGAGGTGCGGGGCGAGGAGGCGGGCCGTGTCCCAGTCGGCGGTCCTGGCACTCATCATCCCTTGGGCTGCCTGGATCAGGCGGCCGGTGAGGGCCTGCTGGTAGCGGTTGGGCTCGGTGGATTCGGTGGTGTGGGTGTGAGCGGTGATCTCGCGTACGAGGGGGTGCAGAACGATCTGTCCGAGGACGGGTTGTCCGCCTCGGCGTGTGGGCGTGTCAACGAGTCCGTAGGTATGGAGGCCGTTGAGCGCGGCCTCCACCTCGATCTCGCCGGTCGGTTGCCCGGTGGCCTCGGTGACCAGTGCCGGGGTGAGGAGGAAGACGGGGATGGGGGCTGGTGCCAGAAGGGACAGCAGCCGCAGTGCCGGCCGTGCGAGGGGGTTGCCGTCGGTGGCGAGTTCGTCCAGTGACAGCTCCCAGGTGTGGCGGATCAGGGTCCGTGCGACGGCTGGCTCGCTCGCCTGGGGTTGCGTGGCGCCGAGCAGCGTGCCCAGCTGTGTCTCGAGGGCGGTGTTATAGGCGGTGAAGGTGCGGTGGCGGCTGCCGGGGGCGGACAGGTAGCGGCCGACGGCGTGGAGGGCGAGCGGCAGGCCGCCCAGCCGGTCCGCGAGCGCCCCAGCCTCCTCGGTGTTTCCTGCGTAAGGGGCAGCGTCGCAGAGCACCTGGCCGCCGGCGGCGGGCTCCAGCGGGACGACGCGGCGCAGGACGGCCTGAATGCCCCACACCACGGGGTCGGTGTTGCGGCTGGTGACCAGCAGCAGGCCCCTCCTACCCGGCCGGATCCACCCCCGGTAGGACGCCACGTCCTCCCCATGTGGGCCGACGGCCTGTGGGGTGTCGATGTTGTCGAGGACCAGGAGCCACTTGTCGGTCTGCTCCAGCTGCTCCCACACCAGATCCGGCAGTCCGGCTCGTCCGGCCCGCGCTTCTTCGAGCCGGGCTTCGGGAAGGCCACAGGCCAGCGCGGTGCGGGTCATCTGCTCGGCCAGCTCCTCCTCGTCGCGCCAGCGGATCCAGAACACGGCCCGGCCTTCAGCGCTCGCGATGTCGGCCAGGGCGGAGGCCAGGGTGGTCTTGCCGATTCCACCCACCCCGCACACCACGGCGTACCTCCCCTGTGGCCGGGCCAGCAGCCGCCGAAGAGAATCGAGTTCGCCGTCACGGCCGCGGACGGGACCAGACCCATGGGGCGCGCGCAGCGAAGCCATGCCGCCGGCGCGGAGCCGCTCCAGCGCCACCAACCTCACCGGCCCCCCACCCCCCACCGTCCCTGCGGTGTCCAAGCGGCGGCCGACCAGCTCCAACACCAGCGCACCGACCGCCAGCACACCAAAGGCCGACCACACCACCCACGGATGAGACGCCCACCCTGGCGCGGCGTTCGTCGCGTAGTTCGTCACTACCCCCAACGCGAACGTCGCCGCCGCCCCCGCCCCGCTGACGACCGAACCCACCCGCGCACGCCTGCCACTACCCACACCGCCCCCATCCCCCACGATGCCGATGGCCCAAGGATGCGCCACGCCACCACACGCCGTCCCCGGAACTGCCGTGCACCCCACAACCTGGCTTGCCAGCGCCGAGGGGCCAGGCCGCGCCGAGATCCGAAAGAGACTCCTAGCGGTGATCAAGCTTCGATGAGACGAACAGGGTGGTCGTCGAACTTCGGTGAGACCGGTCAAGGTCCGATGAGACAGGACACTCGACCGGCCTGGTCAGGGGCGTGTTCGTTATGAGTTTCCGATATATCGTTGACGCATCGCGATGGGTCAGTGATAGTTGACGTATCGCAAGAGCGATAGCGAGAAGCGGAAGACGAAAGGAGCGCAGTCATGCGTTCACACGGACAGCACGAACACGAGCACGGACGGGGCCACGGCCACTGCGGGCCCGATCGTCGGGAGGAGTTCCAGGGGCGGCGCGGCGCCTTCGGACCGTTCGGACCGCCCTTCGGCGGCGGCCCCTTCGGCGGGCGCGGCGGACGTGGCGGACCGCGCGGCCGGGCCCGGCGGGGAGACGTGCGCGCCTCGATCCTGGCGCTGCTCAAGGACCGGCCGATGCACGGCTACGAGATGATCCAGGAGATCGGCGAGCGCAGCGGCGGGGCCTGGAAGCCCAGCCCGGGCTCGGTCTACCCGACCCTGCAGCTGCTCGAGGACGAGGGGCTCATCACCAGCGAGAGCGAGGGCGGCAAGAAGCTGTTCACGCTCACCGACGCCGGCCGCACCGAGGCCGAATCGGCCCCCGAGGCCCCCTGGGCCGAGGCCGGGCGCGGGTTCGACTTCGAGGCGATGCACGAGGTCCGGACGGCCGGAATCGGCCTGTTCGAGGCCTTCGGCCAGGTCTTCAAGACCGGCTCGCCCGAGCAGCGCGAGAAGGCGCTCGCGGTCATCAACGACGCCCGCAAGAAGCTCTACCTGATCCTGGCCGACGAGCACTGAGCCGGCCGGCCGACGAAAACGGCGCGCCCCGCGAGTCCTCTCGCGGGGCGCGCCGCCGTACCTGCGTACCGGCCGGGGGGCGGGGTCAGGCGACCAGGCCGGCGAGCTTGCGGAGCGATTCGTTCAGGGCGGCGGTGGCCGAGTCCTTGAGCTTGCCCGCCATCAGGGAGACGGCGGCCCCGTTGAACTCCCCGTCGATGCGGACCGTGGTGGCCCCGCCGTCCGGGATCAGGGTGTACCGGGTGAGGATGGCCACGCCCATCGGGCCCTTGCCGGTGATGGCGAAGACGCGCTCGGTCTCCAGCTCCGAGACCGTCCACGCGACCTCGGCCGGGAAGCCCATCATCTTCATGTTCTCCTCGAAGGTGGCGCCGACCGCGAGCGTCTCGGGGCCGCCCTTCGGGAAATTGGTGTGGGTCATGCTCCACTGCCCGTACGCCGCCCAGTCCGTCAGCTGGGCCCAGAGCTGCGCGGCGGACGCCTCGATGCGTGATTCCGCGGTGACTTCGGCCATGCGACCACCCCTTCTCGTCGGGTACGTGCGGCGGAACGTAGCCCCGGTGGGCGGAACATTCAATACTGACGACCTGTCAGAAATGGCCGGCCCGGTCACGGTGGGTCTCGGATGCGTCTCAACAGGTGTCACACCTGTGACGGTGCTGACCGGCCCTGTCATGATGGCCGGATGCAAGCGTCAGGGAGAAACGCCGGACTGGGCCTCGCGCTCGTCTCGGCGTTCGCGTTCGGTGGTTCGGGTGTGGCGGCGAAGCCGCTGATCGAGGCGGGTCTGGACCCGCTGCACATGGTCTGGCTCAGGGTGGCCGGGGCGGCGCTGGTGCTGTCCCCGCTGGCCTGGCGGCACCGCGGCCTCCTGCTGCGCAAACCCCTGCTGCTCGCCGGCTTCGGGCTCGTCGGCGTCGCGGGCGTGCAGGCCTTCTACTTCGCCTCCCTGTCCCGGATCCCGGTCGGCGTGGCCCTGCTCCTGGAGTACCTCGGCCCGGCGCTGCTGCTCGGCTGGATCCGCTTCGTGCAGCGCAAGCCGGTGACCCGGGCCGCCGCCGTCGGCGCGGCCGTGGCCGTCGTGGGACTGGCCTGTGTCGTCGAGATCTGGTCAGGGCTGAGCCTGGACCTGCTCGGAGTGCTGCTCGGCCTCGCCGCCGCCTGCTGCCAGGCCTTCTACTTCGTGTTCGCGGACCACGGTGCCGACGGCGCCGTCGGCGACGACGTGCCCGACCCGCTCGGGGTGATCGCGTACGGCATGATCGTCGGCGCGCTGGTGATGACGCTGATCGCCCGGCCGTGGAAGATCGACTGGCAGCTGCTGGGCGGGCAGGCCGCGATGGGGGACCTGACGGTGCCCGCGTGGGTGCTGCTCGGCTGGGTGGTGCTGATCGCGACGGTCTTCGCGTACCTGACCGGTGTGGTCTCGGTGCGCAAGCTCTCGCCGCAGGTGGCCGGCGTCGTGGCCTGTCTGGAGGCGGTCGTGGCGACTGTCCTCGCCTGGATCCTGCTGGGCGAGTACCTCTCGACCCCGCAGATCGTCGGTGGTGCGCTGGTGCTCGGCGGGGCCTTCATCGCCCAGTCCTCGCGGCCCACCCCGCCGGGAGCGGCTGATCCGGAATCGGCTGTTCTGGACCGCGAGACGATGACGGCCTAGGGTGGCGATCATGCATTCGACCGTGCTTCCGCCTCCCGCCGCGTAGCCGCGGGCAGCTGCCCCTCGTGACGAAGACCCGGCCCGGGGAGTTCCCGGGCGGGTCCGCGCTGCCCGCGAAGCGATGACCTTCCCTTTCATCCTTCACGCATGCGCGGAGCACACTCGTGTCGACTCTTTCGCCCGCCTCCGGGCGCAGTCTGCTGTACCTCGTCGTCGCCGGAGCCGCCTGGGGCACCGCCGGGGCGGCCGCCTCCCTCCTCTTCCTGGCCAGTGACCTCGGCCCGCTCGCCCTGTCGTTCTGGCGGTGCGCCGGCGGGCTGGTGGTGCTGCTGGGGGTGCTCGCCGTACGCCGGCCCCGGGGCCCGCGGCGGGCGGCGCGGCCCTCGGTGGCCTCGCTGATCGCGACGGGGCTGATGTTCACCCTGTTCCAGGCCGCGTACTTCGCCGCCGTACGGGAGACCGGCCTCGCGGTCGGGACCGTGGTGACCCTGGGCGCCGGGCCGGTGCTGATCGCGCTCGGGGCGCGGCACTGGATGGGCGAGCGGCTCGGCCGGGGCGGGGTGGCCGCCGTCGTCGGGGCGCTCGCCGGGCTCGCCGTGCTGGTCCTGGGCGCGGGGGGCGGCGAGGTGCGGCCGGCCGGCGTCGGCTGGGCCCTGCTGTCGGCCGCCGGGTACGCCGCGATGACACTGCGGGCCCGCTCGCTGGGGCGGCGCGGGGCGGGCGGGGACCCGCTGGTCACCACCACCTGGTCGGTCGCGGTGGGCACGGTGTGCCTGCTGCCGCTCGCGGCGGCGGAGGGGCTGGTGCCGCACACCGCCGAACTCGGGCGGGTGCTCTGGTTGCTGGTGTACGTGGCCACCGTGCCGACGGCCCTGGCGTACGCGCTGTACTTCACCGGAGCCGCCGCGGTGCGGGCCGCGACGGTGTCCGTGATCATGCTGATCGAGCCGGTCAGTGCGGCGGTGATCGCCGTGCTGGTACTCGGTGAGCGGCTGACCGGCGTCGTGGTGCTGGGCACCGTACTGCTGCTGACCGCGGTGGGTGCGTTGATCGCGGCCGAGGCGCGAAGGCCGGCGGGCGGGCCGGTGGTCCGGCCCGCCCGTGAGACCAGTGAGACCCATGAGACCAGTGACGCCCGTGAGACCCCCGGGCCCCAAGAGCCCCGAGAGGCTCAGAGCGCGGCGAGGTAGTCCGGGGTGGCGATCCCGGGGGCCAGGTCGTCGGCCGGGATCGGGGTCCCGTGGACCGGCGCGACCGGGACCACGCCCGACCAGTAGGGCAGGTCCATGTCCTCGGGCTCGTCGTTGGGGCCGCCGGTGCGGAGCTTCGCCGACACCTCGTTCAGGTCCAGGCGGATCACCGCGGTGGCGGCGAGCTCCTTCGCGTTGGCGGGCCGGGAGTCGGCCGAGCGGCCCGGCACCACGTGGTCGACGAGGGCGTCCAGGGCCATCCGGCGCTCGTCCTCGTCGGTCACCTGGTACGCGGTGCCGTGCACGATCACCGAGCGGTAGTTGATCGAGTGGTGGAAGGCCGACCGGGCCAGCACCAGGCCGTCCACGTGCGTCACGGTCAGGCAGACGGGCAGCCCCGGGTCGGCCTGGCCGGCGGCGAGCAGCGGGCGCGAGCCGGTCGAGCCGTGGACGTACAGGGTCTCGCCGACCCGGCCGTAGAGCGTGGGCAGGACCACCGGCGCGCCGTCGCGGACGAAGCCGAGGTGGCAGACGTAGGCCTGGTCGAGTATCGAGTGGACCGTCTCGTGGTCGTAGCGCGCCCGCTCGCGGGAGCGGCTCGGGACGGTGCGGTCGGTGGGCTCGTAGCCGCCGGCCGTCCCGTTCGTCTCGGGCATCTCTTGCGTGTCGGTCGTGGCGGTCATGATGCGCGCTCCGTTGTATTAGTGCATACTTGGCTTTGTGCTAGGAGAGTATCGGATTACCGGGCGCCGCGCATCGGATATCGCGGCCAGTGTCGAAGCGGGCGTCGGATCGGGCGCGCTCGCGCCGGGAACGCTGCTGCCGCCGATGCGGGAGCTCGCAGGGGTGCTCGGGGTGAACCCGAACACCGTGGCCGCCGCGTACCGGACGCTGCGCGAGCGCGGGGTCATCGAGACCGACGGGCGGCGCGGCAGCCGGGTGCGGGGGCGGCCGGCGAGTGCGCCGCGCGACGAACTGAGGATGGCGGTGCCGCCGGGTGCGCGGGACGTCGCCTCGGGGAATCCGGACGTACGGTTGCTGCCCTCGTTGGACGGGGCCCTGGCCGAGGCCGCGCGCCGGTACGCGCAGGCGCCGACGCTGTACGGGGACGACCCGGTGGTACCGGACTTGCAGCGGCTGGCCCGGGCCGACCTCGACGCGGACGGGGTGCCCGCCGGGCCGGTGGGGGTGACCTCGGGCGCGCTGGACGGGATCGAGCGGGTCCTGGCCGCACATCTGCGGCCGGGGGACGCGGTGGCCATCGAGGACCCGGGGTGGGGGAGCGTGCTGGACCTGGCGGCGGCGCTGGGTCTGCGCGTGGTGCCGGTGGCGGTGGACGACGACGGGCCTGTCGTCTCGTCGGTGGAACGGGTCCTCGCGGAGGGCGCGCGGGCGCTGCTGGTGACGGCGCGGGCGCAGAACCCGACCGGGGCGGCGGTCGGCGCGGACCGGGCGGCGGAGCTGCGCGGCGTGCTGGCGCGGTACCCGGACGTGCTGGTGGTCGACGACGACCACGGGCACGCCATCGTGGACCTGCCGCTGCACTCGCTGGGCGGGGTGACCCGGCACTGGGCGCTGGTGCGGTCCACGGCGAAGGCGTACGGGCCCGACCTGCGGCTGGCGGTGCTGACCGGCGACGCCGTGACCCTGGACCGGGTGCGCGGGCGACAGCGGCTCGGCCCGGGGTGGGTGAGCCGGCTGCTCCAGTACACGGTGGTCGAGCTGTGGACCTCTGGCGCGGTGGACCGGGCGGCGGTCGCGCGCTCCTACGGGGAGCGGCGGGACGGGCTGGTCACGGCCCTGCGGGAGCGGGGCGTACGGGCCCACGGGCGCACCGGGATGAACGTATGGGTGCCCGTCGCCGACGAGACGGGGGCGGTGACGCGGATGCTGGCCGCGGGCTGGGCAGTGGCCCCGGGCAGCCGGTTCCGGGTGGAGTCGGGGCCGGGCGTACGGATCACGGTGTCGGCCGTGCGGCCGGGCGAGGTACCGGGGCTGGCGGCGGCAGTGGCCGCGTCGGTCCGCCGTACGACGGGCGGCCGCTTCGACTGACGCACCCGTCCGCGCAGGACCGTCCCCGGCCGCCGCCTCTTCCGCCCGGACCCGAAGTCTCGCCGTGTTGCTGACGGAAACGCACGTATGAGCGAAGTTAGGCTGTTCGGGAACAATTCAGGGGGGACTGCGTGGACATAGACATCAAGACGCACTACGTGCGGCAAAGCGCGGGAGGTGCCGACTCGGCCGCCGAGAAGGCGCTGGAGAACCTCCGCAAGTCCCTCGATTCGAGCGACACTGCAGCCGATGGGCACCACGGATGGGCCTCCGCGGGGGCGTTGAAGCGGTGTGCGACCGCGTGGGAGGACCACATGGTCGACCTGGGGAAGCAGATGAACACCATGGCCGACAACCTCCACACCACGGCCAACGCCTACGACACCACCGACGCCCAGGCGAAGGACGCGTTCAGCAGGCTCCGGCACGGCCTCGCCGACTTCGGGAGGAACTGACCCGTGGTCGCCTATCACGACCTGTACGACTGCCGCGTGGACCAGTGGCAGAAGGCCGCGGACGACTGGGTCGACCTTGCCCGGCGCTCCTCTTCCGCCTGCGAGGACATCCGCGCGCAGGGCAAGAAGCCGCTCGATGACCACTGGGCCGACGCCACCGGCAAGCAGGCCGGCAAGCGCCTGGAGGACCTCGCCGACCGTCTGGAGTCCGGCGGCGACATCATGAAGGGCGTGGCCATGGTCCTCGACGCCCTGGCTCATTCCATGGGCTTCGCGCAGCGCACCCTCTTCCACGCGGCCGAGCTGGCGAGGGAGCACGGGCTGAGCATCGAGGACGGCCGCGCCGTGGGCGCGTACACGGGCGCCGCACCCGTCGGCCCGAACGTCCCGCAGAACGTGCGCGACGCCTACACCAAGGAACTGGGGCACATCTCGGAGGTCAACGCGCTGATAGAGGAAGCCCTGCGCGAGGCTTCTCAGGCGGACGGGAAAGCCTCCGCCGAGCTGGACAAGCTGGCGACGACCATCAATGTCGCCGACACCTCACAGGCGCACAACGAGATCCTGGTCGAGGCGTCCCACATCGAATTCGACATGCTCAGGGCGGACATCCCGGTGGGGAAGGACCCGCACCTCCAGCGCGCCTGGTGGGACGGCCTGACCCCGCAGCAGCAGAAGGACCTCATGCGGGCCGACCCCGTGACCCTCGCCGACCTCAAGGGCCTGCCGCCCGAGGTCGGGCGCGAACTCCGCGGGCCCGACGGCAAGATCGACCGGGTCGAGATGGTGCGGTACGCACTCGACCACTGGGACAAGAAGGACGACCTCGATTTCAAGAACAACTGCGCCAATTTCACATCGTCGGCCCTGGAGGCCGGCGGGATGCAGAAGAAGTTCGACTTCTGGCTTGGGCCCGGCGGGGACAACACCTGGGGGCGGGAGAGCGGTGTGGGGGTGGACAGGATCGACCGCCGGTTCTACCACTCCCGCTCGTGGGGCCTGGCCAAAGACCTGCACGGCTTTCTCCTGCACAACGGCGGTGAGGAGGTCACGCGATCGGACGCACGTCCCGGCGACGTGATCTTCTACGAGCAGATCGCTCCCGACCCGGACGAACCACCGGGGGAGATCTACCACGCTGCCGTGGTGACCTCGGTGACCCCTGACGGCGACGTCAAGTTGAGCCAGCACACCAGCTCGTTCCAGAACGTGAGTCTGGACAGCCGCGAGCACGTTGCCACCCGGAACCATGGCGAGCAGCGCATCCACATCGTCCGACCCCACCCGAATTGGTACTGATGGACATCTCTTCCGCCGCCGCCTCGCCCGCTGCCTCGCGAGGCCGCCCGGTCACGCCCGGCATGGTGATCACGGCATTGCTCGTGCCGGTCGTGGCCGTGCTCGGCGTGCTCTCCTCATTGCACGTCGAGGACATCGACATGGCATGGGTGCACCGGCAGCAGGCGGCCTGTCGGCACATGCCCTTCCCGAAGGTGGAGTACGTCTTCGCGTGGGCGGGTCCGGTCCTCGGGCTGTCGGCCATGGTCGTCTGCCTGCTGCTCGCCCGGTGGATCCGGCGGCGTTGCGGGGTCCGGATCTGGGACACCTGGCCGGGGCTCCTGGCCTTCGTCGTCGCGATGCTCAACGTCGTGGCGATCCTGCTGGAGCTGTTCATGCTGTGGACCACCAACACGCCCGACGGTTCGGGGCCGATCCTCGGCGACTGCGGTTAGGTGGGCGCGCCGCCCGCCTAGCGGCGCCGCGTTTGGGTCAGCGCCGCTCCGGCCAGGACGATCGCCGCGCCCACCGGGGTGTTCCAGTGGAGCTGTTCGCCGAGGAGCAGGACGCCCGCGGTGGTGGCGATGACCGGGATGAAGTACGTGACCATCTGGGCCGTGGTCGGGCCGACCTCCGCCACCAGGCCGTACTGCATCTGCAGGGCCATCCCCGTGCCCAGGGCGCCCAGCGCGATCACCGACAGGGTCGGCCAGAGCGGGAACGAGGCGGGGGCCGAGGTGAACGCGGCGCTGACCAGCAGTAGTTGGAGCGTGGAGAGCATCAGCTGGGCGCCGGTCAGCGCCACCGGCGAGCCCGGGACCGAGGCCAGCGTGCGCCGGACGTAGATCCAGCCGATCGGGTAGCAGAGCGAAGCGAGCAGGGCGAGCGCGGTGCCCTTGGCGTCGATGCCCGAGAAGCCCTGCCAGGCGCCGAGGACCGTCAGGACGCCGAGGAAGCCCAGGCCCAGGCCGGCGAAGCGGCGGCGCGTCGGGCGGTCCTCGGACAGGGCCACCACCGACAGGGCCATGCCCCACAGCGGCGAGGTGGCGTTGCAGATCCCGGCCAGGCTCGACGGGATGCTCAGCTCGGCGTACGAGAAGAGCGAGAACGGGGCGGTGTTGAGCAGGAGCGCCGCCACGGCCAGGTGCGCCCAGGTGCGGCGGCCCCGGGGGAGCGGCTCGCGGCGGACCACGAGCACGGCCAGCAGTGCCAGCGCACCGGACAGCACCCGGCCGAGCGCGACCTGGAACGGGGCGTACGCCTCCGTGCCCACCTTGATCAGCAGGAAACTGAAGCCCCAGACCACCGAGAGGAGCACGAAGCGGAGCCGCCAGTCGACGCGCCGGGCCCGGGTGGGGGCGACCGGCGGGGAGAGAGTGGGGCGAGGGGTGGCGGGTGCGCTCATGCGGAGTACTCTGCTCCGCTCGACAGCGTAGGACAAGCGAGACTTCTTCAAGGTGAAGGCGTAGCATTGCTTACATGTTGAACCTGGAGCGCCTGCGTACCCTCGACGCCCTCGCCCGCCACGGTTCGGTCAGCGGCGCGGCCGACGGACTCCACGTCACCACCTCCGCCGTCTCCCAGCAGATGGCCAAGCTGGAGCGGGAGGTCGGCCAGCCGCTGCTGGCCAAGAACGGCCGCGGGGTCCGGCTCACGGACGCGGGCCGGCTGCTCGCCGATCACGCGGCCCGGATCATCTCCCAGGTGGAGCTCGCCCAGGCCGATGTGGAGGCCCAGCGGGGCTGCGCCGTCGGCGAGCTGCGGATCGGCGCCTTCCCGACCGCCATGCGCGGGCTGCTGCCCCGGGCGCTGACCGCCCTGCGCGCCGGGCACCCCGAACTGCGGCCCCTGGTACGGGAGCAGGAGCCCGAGGACAGCATGGCGGCCGTCGTACGCGGCGACCTCGACCTGGCGCTGGCCATCGACTGGCACAACAAGCGGATGCCGGTGCCCGCCGAGCTCACCCGCGCGCACCTGCTCGAGGACTCCTGCGACATCGCCGTGCCGGCCGGGCACCGGCTGGCCGGCCGCGACCGGATCTCCCTCTCCGAATTCGCCGACGACGACTGGATCTCCTGGAACGAGGGCCAGTTCTGCCACGAGTGGCTCGTGTACACGCTGCGCGGCACCGGCATCGAGCCGCGCATCGCGCACATCGCCGAGGAGCACCACACCCAGCTGGCCTTCGTGGAGGCCGGGCTCGGGGTGTGCGTGGCGCCCCGGCTCGGGCGGGGCCCGGTGCCGTCCGGGGTCCGGCTGCTGCCCGTGAGCGACTCGGTCCGCCGCCACGTGTACGTCGTCTGGCGGGCGGACGCCGACCGGCGGCCCTCGATCCGGGCCGCCGTCGAGGCCTTGCAGCAGGCCGCTGCCGCGGTGCTCTAGAGCGCTGAGCAAGGCGCGGAGCACTGCAGCGCCCCGGCGTCAGAGCTTGCGGAAGTCCCAGGTGACGATCGACTCCGGGGTGAGGCGGATCCACGCGTGGCGGCCGTCGTGCGGCATTTCCTCGAGACGGAAGTTCTTCGCCGGAAACAGCCGTTCCGCCTCGGCCAGCTCCGGGCAGGGCTCGCCCGTACGCGGAGCCTCACCCACGAAGACGGCGTTGCCGGAGAGTTCGACCCCGCGCAGTTCGTCGTACGCCTCGCCCGCGTCCACGACCACCGAGATCCGCGGGTCCTTGCGCAGGTCGGACCAGCGGCGGCTGCGCGTGATCGAGTACAGCCACAGCGAACTGCCGTCCCAGGCGAACCACAGCGCGCCCACGTGCGGGCGGCCGTCCGGGGAGACGGTCGCCACGCGGCAGGTGCGCTGCTCGCGCAGGAAGGCGTCCACTTCGGTGTCGGTCATCATGATGCGGCGGCCCCGCCGCTGTGTCCCGTCCATCCGTCCCGCACCCCTTCACATCTGACTGTGTGTCAGGAATCATGCGGGATCGATGGTCGTCACGCCAGGGGGAGCCATGCCGGAACTCGATCCCGCCACCACCGCGCTGCTCACCGTCGAGTGCCAAAGCGGCGTCGTCGGCGAGGAGAGCGCCCTGCCCGAGCTGGCGAAGGAGGCCCGGGACTCCGGGATGCTGGGACGGGTGGCCGCGCTGGTCGACGCCGCGCACGGGGCCGGAGTGCAGGTGCTGCACGCGATCGCCGAGCGGCGGCCGGACGGGCTGGCGGCCAACAGCAATGCGCGGCTGTTCCGGGCCGCCGGGAAGCTGCCCGTCCGCCAGCTGTCCGGGAGCCGGGCGGTGGAGGTGGCAGCCCCGATCGAGGTGGCCGAGAACGACCTGGTGGTCCGCCGGCTGCACGGGCTCTCGCCGATCGCCGGCACCGACGTGGACGCCCTCCTGCGCAACCTCGGCATCCACACCCTCGTCGTCGCGGGGGTCTCCTCGAACATTGCGATCCCGAACACCGTCTTCGACGCCGTCAACCTCGGCTACCGGGTGGTGGTGCCGTCCGACGCCATTGCGGGGGTGCCCGCCGCGTACACGGCCGAGGTGATCCGCAACTGCCTGGCACTCGTCGCGACCGTCACCACGGCCGAAGCCCTCCTCGCGCAGTGGGCTCCCGCAGGCTGACCCCCGTAACCTGGGCGGATGCTGTCCGAAGTGATCGCGACCCGTTACGTCACGCCTTTGCGTGAGGGCGGCTCGCTCCCGGGGATCGTCGAGGCCGACGACCTCGGTACCTACGTCATGAAATTCACCGGAGCCGGCCAGGGCCGCAAGACCCTGGTCGCCGAAGTCGTCTGCGGGCGCCTGGCGCAGCGCCTCGGCCTGCGCGTCCCGCGGCTGGTGCAGATGCAGCTCGACCCCGTGATCGGGCTCGGCGAACCCGACCAGGAGGTCCAGGAGCTGCTGAAGGCCAGCGGCGGACTCAACCTCGGGATGGACTACCTGCCCGGGTCGATCGGCTTCGACCCGCTCGCGTACCAGGTGGACCCCGCCGAGGCGGGGCGCGTGGTCTGGTTCGACGCGCTGATCAACAACGTCGACCGGTCCTGGCGCAACCCGAACATGCTGGTCTGGCACGGGGACCTGTGGCTCATCGACCACGGCGCCACCATGATCTGGCACCACAACTGGCCCACTGCCGAGAGCGCCGCGGCCAAGCCGTACAACGCCTCCGACCACGTCCTGGCCCCCGTCGGCCCGGACATCGCAGCGGCCGCCGCCGCGCTCGCGCCCCTGGTGACGCGGGAGCTGCTCGAGGAGGTCGTCGCCGACGTGCCCGACGAGTGGCTGGTCGACGAGCCGGGCTTCGACTCCACCGACGCGGTGCGCCGCGCCTACGTGGAGGTGCTGCTGCCGCGCGCGGCCACGATCCACGAGAGGATCTCGATGGAGGCCGAGGTGAAGGCCCCCTCCAAGCCGCCCGGGTGGCTGACCGACCATCTGACCGAATGGCCCCACAAGACCAAGAAGAAGAGCGACAGCGAGTGACCAAGCGGGACGTGTTCGAGTACGCGCTGGTGCGCGTGGTGCCCCGGATGGAGCGCGGCGAGTGCTTCAACGCCGGCGTGATCGTCTACTGCCGGGCGCGCTCGTACGTGGCCGCGCGCACCCACCTGGACGAGGCCAAGCTCCTCGTGCTGGACCCGGAGGCCGACGTGGCCGGCGTACGCGCCGCCCTGCACGGGGTCGAGGGTGTGTGCACCGGCGGCGAGTGGGCAGGCCAGGCGGCGGGCGACGACGCGGGCCGCAGGTTCCGCTGGCTGATCGCCCCGCGCAGCACGGTGGTGCAGCCCGGTCCGGTGCACACCGGCCTGACGGCCGACCCGGAGGCCGAGGTGGAGAGGCTGCTGGACCTGCTGGTGCGCTGATACGTACGGCGGCCGTCCGACGATCCGTACGGCGGTCATCGTGACGTGAGGAGCCCTGGGGCCGGGTGCCGTTGACACCGGGTGCCAGGGCTCCTAGCGTCTCCTCAGCTGAAGCTACTAAGCGGTTGCTCACCGATGAGGAGCCGCTGATGAGGATTCCGAGCGCGAGGAGATCCACCATGTCCACCACCGAGCAGCGCGTCGCGATCGTGACCGGGGCGGCCCGGGGCATCGGCGCGGCCACCGCCGTGCGTCTGGCCGCCGAAGGCCGGGCGGTCGCCGTGCTCGATCTCGACGAGGCGGCCTGCAAGGACACCGTCGAGACGATCACGGCGGCCGGCGGCAAGGCCCTGGCGGTCGGCTGCGACGTCTCCGACGCGGCGCAGGTGGAGGCGGCCGTCGAGCGCGTCGCGAGTGCCCTGGGCGCCCCGACCATCCTGGTCAACAACGCGGGTGTACTGCGCGACAACCTGCTCTTCAAGATGAGCGAGAACGACTGGGACACCGTCATGAACGTCCACCTGCGCGGTGCGTTCCTGATGTCGAAGGCCTGTCAGAAGTACATGGTCGAGGCCAAGTTCGGCCGCATCGTCAACCTCTCCAGCAGCTCGGCGCTGGGCAACCGGGGCCAGGTCAACTACTCGGCGGCCAAGGCCGGCCTGCAGGGCTTCACCAAGACCCTGGCCATCGAGCTCGGCAAGTTCGGCGTCACCGCCAACGCCGTCGCCCCCGGCTTCATCGTCACGGAGATGACCGCCCAGACGGCCGCCCGCATGGGGGTGGGCTTCGAGGAGCTGCAGGCCGGCGCGGCCTCGCAGATCCCCGTCCAGCGCGTCGGCCGCCCGGACGACATCGCCAACGCGATCGCCTTCTTCACGGGCGAGGCCGCCGGCTTCGTCTCCGGCCAGGTCATGTACGTGGCCGGCGGCCCGCTCAACTGACGAGAGACAGGGCGCAGATCCATGACGAACAGCAGCACGAACGCAGCGGACAGCGGCAAGGTCGCTCTGATCACCGGTGCGAGCCGGGGCATCGGCTACGGCATCGCCGAGGTGCTCGTCGCCCGCGGTGACCGGGTGTGCATCACGGGGCGCAACGAGGACGCCCTCAAGGAGGCCGTCGAGGCGCTCGGTGCGGACCGGGTGATCGGGGTCGCCGGCAAGGCGCACGACGAGGCCCACCAGGCCGTCGCGGTCGAGCGGACGATGGAGGCCTTCGGGCGGGTGGACTTCCTGATCAACAACGCGGGCACCAACCCGGTCTTCGGTCCGATCGCGGACCTGGACCTCGGCGTCGCGCGCAAGGTCTTCGAGACCAATGTGATCTCGGCGCTCGGCTTCGCCCAGCGGACCTGGCACGCCTGGCAGAAGGACAACGGCGGTGCGATCGTGAACATCGCGTCCATCGCCGGCGTCTCCGCCTCGCCCTTCATCGGCGCGTACGGGATGAGCAAGGCCGCCATGGTCAACCTCACCCTCCAGCTCGCCCACGAGATGGCGCCCGGGGTCCGCGTGAACGCGATCGCCCCCGCGGTGGTCAAGACGAAGTTCGCGCAGGCGCTCTACGAGGGCCGGGAGCAGGAGGCCGCCGCCGCCTACCCGCTCGGCCGGCTCGGGCTCCCGGAGGACATCGGCGGGGCTGCGGCTTTTCTTACATCTGCACAAGCGGAATGGATCACGGGGCAAACTCTGGTCGTTGACGGGGGAATGTTCCTCAATGCCGGAGTCCACTGATCGATAATCGGACGCATTTGCCTCCTCAGGGGAGGCAAATGCGTACCTAATATGCACGAAATCGGTCAAGTGTCACATGAAACCTGCCCATTGGATTTGTGTTGCACTGCGGTAGGGTCTGCCGCACCCCTGGCTGATCGAGGAGCGTGCACGTGTTCATCCGGACCAGATGCCTGCAGATCACTGCGGCCCTTGCGTCCATATCCCTGCTCGCCGGATGCGGTCTGCTTTCGGACGACAGCAGTGACGCCGCGAAGAGGATCGTCGTCGGCACGACGAGCGCCCCGAGCACCCTCGATCCCGCCGCCGCCTGGGACGGCTCCTGGGAGCTGTACCGGAACGTCTACCAGACCTTGCTGGCGTTCCCCACGGGCTCCACCAAGCCCCAGCCCGACGCCGCCCAGAACTGCGAGTTCACCGACGCGGCGAACGAGTCGTACCGGTGCACCCTGAAGAAGGGGCTGAAGTTCTCCAACGGCGAGGCGCTCGACGCCAAGGCCGTCAAGCACTCGCTCGACCGGATCCGGACGATCAACTCCCAGACCGGTCCGCAGGGCCTGTTCGGCAGCCTGGACAAGATCGAGACCCCGGACGCGCTGACGGTCGTCTTCCACCTGAAGACCCCGGACGCCACCTTCCCCTTCGTCCTCGGCTCGCCGGCCGCCTCGCTGGTCGCCCCCAAGGACTACCCGGCCGACAAGGTGCGGGAGGACGGCAAGGTCACCGGCTCCGGCCCGTTCGTGCTCGACTCGTACAAGGAAGGCAGCGAGGCGGTCCTCGGCAAGAACGGGACCTACAACGGCTTCGCGAACCGGCGTAACGACGGCGTGACCATCCGCTACTTCGCGGACTCCACCAAGATGGTCGCCGCGCTCAAGGACAAGGAGATCGACGCCACCTACCGCGGTCTGTCGGCCCCTGAGATCAAGGACCTGCAGACCCCCGCCGCGCACGCGCAGGGCGTCCAGGTCGTCGAGAACGTCGGCGCCGAGATCCGCTACCTGGTCTTCAACCCCAAGGACCCGCAGGTCGCCAAGCTGCCGGTGCGCCAGGCGATCGCCCAGGTCATCGACCGCGGCGCGATCGTCTCCAAGGTCTACCAGGGCACCGCCGAGCCGCTGTACTCGATGGTCCCCAAGGGGGTCGTGGGCCACAAGACGCCGTTCTACGACAAATACGGCCAGGGAGACGTCAAGAAGGCGCAGAAGATCCTCAAGGACGCCGGGATCACCCAGCCGGTGGAGCTGACCTTCTGGTACACCACCGACCGCTACGGTGCCTCCACCGCCGACGAGTTCACCGAGCTCAAGCGCCAGCTGGACGAGAGCAACCTCTTCAAGGTCACCCTGCGGGGCCAGCCCTGGAAGGTGTTCCAGGTCGGCTACAAGAACGGCGAGTACCCGGTCTTCGGCCGCGGCTGGTTCCCCGACTTCCCGGACCCGGACAACTTCATCGCGCCGTTCGTCGGCAAGGACAACGCGGTCGGCACCCCGTACGAGCCCGCCGAGATCCTCACCGACCTGCTGCCCAAGTCCCGCCGCGAGAGCGACCGCGCAGCCGGCGTCCGCGAGTTCGAGCAGGCCCAGCAGATCTTCGCCGACGACGTCCGGCTGCTGCCGCTGTGGCAGGGCAAGCTGTACGTGGCGGCCCGTGAGGACATCGCCGGTGCCGAGCGGGCGCTCGACCCGCAGACCGTCTTCCAGATGTGGGAGCTGTACCGCAAGACCAGCTGGTAGCCGGCCGACCTGTGCCGCGGGCGCCCTCGGGCACCCGCGGCACAGGTGTTGTCAGTGGCCCCCGGTAGGTTCTGAGCTGTTGCACCACGCAGTTGCGCGAACTTGTACCGGAGGTTGTAGACGTGACCCAGATGCTGCCCGAGTCCTGGCTCCCCGTCCTCGGCGACGAGCTGGACCAGCCCTACTTCAAAGAGCTCACCGAGTTCGTCGAGAAGGAGCGGGCGAACGGGCCGGTCTACCCGCCCCGAGAGCAGGTCTTCGCCGCCCTGGAGGCCACTCCCTTCGACAAGGTGAAGGTCCTCGTCCTCGGCCAGGACCCCTACCACGGCGCCGGCCAGGGCCACGGCCTCTGCTTCTCCGTGCAGCCCGGGGTCAAGACCCCGCCCTCGCTGCGCAACATCTACAAGGAGATGCACGCGGAGCTGGGCACGCCCGTCCCGGACAACGGCTACCTGATGCCGTGGGCCGAACAGGGCGTCCTGCTGCTCAACGCGGTGCTCACCGTCCGCGAGGCCGAGCCCAACTCGCACAAGGGCAAGGGCTGGGAGAAGTTCACCGACGCGGTGATCCGCGCGGTGGCCGACCGCCCCGACCCGGCCGTCTTCGTGCTGTGGGGCGCCTACGCCCAGAAGAAGCTCCCGCTCATCGACGAGGAGCGGCACGCGGTCGTCAAGGGCGCCCACCCCTCCCCTCTGTCGGCCAAGAAGTTCTTCGGCTCCCGGCCCTTCACGCAGATCAACGAGGCCGTCGCCGCGCAGGGCCATGAGCCGATCGACTGGCGGATCCCGGACCTGGGCTGACGCCCCACCGCGCCTCGGCGCCATTGCCGGTGCCTGCCGTTAGCGTCGTGACGAACCAGGCCGGAGCAGGTCTGGCAGAGCAAGCCGGAGGCCGCCGTGACGGAGCAGCAGGAGGCGTCGGAGGACGCCGTCATGACCAGGATCGGCCAGGCCGTCATCCTGCTGCACGCCGGTGACCGCGAGGAGGCCCGCAACCGCCTCGGCGAGATCTGGAACGAGATCGCCGAGGACGGGGACTGCCTCCACCGGTGCACGCTCGCGCACTACATGGCCGACGCCCAGGACGACCCCGCCGACGAACTGGCCTGGGACCTGCGGGCCCTGACCGCCGCCGACGGGCTGGGCACGGGGCCGCGGGACGGGCTGCCCGCGCAGCACGAGCCGCATCCCGCCGTGCGCGTGTTCTACCCGTCGCTGCACCTCAGCCTGGCCGCCGACTACGTCAAACTCCAGCGGCCCGAGGCGGCGCGGGTGCACCTGGCCCGGGCCCGGGCCGCCACCGGGGCCCTGGCCGACGACGGGTACGGGAACGGCGTACGGGCCGCCATCGCCCGGTTGGAGCGGCGCCTGGCCGCGGAACCGGGCAGGGGGCCCCGGCCGTTCCCGGAGCAGTACCCGTAGTGCGCTCAGTCGCCGTGTACGCCCGCGCAGATGCGGGCCTCCGGGCTGTCCGGGTGCCAGCGGCCGTGCCGGCGGCCCAGCGCGCACACGTCGGCGGGCCGGACCGGCAGCTCCTTCACCAGCCGGCGCGGCACCTGCGCGTCCGGCCCCGACGGGTCCGTACGGCCCCCCTCGCCCGCTGAGCGGCGTGCAGCGGGCCGGTGCGGCTCCGGGATGTCCGGCACCGGCGGGACGCCCTGTGGGGGCGCCCCGGGCGCCGCGCCCGCCGGAACCGCCGGAACCGCCGGAACCGCCGGAACCGCCGGAACCGCCGCGCTGCGGGGCGCGGCCCGCCGGCCCGCGGCGGATGCCGCCGGCTGCGCGGACTGCCCCGGTACGGCCTTCAGCGCCTCCAGGGCGGGCGCCTGGACCGCCACCGGCGCGGCCCCCGGTCCGCCGCGCTGCTCGTACTGAGGCGGCGCCCCCGTGGTGCCGGGGGCGGCCGCTGGCTGCATCGGGGCGGGGGTCACATTCACGCAGCCGGAGACGGCCGAGACGGCACAGGCGACTCCGAGCAGCAGCTTTGTCGTGGTTCGCGTTGGATGCACTCGCGCAACTCTGCTGTGCGAGGACCCCGTTGCGAAAACCCGGAGCCGATATTGACCCCGCACGGGTGACGGACATCCGCCGGACACCGGCCCGGCACCCGCTCGCACCGGAGGGCCTCAGTCGCCCGTGGCGCCGTCGATCTGCTCGCGCAGCAGGTCCGCGTGCCCGTTGTGGCGCGCGTATTCCTCGATCATGTGGGTGTAGACCCAGCGCAGGCTGAACGTCTCGCCGCGGTGGTGGCTCCCGGGATCCGACAGCAGGTCCAGCGAACGGCCCGCCGCGGCCCGGCGCGCCAGCTCGACCTCGGTCTGCCAGGTCTGCTCGGCCTCGGCCCCGGTGTCGCCGGCGCCGAACTGGAAGTCCCCGTCCGGGTTCTCCCGCGTGCAGTACAGCTCGGGGAGGTCCTCGCCCAGCATGATCTCCCGGAACCAGTACCGCTCCACCTCCGCCATGTGCCGTACGAGGCCCAGCAGGCTCAGTTCGGAGGGGGCGAGCGCGGCGCGGCGCAGCTGCTCGTCCCCGAGCCCCTCGCACTTCCAGGCGAGGGTGGCACGGTGGTAGTCGAGCCAGCCGTCCAGCATCTCCCGCTCGTTCGCGGTGGTGGAGGGCTCGGTGCGGTGGGATCCGGTGATGGTGGTCATGGTCGACATCCTCGGCGAACGCAGGCCCCGCCACCAGGGATTAAGCTGCGGAAGTCCCGTATGGATCAACCTGGAGGTTCCCGGTGAAGGTCGGCGTCATCGGACTCGGCGACATCGCCCAGAAGGCGTACCTGCCCGTCCTCACCGCCCGCCCGGGCGTCGAGCTGCACCTGCAGACCCGTACTCCGGCCACACTGGAACGGATCGGGGAGGTGCACCACATCCCGGCCGGACGACGGCACACCGACCTCGACGGGCTGCTGGCCGAAGGCCTCGACGCGGCATTCGTGCACGCCCCGACGGCCGTTCACCCCGAGATCGTGACACGGCTGCTCGAAGCGGACGTGCCGACGTACGTGGACAAGCCGCTCGCCTACGAGCTCGGGGAATCACGGCGGCTGGTGGAACTGGCCGAGGAGCGCGGGGTGTCGCTCGCCGTCGGCTTCAACCGCCGCCACGCGCCCGGCTACGTGCAGTGCGCCGACCACCCTCGCGACCTGATCGTCATGCAGAAGAACCGGATCGGGCTGCCCGAGGACCCCCGGACCTTCGTCCTCGACGACTTCATCCACGTCGTCGACACCCTGCGCTTCCTGCTGCCCGGCGAGAGCGACCACATCGACGTCCGGGCCCAGGTGCGCGACGGGCTGATGCACCAGGTCGTCCTGCAGCTGTCCGGCGCCGGCTTCACCGCGCTCGGCATCATGAACCGGCTGTCCGGCTCAAACGAGGAGATCCTCGAGGTGTCCGGGCAGGAAACCAAGCGGCAGGTCGTCAACCTCGCCGAGATCATCGACCACCGGGGCCAGCCGACCGTTCGGCGCCGCGGGGACTGGGTGCCGGTCGCCCGCCAGCGCGGCATCGAGCAGGCCGTGGACGCCTTCCTGGAGTCCGTCGCGGCGGGCAGGACGGTCAGTGCCCGCGACGCGCTGCTCACCCACGAGCTGTGCGAGCAGGTGGTGTCGTCGGCTCTGGAGCAGGCTTCCTGAGCCCGAGCGACCGGGCGCCTTCGAGCGTGCAGTACGCCGCCAGCAGCGCGAGGGCGGCCCCCACGGGCCAGTCCCCGAAGCGGACGTAGAACGTCGTGCCGCCGGCGAGCGGGACCTCGTACACCTGCGCCGCGCGCTCCGAGGTCGCCAGCGCCGGGCCGATCCGCTCGCCCGAGGGGCCGTGCACCTCGCTGATCCCGGTGAGGGTGGCGTGCACCACGGGGCGGCCGTTCTCGGCGGCGCGCACGGCGGCGAGCGAGGCGTGCTGGGCCGGCGCCCAGCTGTGCTGGAAGCTCGACGTGGCCGACTGGGCGATCAGCAGGGCGGCCCCGTCGCGGGTCAGGCGGCGGCTCATGTCGGGGAAGGCCGACTCGAAGCAGACCAGCGGGCCGAACCGCACACCGGGCCGCCCCGGCAGGTGCATCAGCACCGGGCTCTCGCCGCGCCGGCGGTCCTCGCCGGCGGCCTTGCCGACCGATGTGGCCCAGCCGAGCAGGGACCGGGCCGGTATGTACTCGCCGAAGGGGACCAGGCGCATCTTGTCGTACCGGTCGCCGGTCGGCCCGTGGGGGCCGACGAGGACGGAGCTCTTGTAGATGCCGCCGTCGGGCAGGGCGGCCGCCGTGGCGGCCGGCGCCGCAGCCGGGCCCGGCGGACGCCGGGCGTCGACGTTGACCAGCAGCGGGGCGCCGACCTCGGCGGAGAGCGAGGCCAGCCGCCGGGCCAGGTCCGGGCGCGCCGCCAGGTCCGCCCCGACGCTGCTCTCGCCCCACACCACCAGGTCCACCGGCTGCCCGGCCAGCGTCCGCGTCAGCCGCTCCCCGGCGGCGAACCGGAGGTCGGTGCTGTCCGGGCCGTCCGCCACCAGGCCCGGCTGTACGACGGCCACGCGGAGGGTGCCCGACACCTCGGGCCGCGGCACCCACAGCCACACCACCCCGGTCAGCACCGCGCACCCCGTCATCCCGGCCACCGCCGGGACCCGGGCGCCCGGCACCGCGATCAGCAGCACCAGCCCGCAGTTCACCGCCACCACCAGCAGGCTCACCAGCCACACCCCGCCCACCGAGGCGAGCCGCAGTGCGGGCGCCACCTGCCACTGGCTGGCCCCCAGCAGCCCCCACGGCCCGCCCAGCCCCTGCCAGGACCGGGCCAGCTCCGACAGCAGCCAGCCCGCCGGCACGAGGAACAGCGCGGCCGTCGCCCGGCCCGGATCCGGGACCCCGCCGAGGAACTCCCGCACCAGTAGGGCCCAGGGGATCCAGAGCAGCCCCAGCAGGGCCGCCAGCGGCAGCAGGAACACGTGCAGGCTGGGCAGCAGCCAGTGGTGGACCGCGACGATGAAGCCGGCGCCGCCGAGCCAGCCCTCCAGGGCGGCGCGCCGCCCGGTCGGCGCCGACCTCAGCAGCAGCATCCAGGGCACGAGGGCGACGTAGGCGAACCACCAGAGCGCGGGGGCGGGGAAGGCGAGGCAGGCCAGCGCCCCGGCGGCGGCCGCGGCCGCCGCACGCCAGCACCGGGTCCGCTTCGAGAGCATGACGCGCCTCCGCTTCCAGTGTGGAACAAGGCCGCCCGGGCGGCCGTTCGAGCAGGGTCCGGAGACGGTCTACGCGGACACGTGCCGCCATTTCTCGTGCACGGTGACGCGGGTGAGCCGCCAGCCGTCGCGGGCGGTGCGGGCGAGATCGAAGGTGTAGCGGCCGGCGGCGACGAAGTTCGGCGCGGTCACCGACCCGTCGAACTCCTCGCCGGCCAGCCGCATCGGGTTGAGGAAGTCGGCGCGCACCTCGGCGCGGTCGCCGGGGGAGCCGCCGAGGTCCTCCAGCCGGATCAGCCGGTTGACGATGAGGTGCTGGCGCACCGGGAACAGCTTCATGGTCTCCGCGAGCCAGTCCGCGACCTCGGCGGCGGGGCCCTCGATCCCGCCCGCCGAGCTGTAGTCGGCCCGTCCGGCGGAAGTGAACAGCGCCCGGTACGCCGCCCAGTCGCCGTCGTCCACGGCCACCGCGTACCCCGTGACCACCTCGTCGATCGCCAGCCGGTCCATGACCGTGGCGAGGTCCACACGCTGCGTCATCGGGTCAGTGTGGGGGTGCGGGGCGGCGAGGCCAAGGGGCGTGCGCGCACCGGATCTCCGCGCGGGCGATCAGTGACCGGAATGCGCCTCCCGCTGCCGGACCACGACGAGGAACGCGTCGGTGGCCAGGTCCATCACCACTTCGGCCGGCACGCCCTCGCGCATCCGCTCGGCTGCGTACTCCTCGGCGGGCCAGCTTCCCCTCGGACTTCCGGCCGGAAACCGCTCCAGCACCACTCGACCCATGGGACACCCCCTGCTGCTTGCCTTCCGGTCTCTTCAGGTCTCTTCAGGCACAACGACGCGGAGGCCGCCCGGGAACGTTCCCGAGCGGCCTCCGGTTCACGCGAAGCGGTGAGCGGCAGCGCTCTCAGCCGGCCGACTCGGCGGCGAAGGGGCTGAGCACACCCATGCCTATCAGTACGAACAGCGCGATGCCCAGGGCGATCCGGTAGACCACGAAGGGCATGAAGCTCTTGCTGGAGATGAACTTCATGAACCACGCGATGACGGCGTAGCCCACGAAGAACGCGATGACCGTGGCGAAGATCGTCGGCCCCCAGGTGATGTGACCCGGGCTCTCGACCACGTCCTTGATCTCGAACGCACCCGAGGCCAGCACGGCCGGGATGGCGAGGAGGAACGAGTAGCGGGCGGCCGCCTCACGCGTGAAGCCCAGCAGCAGACCGCCGGAGATCGTCGCACCGGAGCGGGAGACGCCCGGGATCAGGGCCATCGCCTGGCAGAGTCCGAAGATCAGGCCGTCCTTGACGCCGAGTTCCTTGAGCGTCTTGCGCTCGCGGATGGCGCGGTGCCGGCCCCCCTCCTCGTCGCGGGCGGCCAGCCGGTCCGCGATGCCGAGTACGACGCCCATCACGATCAGGGTGGTGGCGGTCAGCCGAAGATCACGGGCCGGTCCGGTGATCTGGTCCTTGAACGCCAGGCCGAGGACGCCGATCGGGATCGACCCGACGATCACCAGCCACCCCATCTTGGCGTCCTGCTCCGAGCGCAGCGCCTTCGTGAACAGGGAGCGGAACCAGGTGGAGATGATCCGCGCGATGTCCTTGCGGAAATAGATCAGCACGGCGGCCTCGGTGCCGATCTGCGTGATCGCGGTGAAGGCCGCGCCCGGGTCCTGCCAGCCGGCGAATGCCGCGGTCAGCCGGAGGTGGGCGCTGGAGGAGATCGGGAGGAACTCCGTAAGCCCCTGGACGAGACCGAGGATTAGGGATTCGAACCAGCTCATGTCGGGGTGCGCTCGTCCTTGTGATCGTCGGGCAGTTCGGGTCCGATGCTAGGGCCCGTGGGGAGCGGCGCTGACCACAGGGGGGTGCTGGGGCGCATGATCGTATGTTTCACGCACCGGCACGGGCGCCAGCCGGTGCCGTTTGCGCCACCCGACGACCGCGGCCGCCACCGCGGAGACGGCGATGAAGCCGAAGGAGGCGAGGAAGGCGGGGGAGTCCGGCGAGGAGGCGCTCGCGCCCGCGACCACGTACGCGGCCGTGTTCGGGACGACGCCGATCGCGGTCGCGAAGAGGAAGGGCAGCCAGCCGCAGCGGGACACGGCGGCGCAGTAGTTGGCGACCGCGAACGGCAGGCCCGGGAAGATGCGGACCGCCAGCATCGAGCGGAAGCCGTGCCGGGCCAGCTGGTCGTCGGCCGCCTGCAGCCAGCGGCCGCGCAGCAGCGGCCGTACGGCGTCCCGGCCCATCATCCGGCCCAGCCCGAAGGAGATCCCGGCGCCGATGACGGAGCCGCCGACCGCCGCGGCCAGGCCGAACGGGATGCCGAAGACGGCCCCCGCCGCCAGGTTGAGCAGCGGGCGCGGAACCAGGGCCGCCGTGGCCACCCCGTACGCTGCCGCGAACAGCAGGACCGCCGCGCCCACCGGCAGACCCGGGGGCCAGCCCTCCGACAGGATGCGCTGGGGTTCGTACAGCACGACGCACACGCCGGCCGCCAGCAGCAGCACGACGAGCAGCGACAGCCGGGTCCACGGCGCGAGGAGGAGGGACATCCCGGGAGACTAGCCGACCAATGCGGCGTCGCGCCGTAATCTGGGCCTCATGCGGCCGAACGACCAGCGACCCCCGAAGGTCCCGTGCAGCGCCCTCGCGGACACCCTCCTCGACCGCCTCACCACGACGTACGGGGCGGCCGCCGACCCGGCGCAGGCCCGGTCCATGGCCGCGTACATGAAGGACGTCGCGCCCTTCCTCGGCATCCGCACCCCGCTGCGGCGCGAGCTGTCGAAAGCCGTGACCGCGCAGACCCCGAAGCCGGCGGAGGCGGACGTGGCGGCGCTCGTGCTGAGGTGCTGGGAGCTCCCGGAGCGCGAGTACCACTACTTCGCGGTGGACTATCTGATCCGGCACGTCCGGGTGTGCTCCTCCGGCTTCCTGCCGGTGGTCCGGCAGCTGATCGTCACCGTCCCGTGGTGGGACACCGTCGACCACCTCGCGGCCCACGCGGTCGGCCCGCTCGTGGCCGCCGACCGGACGCTCACGGCCGTCACGGACCAGTGGATCGGGGACGAGGACCTCTGGCTCGCCCGCACCGCCCTCCTCCACCAGCTCCGCTACAAGTCCGCGACGGACACCGGGCGGCTCTTCGCGTACTGCCGCCGCCAGGGCGGGCACCCGGACTTCTTCATCCGCAAGGCCATCGGCTGGGCGCTGCGCGAGTACGCGAAGACGGACCCGGAGGCGGTCCGCGCCTTCGTAGCGGCGGAACGGGAACGCCTTTCCCCGCTGTCGGTGCGCGAGGCGATCAAGAACCTATAGGGCCTGACCCGCCGGACACCCCCTGTCCGCGCGGTAATTCGTTCGACGCGGCGGGGGCGGTCCGGCAGGATCTGGGGCATGTCCCGGTACGCCTTCCCCGCAGCGCCGTCCGCAGTCGCGGACGCGCCGAAGGCTGCCGCTTTCCCCTTCGAGGCGATCGAGGCCCTCGAATTCTTCGAGGCAACTGCCTTCGCCGCATTCGACGGCGCACGAAGCTGACCCTTCCCGGATCGTCCGGCGGACCCCACAGGGGGAGGGTCGGTTCGCTCCAGGGGTCCCGTCTCCAGCTTCGGAAGCACTCGGGAAGACATCATGGCCAAGACGGCCTTCGTGCGCACCAAGCCGCACCTCAACATCGGCACCATGGGTCACGTCGACCACGGCAAGACCACCCTCACCGCCGCCATCACCAAAGTCCTCGCCGAGCGCGGCGGCGCCTCCTTCGTGCCGTTCGACCGGATCGACCGGGCCCCGGAGGAGGCCCGGCGCGGCATCACCATCAACCTCACGCACGTCGAGTACGAGACCGACACCCGGCACTACGCCCACGTGGACATGCCCGGGCACGCCGACTACGTCAAGAACATGGTCACCGGTGCCGCGCAGCTCGACGGGGCGATCCTCGTCGTCTCCGCGCTCGACGGGGTCATGCCACAGACCGCCGAGCACGTGCTCCTCGCCCGGCAAGTCGGCGTCGACCACATCGTCGTCGCGCTCAACAAGGCCGACGCCGGGGACCCCGAGCTCACCGACCTGGTCGAGCTCGAGGTCCGCGAGCTGCTCACCGCCAACGGATACGGCGGGGACGCCGCACCGGTCGTACGGGTCTCCGGACTCGGCGCGCTGGAGGGCGACCCGCGCTGGACCGGGGCGATCGAGGCGCTGCTCGACGCCGTGGACACGTACGTGCCGATGCCGGTGCGCTACACGGACGCGCCGTTCCTGCTGCCGGTGGAGAACGTCCTGACCATCACCGGACGCGGGACGGTCGTGACCGGCGCCGTCGAGCGCGGCAGCGTCCGCATGGGCGACCGGGTGAGCGTCCTCGGCGGCGACGGCGAGCCCGCCGAGACCGTGGTGACCGGCCTGGAGACCTTCGGCAAGCCGATGGAGTCCGCCGAGGCCGGGGACAACGTCGCGCTGCTGCTGCGCGGGGTGCCGCGGGACGGAGTGCGCCGCGGGCAGGTGGTCGCCGCGCCCGGGAGCGTCGTCCCCAGGCGCCGCTTCACCGCGCAGGTGTACGTGCTGTCCGCGCGGGAGGGCGGGCGTACGACACCGGTGGCGTCCGGGTACCGGCCGCAGTTCTACATCCGCACCGCCGACGTGGTGGGGGACGTGGACCTGGGCGGGGCGGGGCAGGCCCGGCCCGGCGACACGGTCGCGATGACCGTCGAGCTCGGACGGGACGTGCCGCTGGAGGCGGGGCTCGGCTTCGCGATCCGTGAGGGCGGGCGGACCGTCGGCGCGGGGACGGTCACGGCCGTGCTCGACTGAATCGCCCCGTAGTGGCGTCGATGCTGACGCCCTGCCGTGGTGGCGGCGGTCCGGCTGCGCCAGACTGCCGTCACCACGGGCATGCGAAGAAGGGGTGGGCCGGGATGGGCGGCGGCGGTACGGCACTGGTTCTGGGCGGCGGGGGACTCACCGGCATCGGCTGGGAGTCCGGGATCCTCTACGGGCTCGCACGGGCGGGCGTGGACCTGACCGCCGCCGAGCTCGTCGTCGGCACCTCGGCGGGCTCGGTGGTGGGCGCCCAGCTCACCTCCGGGCTGCTCACCCCCCGGGAGCTGTACGAACGCCAGCTCGGCGACCCCGCCGGAGAGGCCGTGGCCCGGCTCGGGGCGGGGCTCGTCGCCCGGTACGCCGTCGCGATGGTGCGCTCGCGGGACCCGGAGAGCTACCGCAGGCGGGTCGGCGCCCTCGCTCTGGCCGCCGACACCGGCGGGGAGGCGGAGCGGCGCAAGGTGCTGGAGGCCCGGCTCGTCTCGCACGAGTGGCCCGAGCGCAGGCTCGTCGTCACCGCCGTCGACGCGCTCACCGGCGAGCTCGCGGCCTTCGACCGGGAGAGCGGGGCCGGGCTGGTCGACGCGGTCTCGGCGAGCTGCGCGGTGCCCGGGGTGTGGCCGCCGGTCACCGTGGGCGGACGCCGGTTCATCGACGGCGGGATCCGGTCGGCGACCAATGCCGACCTCGCCTCCGGCTGTGCGCGGGTGGTGATCCTCGCGCCGCTGGCGCTCGGATCCGGGCTCGTGCCCTCACCGGCCGCCCAGGCGGCGCGGCTGCGGGCGGCGGGGGCGCAGGTGCTGCTGATCACCCCGTCCGCGCAGGCCCGCAAGGCCTTCGGGCGCAACGTCCTCGACCCGGCGCGGCGGGACCCGGCGGCGCGGGCCGGGCTCGCGCAGGCGGCGGAGCACGCGGCCGAGGCGGCCGCCGTCTGGGCGGCCTGACGTACCGCTTGCCGGACACCGGACAATGGTGCGGTGAGCGACGAACAGATCCCGGTCGTCCGGGACGTGGGCCAGGGCACCGCCAAACTGATGCCGGACGTGGACCGGGAGCGGGCCTGGCTGCTGACCGTCGACGGCGCACCGCAGTCGTACGTGGACCTCGACGATCCCGAGTACCTGGAGTTCGAGTACGTACGCCGGCTCGCGCACGTCCTGGACTGCGTGGCGCAGCCCGGGACTGCGCTGGACGTGCTGCACCTCGGCGGCGGCGCGCTGACGCTGCCCCGGTACGCGGCGGCGACCCGGCCGGGCTCCCGGCAGGCGGTGGTGGAGTTCGACGCCGCTCTGGTGGAGCTGGTCGCGGAGCACCTGCCGCTGCCGGCCGGGTCGGGTGTCACGGTGCACGCCGCCGATGCACGGGCCTGGCTCGAGGGAGCGGCCGCCGACAGCGCGGACGTACTGGTCGCGGACGTGTTCGGCGGTTCGCGGGTGCCGGCGCAGCTGACCTCCGTGGAGTACGCGCGGGAGGCGGCCCGGGTGCTGCGGCCGGGCGGGCTCTACGCGGCGAACCTGGCCGACGGGGCGCCGTTCGGCTTCCTGCGGGCCCAGCTAGCCAATTTCGGGGCGGTGTTCGCAGAGCTCGCGCTCGTCGCGGAGCCGGGTGTGCTGCGCGGGCGGCGGTTCGGGAACGCGGTGCTGCTCGCCTCGGACGCGGAGCTGCCGCTGGCAGCGCTGTCACGGCTCTGCGCGGCGGACGCGTTTCCCGCGCGGGTCGAGGAGGGGGCGGCCCTGGCCCGGTTCATGAAGGGGGCGGTGCCGGTCGGGGACGCGGATGCCGTTGCCTCGCCGGAGCCGCCGGAGGGTGCGTTCAGCCTGGGCTAAGGGCTGTCCCGTAATCCCCGGCGGGCGCACCACGACAGCTACGGCGCCTCGCCGCGTTGTCGGAACGCCCGGATACAGCCAGTGTGAGGACGCTCCTCCGCCTTGCGATGCACCGCATCTGACGCCGCGCGCTGATCCACCGGGGATTACGGGACAGCCCTTGGGGTGTCCGGCCCTGGTCCGCCGGACACGCCCTAACCCCCGGTGGTCGCGGCTGCCGGGTCGGGAGCGGCGGCGGCCGGGATCGAGGAGGCCTTCGGGGGCGAGGGCTTGCGGGTCAGCCGGCGCACGTCCGGGACGAAGAGGACCGCCGCGGTGCCCAGCACGACCAGCGTGGCGCAGCCCCACAGGGCGGAGGTGCGGCCGAAGGCCGACTCGACCGGGCCGGCCACGGCGGTGGCCAGCGGGAGCATCGACACCGAGCCGAACCAGTCGTACGCGGAGACGCGGGAGAACTTCTCCTCCGGGATCTCCTGGTGCATGGTCGTCATCCAGTTCACGCCGAACACCTCGATGGCCGTGCCGCTGACGAACATCACCGTGCACAGGCCCCACACCGGCAGCGGGACCGCCAGTCCCGCCGACGGCAGCGCCAGCGGGAACACGCACAGGGTGCCGACCAGCAGCAGCCGGCGCGGTTTCCACACCATCATCAGGACGGCCCCGGCGATGGTGCCGATGCCGAAGAAGCCCAGTGCCAGGCCCCAGGGGGCGGGCCCGCCCAGCTGGTCGCGGGCGACGAGCGGACCGTAGACCGCCTCGGCCGCACCGACGACTGCGACGACCACGGAGAACTGGAGCACGATGCTCCACAGCCAGGGCCGGGTCCGGAACTCCACCCAGCCCTCGCGCAGGTCCGCCAGCAGGCCGCCCCCCGCGGCCCGGTCGGGGACGTGGCTGACGTCCAGGAAGGCGCGGAGGGCTCCGGCCAGTGCGAACGCGGCGGCGTCCACGGCCAGGACCCAGCCGGGGCCGATCGCGGCGATCATGGCCCCGCCGAGCGCCGCCCCGCCTATGCCGGCTCCGTTCATGGCCATCCGGAAGAGCGCGAAGGCGCGGTTGGCGTGCTCGCCGGAGACGCTGGAGAGCAGCATGCCCTCGGCGGCCGGGTTGAAGAAGGCGGTACCGGTTCCGCAGAGCGCGGTGAGCAGCATCATCTGCCACAGCTGCGGATGCCCGGTCAGGACGAGCACGGCGAAGGCCGCCTGCGAGACGCAGTTGAGGGCGTTGGCCGTGACCATCACGCGGTGGCGCGGCATCCGGTCGGCGAGGGCGCCGCCGATGAGCAGGAAGAGGACGAGCGGGAGCGTGCGGGCCGCCGCCACCAGGCCGACGTCCCCGCCGGACCCGCCCGCCTCCAGGACGGCGAAGGCCGACGCGATGAGAGCTCCGTGGCTGCCGAGGTTCGTCACGACCGCGGCACCCGTCAGCAGGGTGTAGTTGCGGCCGGCCCAGGCGGGCCGGCGGCGGTGTGCGGTCGTACGGGGCGGGGCGGTGGGGGGAGAACTCACCCCCGGACTATCCACGCCCCGGGCCGAGAATCCAAACGGATTACGGCCCGGGGCGCGGGGTCGAACGGACGGTGCGCACAGGGGGACCTGTGATGTGTGAGCTGTGCGTCAGCTGTTGCCTGCGGTGCCGTTCAGGCGCACCGAGCTGAGGATCTTGTCCATCGTCTCCTGGGGGACCTCGCCCTGGACGCCCGAGGCGGCGAAGAGGACCCAGCTGGAGAAGTCACCGTTCGCGGTCTTGAAGCTGAACGCGATCGACTTGCCGTCCGAGGAGCACTTGTTCTCCTTGGGCACGCCGGTGGCCGTGGCGGTCGCCATGTGCCCCTTGAGGCCGGAGGAGGTGGTGTACTCCTTGGGCTCCGAGACCTTGACGGTGCCCTTCGGCGCCTTCTGCGCGAACGCCGCGAACGCCCAGTTGCCGGCCTCGTTCTTCACGGCCTCGGCGGTGTCCTTGGCGCCCTGGCCGCCCTTGGTGCCGGTGCCGGCGAGCTCGGTCGACTCCTCACGGCCGTCCTTGTTGGAGTCGACCTTGCACCAGTCCTCCTTGAGGAAGGCCGGCGCGGAGAAGCTGACGACCGGCTTGCCGTCGTTCTTGACCGCGTCCTCGAAGCCGGCGATGACGCCGGCGCTCGAGACGTTCCACTCCGGCGGGACGTCGAAGGCGGTGCCGTACTTGGGGTTGACGACGACCTTCCAGCCCGGGATCACCGGCTTGACGTCGCCGCCGGCGCGCGGGTTGGCGCCGGGCGAGGCCGGGGCCTCGGAGGTGGCCGGGGCCGAGGAGGCGGCGGCGGGCTTGTTGTCGGCCTCGTCGTTCTTCTTGTCGTCCCGGGTCAGGACGAACGCGCCGGTGGCGGCCGCCGCCACGACGACCGCGGCCGCCGCGACGATGGCCACGGTCTTGGTCGCGTACGGGCTCCCGCCGCCGCCCTGCGGCGGCACGGCCTGCTGGGGCTGGCCCCACGGCTGCACCGGCGGGGGCGTCTGGTAGCCCGCCTGCGGGTATCCGTAGCCGGGCTGCTGCTGGTACGGGTTCGGCTGCTGTCCCGGCTGTCCCGGCTGCTGCTGGTACGGGTTCTGATGCGCGTCCTGAGGGTTCTGCTGTCCCCCGGGCGGCTGCTGCTGTCCTGGCCACATGGCCGGTAACGATAGTGGGAGCGGCTGCAAGGAGCCACGTCCGCCCCCGTGAGAGGTCTGGCCAAGCGCATCTACTCGTGGGTAACATCGAGTTCCATGAGCGCAGATCAGATGAACGTGGGCGAACTGCTCGCCGCGACGGTGCCGATGGCCCGGACCCTGAACCTCCAGTTCCTGGAGACCACCCCCGAGCGCGCGGTCGTCCGGCTCCCGGACCAGCCCGACTACCACAACCACGTGGGCGGCCCGCACGCCGGCGCCATGTTCACCCTCGCCGAGTCCGCGAGCGGCGCGATCGTCCTGGCCGCCTTCGGCGACCAGCTCTCGCGCGCCGTACCCCTCGCCGTGAAGGCCGAGATCGGCTACAAGAAGCTCGCCAAGGGCGTCGTGACGGCCACCGCCACCCTCGGCCGCCCGGCCGCCGAGGTCGTCGCCGAACTCGACGCGGGCGGCCGCCCGGAGTTCCCCGTCACCATCGCCATCCAGCGCGAGGACGAGGCCGTGACGGGCGAGATGACCGTCGTCTGGACGCTGCGCCCGAACGCGTAGTCCGGCCACGCCGCCGGTCGAGGACCCGCCCGAGGACGAGGGAGAACCGTCGTCCTCGGGCGGGTTCCGTGTTTCCGGCCGGCGCCGGGTGCTCCGTGTGCGCCGCGCAGCACAGCGCAGCGCGGCCGGAACGGATCGGTTCGCGCCCGGAGCCGGGGAGTCGCCTTCGGCTGCGGTGGGGCGCGGGGGACGCTGGAGTCCGCGTCCGACGATCAGGAGGTGGCCGTGGCCAAGGTCGACATCAGTCTCGACGCCGAGCTCGTGGTGGAGGTGATGGTCCTCGCCGGGATCGGTTCGCCCCAGGACGCGGTGGAGGCCGTCGTACGGGACTACATCGCGCGCGGGCACCGCACCGAGGTGCGCGTCCGGGCACAGGACGGGCCGCGCCGCGAGGCCGACGCGCTGGAACCGCCGCCGCAGGGCTGAACCTCGGCGCAGCGGTGGCGCGTCTGAGCGGACCCGGGAGGGCCGGCGGCGCACAGTGGGCGCGGGAGCGGTCCGGCGCGGGCCGCTCCCGCCGACCGCAGCCGCAGGGAGCGCCATGAGCGAGGCCGTGTCCAGACGCTGCGCGATGCGGCTGCTCGGGGCGATGGGGGTCGCCCTGGGAACGGGCGGCTGCGTGGCCGCGGTGCCGCCCGGCGCGGTCCCCCGTACGGCCCCGGCGACTGCAGCGGCCACCCCGGCCGAGGCCCGGCCCGGCAGCACCGCCCGGATCGAAGCCCTCCTGGAGCGGCTCACTCTCGAGGAGAAGACCACCCTGCTGCACGGCGGCCGGGACCCCGCCCCGCTCGGCCAGGCCGGGTACCTGCCCGGTGTGCCGCGCCTCGGCATCCCGGCGCTGCGGCTCGCCGACGGGCCGGCCGGCGTACGGGTCGCCACACCGGCCACCGCACTGCCGGCGCCCGTGATGCTGGCCTCCGCCTTCGACCCGGTGCTGGCCCGCGAGTACGGCAGGGTCATCGGCAGCGAGGGCCGGGCGCTCGGCCAGGACGTGCTGCTGTCCCCGATGGCCAACCTGATCCGCACCCCCTACGCCGGGCGGAACTTCGAAACCTTCGCCGAGGACCCGAGACTCACGGCGGACCTCGTCGCGGAGATGGTCCGCGGCATCCAGGACGAAGGGCTCATCGCCACCGTCAAGCACTTCGCCCTGGGCAACCAGGAGCAGAGCCGCGACACCGTCGACGTCGTGGCCGCCGAACAGACCCTGCACGAGACGGAGCTGCGGGGCTTCGAGGCCGCCGTCGTCGCCGGCGCGGGCGCGGTGATGGGCGCGTACAACAAGGTCAACGGCACGTACGCCTGCGAGAACAAACCGCTGCTCGACGAACTGCTACGCGGGCGCTGGGGGTTCGGCGGCTGGGTGATGTCCGACTGGGACGCGGCCCACAGCACCGTCGCCGCCATCGGCGCCGGTCTCGACATGGAGATGCCCGGCGGCACCCACTTCGGCGGCCCCCTCCAGGAGGCCGTGCGCGGCGGCTCCGTCCGCGAGGACGCCGTGGACCTCGCCGTACGCCGGATCCTGGCCACCATGGACCGCTTCGGACTGCTGGCGGCGCACCCGCCGGCCCGGCCCGCCCGTGACGCCGCCGCCGGGGCCCGGGTCGCCCGCCGGGTCGCCACCGCGGGTGCGGTGCTGCTGCACAACGAGCACGCCACCCTGCCGCTGACCGGCGCCGCGGCCCGCTCGATCGCCGTGATCGGACCCACCGGGCAGGTGCCCTTCGTCAGCGGCGGGGGCAGCGCGCACGTGGTCCCCGACAAGGCGCTCTCCCCGCTCGACGCGATCCGGCAGCGCGCCGGGAACGGCAGTACGGTGCGCCACGCCCTCGGCGAGGACCTGTACGGCCGCCCGCTCCCGGCGAAGCTGCTCACCCCGGCCGCCGACCTCGACGACCGGAGGGCGGACGCCGGGCGGAGCTGGAGCCACGAGGGCGAGTTCACGCTCGCTGCGGACGACGAGTGGACGCTGCTCGTCCACTACACCGGGAAGCGGCCGAGTGTGCGCCTCGACGGCGAGGAGCTGTTCCCCGTCCGGCAGGGCGTGGCCGAGTACTTCGCCGGAGGACTCCTCGGCAGGGCGCCCGACGGGCTCGCCGTCCGCCGCCGCACCCTCGCCCTGACGGCCGGCACCCACCGGCTCGCCGTCTTCGCCGAGGGCGGGGACAAGGGCCAGCGGTTCCGGCTGCGGCACACCACGAAGGCCACCCGGGCCGCCGACCTCGCCGAGGCCGTGAAGACCGCCGCGCAGGCGCGCAGCGTCGTGCTGTTCGCCTACGAGGACGCCACCGAGGGCAGCGACCGGACCTCGCTGGCCCTGCCGGGCGGGCAGGCGCGGCTGATCGAGGCGGTCGCCGCCGCGAACCCCCGCACCACGGTCGTGCTCAACACCTCTTCCAGCACGACCATGCCGTGGCTCTCCCGTACCGGAGCGGTCCTCCAGATGTACTACCCGGGCCAGGAGGGGGCCGCAGCCACCGCTGACATCCTCTTCGGCGACGTGGACCCGGGCGGCCGGCTCACCCAGACCTTCCCGGCCGACGAGCAGGCGACCCCGGTCGCCGGCGACCCCCTGCGCTATCCGGGGGTGGGCGGCCGGCAGGAGTACGGCGAGGGCATCCACGTCGGGCACCGCTGGTACGACGCGCAGCAGGTGGCGCCGCTGTTCCCGTTCGGGTACGGGCTCTCGTACACGACGTGGGAGTACGAGAAGCTGAGCGTCCGGCCGGAGCGCGGCGGGCTGCGCGTGCAGTTCACGGTCCGCAACACCGGGCGCCGCAAGGGCACCGAGGTGGCCCAGGTGTACATCGGCCCCTCCGCGGAGCTGAAGCTCGACCAGCCGGTGCGCGCGCTGGCCGGCTACCGGCGGCTCACCCTGGAGCCGGGCGAGGCGCAGCAGGTGGTCCTCGACGTCGACGCCCGCGCGCTGTCCTCCTGGGATCCCGAACGGCACGCCTGGGTGCTGGGTTCAGGCCGTCGTGAAGTGTTCGCGGGCCGTTCCTCCCGCGAACTCCACCTGACGGCAAAGGCTGTGGTCAACAGCAGATAGGCTGCCCGTTCGGCGTGTCACAGGGGACGCGCCGCCGCGATACGGGAGGACGTACCGGTGCACATCCAGGAATGGCTGGAGACGATTCCGGCGGTCAGCATCTATCTCCTGGTGGGTCTGGTCATCGGGCTGGAGAGCCTCGGCATCCCGCTGCCGGGGGAGATCATCCTGGTCAGCTCGGCGCTGCTGGCTTCGCAGCACGGCGAGATCGACCCCGTGGTCCTGGGGATCTGCGCGTCCACCGGGGCGATCGTCGGCGACTCGATCGGCTACGCGATCGGGCGCAGGGGCGGCAAGCCGCTGCTGGACCGGCTCGGCCGGCGCTTCCCCAGGCACTTCGGGCCGGAGCACGTGGCCCAGGCGGAGCGCGCCTTCGACAAGTGGGGCATGTGGGCCGTCTTCTTCGGGCGGTTCGTGGCGCTGCTGCGGATCTTCGCCGGCCCGCTGGCCGGCGTGCTGCACATGCCGTACTGGCGGTTCCTG
The DNA here is from genome assembly GCF_055579465.1 of Streptomyces sp. NPDC032745. Lineage (NCBI taxonomy): Bacteria > Bacillati > Actinomycetota > Actinomycetes > Kitasatosporales > Streptomycetaceae > Streptomyces > Streptomyces sp. NPDC032745. The sequence continues at coordinate 707,903 of NZ_JBVING010000002.1, read as the reverse complement.
GTCGCGAACATCCTCGGCGGCATCCTCTGGGCCGGCGGTACCACCGCCGTCATCTACTCGATCGGCATCGTCGCGGAGCCCTGGCTGAAGGGCTTCTCCTGGGTGGCGCTGGTGCTGGCGCTGCTGATCGGCCTCACGGTGACGCTGGTGCTCCGCAGCCGCATGAAGAAGGCGGCTGCCGCGTCGGGGACGGCCGCGGCGGAGACGGCCGCAGCCGAGTAGCGGACCGCCGCGCGGCCGGATGCCCTCCGGCCGCGGGCGTGCGTAGGGCTACTGCGGGGGCTGGACGGCGGCCCGGTGCTGCTTGGCCAGGTCCGCGTACATCAGGGCGTTGACCTTGATGCCCTCGCGCTCCTCGTCGGTCAGCTCGCGCCGCACCTTGGCCGGCACGCCCGCGACCAGCGAACCGGGCGGGACCACCATGCCCTGCGGGACCAGCGCCTGCGCGGCCACCAGCGAACCGGCACCGATCACCGCACCGTTCAGGACCGTGGCGCCCATGCCGATGAGGCAGTCGTCCTCGACGGTGCAGCCGTGCACCACGGCGTTGTGCCCGATGGACACGCGCTCGCCGATCGAGACCGGGAACCCGGGGTCGACGTGGAGCGTGCAGTTGTCCTGAACTCTAGTTTCCAAATGCTAGGATCCCTCGAAAGGCGCTGATCAGACTTGCCCTGCGGCGGTCCATGGACGCCCCGAAAGGTAGGTTTGGGATGGCTAGGCCGGTTACACCAAAACTTAGTATCGCCACGCAGGAGTACGTGGACCACCGAACGGCACAGTCGAAGTCGACTCGGCCGCCGTACTACCTGCGGAGCCTGTACCGGCGCTTCGTCGAGCGCGTCGGCGACTGCCACGTAAGCACCCTGCGAAGCCAGCACATCGAAGATTTCTTCTATGGGCCGGGCGGCCTCGCCGACACGGCCGGCAGTACGACCCTGGCGAATTACCGCGTGAACATGCGCAGCTTCCTGCGATTCTGCGAGCGGCGCGAATGGACCCTTCGCACCGTGGACCAGCTCACGGAGGGGCTCCGCGAGAAGTCCACGCAGAGCAACCGCAACCGCTACCGGATGACCCGGGATGAGCTTCGCCGCTTGCTCGATGCTGCGACCTTCCCCCGCGATAGGGCCTTGATCGCCTTCATCGCGAACACCGGCCTTCGCATCTCTGAGGCCCTTCGGATGCGGGTCCGTGACGTGGCATTCCAGAAGGAAGAGCTTTACGTCTACCTGCCCAAGACTGACGAAGAGGTGACGGTACCGCTCTCGCTCGACCTCGAACGAGAGCTTCGGGTATGGCTCACCCACTACACGGAAGCCGTGGGGACGCTGAAGCGGTCGCACTACCTCTTTCCGGTGTGCCTCCGGCCCATGTTCATGCCTGGTCATGCCCAGGTGCACAACCCTGAACGCGTCCTGAATCCCGAAGCCATGATCAGTCATCCCCATGTGATCATCAAAGACGTGGCGGAAGCCGCGGGCATCGAGCTTGACCCGGGGGACGCATGGCATACCCTGCGCCGGTCCTTCGCTCGCATCCTCTACGAGGACGCCAGGGAACACGGCCACGACAACGCGCTTCGGATCGTTCAAGCCGCCTTGAATCACAAGGAAGTGAGCACCACGGAGCGATACCTGGGCCTGGACATCGAGCGCCAACGGTATGCATACATGATCAAGGGCAAACCGTTCCTGACCGCCGATCTCGACCCCGGTAAGATCGTGGACCTGGGCGAGAGAAGGGCGGTGGGCCGTGGCTAAGGAACTGATCAGCCGGTGCGACGTGTGCGGTACGTCAGACGACGTGCAGGAGTTCACGATCATCTGGAATGAGTCGAAGACCGTGGATCTCTGCCCGGAGCATGCCGGACCGCTCTTCGAGCTCTATGAACTGGGTACGACCGTGAAGGTGACTACCCCGGCACCCCGGAAGGGTGGCCGCAGCGCGCATGGGGTCATCCCGATCGAGGATTGGAACCCTGACCTTCTCAAGCCCCGGGCGGAAGCGGCTCCGGCGCCCGAGGATAGCGGGGGCGCGACCCAGGCGGAGCTACTCGAAGCTGCACGGCCCCTGATCGGGACGACAGAGCTGTCGGAAAAGGTGGTCCTGGCCGTGGCCGCGCTCACGCGCGCCGTCGAGGGAGGGAAGGGCGAGGAACAAGCCCGAGCGGCTGTCTTGGCCCTGAATCCGCAACGCATCAAGGTCCCGGGTAACGACGATGGCCGCCGATTCCGCGAAGCACTGGCCGCTTATGTGGCGCACCACCAGGGCGAGAAGTAGCCCACGGGCGCGCAACAGAAGAACCCCCCGCCCAGAAGGGTCGGGGGGTTCTTCTATGTCCGCTCTCGGTGCCTCACCAAAGGCCGTCGGGCCCGACGTTCTCGGCGTGAACGTCCCTGTCGATAGGCATGATCACGCCCCGGAAGGTGGGGCCGATGCGGCAGAGGATCGGTTCCTTCGAGTCGAAGATCAGCACGTCTAGCGCGCGTCCTAGACCGTCCTTCCCCTTCGGGGCCTTCACCTTCGAGAAGCGGGCCAGTAGGGCCGGGTCGAACGCGACCACCTCGGGCACGGCCAGGGGCCGCCCTTCGAGGCGTGTAAACAGGCTGTCCAGCATCTCCCACACCCGCTCGTCGGCCTGGGCCGAAGCGTCCTGGGCGGCCGTAGGGGTGTCGTTGTTGCCGGGCCGGAAAATCAGGCCGTCACCGGTGCTGATCTCGAAGCGGCCGAAGCCCTTCTTGTCCTTCCTGCCTGCGGTGTCAAGGTCCGCCAGGGCCTCTCGGCCGACGTGCAGCGTGACGCCTTCACGGGGGCCTTCGTAGTCCTCCAAAGGGGCTGTGTCCTGGCCTATGGCGTATCCGTCTGTCCCGGTGGCCCGGAGGCCGGCGGGGGAGAGGTGCAGCCGCGCGGTCTTCACCATGGAACGGGCCGGAAGGAAGGCGTGCGCGTTGTAGACGGCCCTGGCCATCTCCTCGCTAGGCAGCGTCGCCGAGGCCTTCACGACTCCCCCTCTCCATCTCGCCCAGTAGGTGAGCGAAGGCGGCGAACGCCTGTTGCGGAACGACTCCATCACCGATGGCCTTCAGCTGTGCGCCCCTGTCGAGACCTTCAACCTTCGTGATCCATCCGCTCACGATGCCCATGAGCCACTCGGCAAAGCGGGGGGCCAGACGAAGGCCACCGCGGGGCCCGAACTCCACTGGAACGGGCGCAGGTTGGCCGGTGAGTACTTCCCAACGCCGTACGGCCGGGGCGAAGTCGCCCCACCACTCCGGGGGCGAGAAGTCGCCCCCGTAAGCGGCCCCAGGCTCGACGTTCAGCAGGAAGCAAGTCTCATCTTCGAGGGTCGGCCCGTGGCCGCCCTGTTTGCGCTTCGCGGGGTGCTGGGGAGCCCCGTTGCGCGACAAGTTCGCGGTAGGGGTCTTGAACAGCTTTTCGCTCTTGTCTCGGGGCCAGAGTCGGGCCATGGCGGTTACGAGATCGTCGCCCCCTGCCCCAGGCCGGCCAGCCTTCGCATAGTCCGGTCCTCGGCGGCCGTCAGCGGCGGTGGGAGTCGGAAGGAGCTGCAACGCAAAACCACCTATCCCTGTGGTGGGGGGCACCAGCGGCGGACGCTCGATAGCACGTCCATTGCGCGTCATACCCGCACGCGGCCAGGTCCCCGAGTACGCGGTCGAGTCCTCGGCTTCGTATTGCTCCGACGTTTTCCAGGAAGACGAGCTTCGGTCGAAGCGCGCGTACGGCCTCGGCGACGTTCGCCCAGATTCCCGAGCGGGAGCCTTCGATACCAACCCGTTTCCCCGCATTCGAAATGTCCTGGCACGGAAAACCGGCCGTCAGAATGTCTACGCCTTGATCTGCCAGCGTTGCCCAGTCAATGAGCGTGATGTCCCCGAGGTTCGGCACCCCGGGGAACCTCCGGGCGAGGATTTTCGCCTTGTTGGGGTCGTTGTCTGCCACCCACGTAACGCGGCCCCCGGTGAGAGCTTCAACGGCCATCCCGACCCCGCCATAACCGGCGCACAGCTCCAGTATTCGAGGGGCCGAAGGAAGGCCCTTACTCACAGTCGTTCTCGGCCTCTCCGCACGCCGAACTCATGAGTATCCGAGTCACGCAGTAGACGAAGGCGAAGAGTCCCGTGTAGTAGATCGTGTAGAAGATCAGCGCAAGGAGATTCATTCGGCGTCAGTCTTTCCGTAGTCGATGGCGTACTGATAGGCGGAGAATGCGTTGCGGATGCGGTAGGCGGCCCCGTGAAGCTCGCGCTTCCCCTTGCACCCCGCTACGTGGAGTTGCGCCACGGCGGTTTCGTAGTAGGGCATCCCTTCGAACGGGGAGATCATCTGAAGGGCCTTAAGCAGAGTCACAGCGGCACCTTTCCCAGGCATTCCAAATGCTAGTTTCCAGCCCGAGAAAAGGCGCCCATCGGCGCCGTTCTGCTGGTGTTCCAAAACCTAGCTTCGCTGCCCTGGCGGTTGCAAGGCTGCCCAGGTCAGAGGCCGTCCCGTGAGGGATCGGCCAGGGCAACAGGTCTACGTCTCCCAAAGGGGGTAAGGGGGTCGGCCTGAGGGAGCGGAGCGAGCGAGGGCCGGGGGGATCGGGGGATCACAGCAGCGGCCAAGGCCGCTGGAGAGCTGCGAGCGATAAGAGCGAGCAGCAGAAGGGCGCCCCTCTCAGGGCGCCCCTATATAGAGGTACTACTTCAACGCCATGGCTTACAGGCCATGGCTTCTAACAGGTCTATCCCTACTGAGAAGGGCGCCCACCGGCGCCCCAATAGAAGAGGGTGCCCCCCTCTGAAAGGGGGTACCCCGTGCCGTACAGCATGTGCCCCCGTCACAAAAGACTGCACCCCCTCGGGGTGCCCTGCACTCTATGTGCCAGCACTGCCAATGCCGCAGGCAATAGCAGGGGCAGGCGTAAGCACCCGAGCAAGAACACGCGCACGCGTGGACGCTACGACTACCAGTGGCAGAAGGTAAGAGCAGAAGCCGTAAGGCTTCAGCCCTACTGTTCTTTCTGCGGTACAAGCAATGACCTGACAGGCGACCACATCCTTCCATTGAAGGAAGGTGGATCGAACACACTAGATAACGTTCGTGTTCTCTGTCGTCAATGCAATACACGAAGAGAGAACGATTACCGGAAGGGAAAGCGGTACTAGATCCCGCTCATTCCCAAAGGGTGCACCCCCCTCCAAGCCAAACACCGCCAGGCCGTCAACGGTCGAGCTTTCCCGCTCGGCCGGCACGCCTGCCCCAGTCCCAGACTGCACGGCTCACTAGATACAGCCTTGACAAGCCGCTAGATCAGCCGTCCGGATCTGTCTCACAGGGGGAAGGGGGGTCCGAAAGGATCCCGGGCGCCTTCTCCGCACCCGCCGCCTTCCCTCTCTGTGAGCGCGCGGGGGTTCGCCTGAGTTCGTGGGAATTCGGATGGCCTCGGATTCCGGAGCGTGCAACGGCCTAGGCTCCTGATCAGCGCGGATGGCTCCGCGCGAATTGACGACACGTTTCCCAGAGAAGGGAATTCCAGACCGAGAGAGGTGGCAGACATGCCCGGACCGCCCCCGACGCCTTCGAGGCTGGTCGAGCTGAAGGGGAACCCTTCGAAGAAGAAGCTCACTGGCAGCGAACCGGCGCCCACCAGGGGCGCCCCTCGGCCGCCCGCAGACCTGAAGGGCGAGGCTCTCGCCGAGTGGGGCCGCATCGTCCCGGAGCTGGATCGCCTGGGCTTGCTTACGAGGGTTGACCGGGCCTACCTGGTCGCCTACTGCGAGTCGTGGGCCACCTTCGATCAGGCTCGGGCTGCCATGGCCGAGTACGGCGCCCTGGTGGCCGGCAGAGACGGCGGGTTGGTCAAGAACCCGGCGGCCCAGGTCATGCGAGACGCGGCTGACCTGATGATCAAGTTTGGTTCTCGCTTCGGCTTGTCTCCCTCGGACCGCACGCGCCTTTCTGTGGCGCCGGACTCCGAGGACGGCCCCGACGCTCAGGTTCTCTCTCTCCTGAGCTAGACGGGGCATTCAATGCCCCGTCTAGGGGTCTGGGGTTGAGCACCCATGTTGACCCGCGTAGGGCGTCGCGGTCCGTGGGTGCCCCCCTTCTTAGCGGCTGTTGAGCCAATGCATGAGCAAGCTGATGGGCAGGGTTCCCAGGGCATAGGCAAGACCGAGCGCCGCCCGCCGCGCCAGGGTTTTGCCGCTCGGCCACTGGCGGAGCCATCGGCGGAACCGTTGCAGTCTGCGCTTCTTATCGGTACTCCGCCGCTCCGTAGTGCTGTTGTCGTCCATCGACCCTCTTCTCTGAACTTCCTAGAAGCGACTCATAGATGGAGCTCCGGAGCATCCGCCCATCAGCATATGACCAAACCTGCGGGCGCGTATGTCCCAGCGATATGAGCGGGGGAGCTGTGCGTCTCGGTCGGTTACTTCCAGCACTGGCAACGCATCGCACCTCCGCGCAAAATGCCAGGTCAGCCCTGCTAGGGCTGCGGAGCAGGGGGCGAGTGCTCGGCGGCGGGCAAGCATTGCCAGCGTCTTGCAACAGCCAGGAGTAGCGCCCCTAGTCGCAGTCACGTATGCCAGCGATCACTGGATCAAAGATCCAATGAGACGTTAGGCAGGCTCCAATCCTGCCGCGCACCCAATACGTTTACACGCTTCCTTCGAACGGGTTCGTCTTGACTCAGGTAACAGCCGCTTCGCGGTCCTACACATTCTTCTTCGCCGAGGACATCCAGAGCGAAACCTTCCCCTTCTCTGAAGAGGTCTCGCGATCGGCCGAGATCGACAACGTGGCAAAGGCGTACATGAACGCGAAGGTCGCTCTTTATGCGGCCCTGAATCCCGGCCGTGTTCTGAACTCACGAACTCTCGACTACGCGGGCACGGTGGTGGTCAGTGAGACCACGGCCGAGAGTGCCCGGCTGTACCCGACTGAGATTTAGCAGGAGTAACCCGATGGGCAACGCCGTTTCTGGCGTCAAGAAGCGACGCCGACGAAGGCCGGCAGGGTGGCTGTCGCGCCGCGAGTATGCGGTGAAGCGCCGTTGCGAAGAGTGGGGCGTCCCCTACGAGACGGTGAGTCGAGCGAAGGTGTTCAATCGCGATGGCTGGGTTTGTCAGCTCTGCGGACAGCCTATTGACCGAGTGATTAGGTTTCCGAAGCCACTCAGTAAGTCGCTCGACCACATCGTTCCTCTGTCGCACGGCCCTGGCACGCCGGGGCATGTCTTCAGCAATTGCCAGGCCGCACACCTCGGCTGCAATTCCTCGAAGGGGAATCGAGTGTGACCGTTCACCCCCGATAACTGGTCTTTCCTTCGTGAAGTGACCGGCGACTAGGGGGTGAGCGTGAGCGAGATTATCCGCTCCCCCTTTGGCCCCATCGATCCGCGTGAAGGCTTCTTCTACTACGACGAAAAGCGCGCGGCTCACGCGGTCAACTTCATTGAAAAGCTGATCGTGCACACGAAGGGGCGCCACGCCGGCGCCCCGTTCATTCTCGATGAGTGGCAGAAGAACGAGATCGTTCGACCGCTCTTCGGCACGATGATGTTTGACGACCAGTACGAGGAATACGTTCGTCAGTACCGGATTGCGTGGCTGGAGATGGCCCGCAAGAACGGGAAGAGCGAACTCCTTTCGGCCTTCGCGCTTCTCGGCCTGGTCGGCGACTTCGAGGAGTCCGCCGAAGTCTATTCCGTCGCGGTCGACCGCGACCAGGCCGGCCTGGTCTACAACACGGCGAAGCGCATGGTCGAGCTGAACCCGGTCCTGAATAAGCGGCTCGAAATCATCGACTCGAAGAAGCGCATCATCGACCGCAAGACCAACAGCTTCTATCAGGTGCTCCCTGGTGATGCTGCGGGCGCCCTCGGAACCAACCCGAGCATGGTTCTGTTCGATGAGGTTCTGACGCAGAAGGACCGACACCTTTGGGACTCGATGCGCCAGGGTTTCGGTACCCGTCGACAGCCCATCATGATTGCGGCGACAACGGCCGCATACCGCACTGCGGCCTTCGCTCTGGAAGAGCACGAACACTCGCTTCGTGTTCGGGAGGAGCAGAACCTAGACCCCGCCCGTTTCGTGTTCGCGCGGAACGTTCCGGATGACTGGGACTGGAAAGACGAAGGCAAGCCGCCCTCGGCGGAGTACCCGAAGGGGACGGGCTGGTACCTGGCGAATCCCGCCCTCGGCTCCTTCCTGAACATCAACAACTTGCGGGCCGAAGCCATGGAAGCGGCGGAGAAGCCCACGGCGCAAAACAGCTTCCGCGTGTTCCGCCTGAATCAGTGGGTGTCGCAGGCCAACCGCTGGTTGGACATGCACCTTTGGGACGAGAACGGATCGCTGAAGGTGACCCGTGAAGCCCTTCGAGGCCGCCCCTGTTACGCCGGTATTGACCTGGCGGCGACGGGTGACTTCAACGCCTGGGTGCTTCTGTTCCCTGGCAGTCCTACGGATCCGGACGCCGAGGGGTGGACAGTGCTTCCGCACTTCTGGGTGCCTCGGCCGGCTGTCGAGAAGCGAAGCGCCATGAGGTCGAGCTTCGAGGTTTGGGAGCGCGAAGGCTTCCTGTCGGTGACCGAGGGTCCGACTACCGACTTCAAGGCCATCTTCCGACACATCGCGAAGGATGCTGAAGAGTTCCGTATCCGGTTCTTCGGCTACGACCCGTGGAATGCGACTCAGCTTGTGAACGAGCTTGAGGAGCAGGGCCTTTCGGCGGTGAAGGTGCCGCAGAGTGCGGCCCGGCTGAACGATCCCTCGAAGGCGATTGAGTCGGCTCTAGCGGGCCGGGAGCTGCACCACGGCGGGCATCCGGTGCTTCGTTGGATGGCGGACAATGTCGAGCTTGACGTTACCGGTGACGGTTTGGTGAAGCCGAGTAAGGCGAAGTCGGGCGAGAAGATCGACGGTATCGCGGCTTTGGCTAACGCCTTCTTCCTCACGGCCCTACCGGCCGATGAAGAGGTTCATGTGACCTTCGTGAACTTCAACGAAGAGTATTCAGATTCGGACCTGGAAGCGCTTCTTACCCCTGCCAATCGGCAGAGGGACTTCTTCCTAGAAGACGACGATTAGGAGATTCATGGATCGGCCCAACCTGGGCCGCTCCCTCCGGTCGGTCGCTAATTCGCTTGTCCCGAACGTCTTTCAGGTGGGCAGTCTCGGCTTCGTTGCCGTGGCCGCCTATGACGTTGCGCGCCCTCTCGGGCATTTCGCGGTGGCCGTGTGCCTCGGGCTGATCGGTTACGCGGCGGACGGGGGCAAGCGGCAGTGAGCCTGTTTACACGCATCGGTGAGCTTCGAGCCGCTGTGTCCGGCATGGCGGGCAGTTGGGAACGGGATGTCGAGGTTTCTAGCGTCCGTACCGCCTCGGGGCGGAAGGTGTCTCGCCGGAACAGCCTTCAGATGGTCGCGGTCTACGCCTGTCAGTCGCTGATTGGTGATGCGGTCGCATCCCTCCCGCTGGACCACTACACGAAGATCGGGGGCCGGAAGGAATCCTTCGACCCGATGCGGTCCCCGCGCTGGATTCGGCAGCCGAACCCGTTCCAGACGTCTTATGACTTCTGGCATCGGGTGATCATCAGCCTTCTGACGGACGGTAACGCCTTCCTCTACACGCTCCGGAATGAGCGGGGCGAGGTGTCGGCCCTGTACTGCGTTCATCCGCAGTACGTGACCATTCTCGACGGCCCCCTAGGGGATAACCGCTATGAGGTGTCGGACGACCAGGGCGCCGTTCAGGGCGTCTTTGACCGGACCGAGATCCTGCACATTCCCGCCTTCACCCTGCCGGGGTCGAGCCGCGGCCTGTCGCCTGTCGACGTGGCCCGGGAGGCGATCGGCCTCGGGCTTACGGCAGAGGAGTTTGGCTCCCGCTTCTTCGAGCAGGGAACGACGATGGCGGGTGTCATCGAGCACCCGGGAACTCCGCGCCCGGACGAAGCCCGGCTTCTCCGGGACATGTTCCGGAAGACGCACGCTGGGGTGAAGAACTCTCACAGCGTGGGAGTCCTTACCGGTGGCGCCCAGTTCAAGCCGATCACGCTCTCTCCGGAACAGGCTCAGTTTCTGGAGACGCGTCGGTTCCAGAAGGCGGAGATCGCCCTTCTGTATCGAGTGCCCGCATACCTGGTCGACAGCTCTGTTAGCTCGACCTGGGGAACCGGCATTGAGGAACAGAACAAGTTCTTCGTAGACCAGACGCTCATGCCCTGGATCGTGCGCATCGAACAGGCCGTTTCAACGTTCCTCCTGCCCGGTCTCCAGTACATCCGCTTCAACGTTGACGCTCGGCTTCGGGCTAAGACGAAGGACCGGTACGAGTCGTATCAGACGGCGCTGAACAACGGCTTCCTGAGCGCGAACGAGATTCGCGCAATGGAAGACCTCGGGCCGCTCCCGAAGAAGCTGGGAGAGCGGTACTACCGCCCCCTGAACCTGGCTGTCGTCGGCGACGAAGACAAGGCCGAGAAGGAACAGAAGCCCGAGGCCGGCGCCGCACCCCCGGTGCCCCCGATTCCTCCCGCTGATCCCACCGCGGACCCGAACGCACAACAGGACCCGAACGTAACGGATCAGGGGAAGAGCAATGGAGATGGAACGTAGGGCTGTCCCTACAGAGTTCGAAGTTCGCAGCGAGGGCGGGAAGTTCAACTTCTACGGCTACGCGCTGAAGTGGGACGCACGGTCTCAGAACCTCGGCGGCTTCCGTGAGCGTGTCGCCCAGGGCGCCACGTCGGACAGCATCGGGCGGGACGACATTCGGGCCCTGTTCAACCATGACCCGAATCTGATTCTCGGCCGGAACCGTAGCGGAACGCTACGGCTCTCCGAGGACTCGGACGGCCTTCACTACGAAGTCGACATGCCGGACACGACGTATGCGCGTGACCTGGCAACCGCCATGGAGCGGGGCGACGTAAGTCAGTCGAGCTTCGGCTTCAAGACTGCTGGCCCCGAAGGCGATTCCTGGGCCGAGGATGACGACGGCTTCCCGCTGCGGACCCTTCAGAGGATCGCTCTCTTTGATGTCTCGCCGGTGACCTACCCGGCATACGCCGACTCCACCTCTGGTGTCGGCTCCCGCGCTCTCCAGCTCCTGGCGGAGCGGCGCGGGCTTTCTGCGGCGCGGCTGGATTCGCCCGAGGCGATCCGGGCCGCTATCCGGGCCGGCGAAGTGTCGGCGCTGAGCGAAGCGCGAACCGCCTTTCCCCGGTACGGGCTCCCCACCGATCCGGTGGCGGCCCTGGCTGCCCTGTCGCCTCTTTTTTTGCCTCGAACCTAGTATTTGGAGTACCCAATATGGATTTCGCCGCTGCGGCGAAGGCCGCGCTCGAACAGCGTGCTGGCCTGATCAATGAGCTTCGCTCCGTCGAGGCTGACACGTCCCTCTCCGAGGCCGAGAAGCGGACCCGCGTCGAGCGGATCGACGTTGACGTTCGCGCCCTGGAGGCCGAGGCCCGAGAGGCCGTCGAGCGGGGCGAGCGCGAGGCCGAGGTTCGTTCACTGGCCGCGCGAGCGGGCGGCCTGGTGCTGCCTGGCACCCCCGAGGCCCGCCAGGGCGACCGCGACGAGGCGGCCGAGCTCCGCGCGGTCGCACGCGGCGACATGCCGGGCGTCGACTTCGACCTTCGCGCCGCGACCAGCGGCAGCGCGGCCAACGCCGGTAACACGTTCGCGACTTCGTTCGTGGCCCAGGTCATCGAGGCCATGCGTGTGCGTTCGGACTTCTTCTCGAAGGCCCGGACCCTCACCACGGGCTCCGGCGAGACGATCGAGTACCCGGTGAAGAACGGCCGGCCGACCGCTGCCCAGGTCTCCGAGAACACGGCCTACGGCAAGAGCGACGGCTCTTGGACCAAGACCAACATCGGCGCCTACAAGTACGGCGTCATCGTGGAAGCCACTCAGGAAATTGTCGATGACTCGCAGCTCGACATTCTCGGCATCCTCGCCGAGGACGCGGGCGAGGCTGTCGCCGACAAGGTGATGGCTGACCTCCTGGTCGGCAACGGCACCGGCAAGCCGTGGGGCTGGATGACCCGCGCCACCGGCGGCGTCAACGCGGCCAACCTGGCCGGTGTCACCACTGACAACCTGATCGATCTTCAGCACTCGATCCTGAAGCCGTACCGCCGGAACGCGGTCTTCATGACCTCGGATCAGGCCGTACAGGGCCTTCGCAAGCTGAAGGACAGCACGGGCAACTACATCTGGCAGCCGGCTCTCACCGCAGGCGCCCCGGACACCATCCTTGGCACGCCGATCATGACTGATCCGAACGTCGTCACCTCTGGTGCTGGCGCGAAGGTCCTGGTCTACGGCGACCCGTCGAAGTACCTGATCCGACAGGCGAAGTCGCTCCGCGTCGTCCGCTCGGACGAGTACGGCTATGACCGTGACGTGGTCGCTTTCAAGGTCACTTGGAGGGGCAGCGGCGACCTCTTCGACCTGGCTTCCGTGAAGGCCCTGACCGTCACCGCGTAAGCGGCTTGAGGGGGCCGCCCATCGGGGCGGCCCCCTCGGTCATCCCCTCTAGGAGTTGAGGCTATGAAGATCAAAATTCTCGAGGACGGTTCGGGGCTTCTCGACAACAAGCCGTTCCCCTCTGTCGGTGACGAGGTCGAGCTTCCTACGGGACTCGCTCTCTCGCTGATCAATGACAAGCGCGCGGAAGCCGTGGCCGAGAACGCGGCGGAGACGCGCGAGACGGCCGCCGCTGCGGCCCCCGAGAAGCGCGGCCCCGGTAGGCCGCGGAAGTCTGCGTAAGGGGGCGCTGTGCGGTTTCTGAGCGGTAGGGCCGTCACGCTGCGGCACCTCTTCCTGGATGACGAGTCCGTGATGATCGTTCCTGCCGTGTCGGTGACCGTGCGGGACGCTGCGGGCGCGACCGTTTACACGGGTGACGCGACCAGCTCGGGGGGCGAGTGGACGGCCAGCCTTCCGGCCCTGCCGGAGGGCGTTTACACGGTGGCGTGGGTGGCCGGCACTACGGCCACGGACCGAACCACCTTCGAGGTGGTCGGCGGCTTCCTGTTCACCCTGCCCGAAGCCCGCGGATCCGACATGGACCTAGCCGACCCCGAGCGCTTCCCCACTGCCGAACTGAGGCACTACCGGGAGGTAGTTGAAGACGAGTTCGAGCGGATCACAGGTCGCAGCTTTGTGCCGAGGGCGGCCCGTGTCGAGGTCGAGGCGGACGACACCCCGACCCTGTTCCTGGGCGCCTTCGACTTGCTCGCCGTGAAGGCCGTCTGCGGCCCTTCAGGCGCCGTGGACGTAGCAGGCTGGACCGTGGGCCCCTCGGGCTCAGTGCGGGCCCCGTACGACCTGGCGGACGGCGACAGGTACACCGTGACCTTCACCTATGGCCTTCCCCAGGTCCCCGAGGACGCGAAGCGTGCGGGACTGCTGCGGCTTCGCTCAGTCCTGACAGCCGAGCGGTCCGGCATCCCGGACCGGGCCACGGCCTTCGTCGCAGCCGAGGGCGGCAACTTCACGTTGGCCACCCCCGGGCGAAACGGCTACGAGACAGGCATTCCCGAGGTCGACGCCACTCTCAGCCGCTACAAGTACCGCATCTTCTATGACGTGTTGGGGGCTTCGAGGTGAGCACTCAAGCGTTCGCGGTGAAGGCTGCACTGCGGGACATGATCAAGGCTCTTCCCGCCCTGGCCGGCTACCAAGTCACCTGGGGCTACCCGATGCGGAACCCCGAGCGTAGGTGGGTCTTCGTGGGTGAGGTGCAGTGGCCGGATTCCCAGTGGGTGACCAACCGAAGCCGAGACGAAGTCTTCGAGGTCAGCGTGATTGTGAACTGCCAACTCTCGGCCGGAACGGCCGAAGAGGTCGAGTCAGAGCTTCAGCGCATGGCCGCCGGAATCGAGGACGGGATGAAGGCGGCGCCCACCCTCGGCATTCAGTCCGTCGTCACGTCGGACTTCATCCCTAAGAAGCTCTCTAGCTTCCCGTCGGATCAGGTCTATGAAGGCCAGTTCGAGGCGGTTGTTCGCGTGAAGGCGAGGCTCTAGTGAAGACCGTTGCATACAACGGCCCATATTCAGCGGTCGAGGTTCCCTCGCTGGGCGTCACCGCTGAGAAGGGCGACCCGATCGAGGTCGCCGAGGACGTAGCCCAGGCACTACTTCGCCAGGGGTGGCAGGAAGTCAAGGCGAAGAAGGAGATAGCCAAGTAATGCCCACGATTCATGATTCATTCTTCGGTGTCGCGGACGAGAGCACATACGGCACGGCCGTAACCCCCGCGAAGTTCTTCGAGTTCACCGACGAAGGCATTGAAGGCAAGTACGAGAGGATCGATTCCGAGGCGATCCGCGCCGGTACCCGCGTGCTGCGGAGCGACCGCTTCGCACCCAACCCGAAGGGTGCCGAAGGTGATGTCAAGATGGAAGTGCTCTCCGGCGGCTTCGACTTCTGGCTTAAGCACATGATGGGCGGCATCAGCTCGGGCGCCCCCACAGGTGGCTTCATCACGCACACCGCGACCGTGGGCGACCTGAACGGCAAGAGCTTCACGGCCCAGGTAGGCCGCGTGGACAACACCGGCACGAAGGTGCCCTTCACGTACGAGGGCGGCAAGGTCAAGGAATGGGAGCTCTCGAACGCGGTTGACGAGCTTCTGAAGCTCTCCGTGGGCCTGGACTTCGCCAAGGAGAGCATCGGGGCCGGCAGCGGCGCGTACGCCCTGGCGACGCCTACCTATGTCGCCAATACGAAGCTCTTCAGCTTCGGCGGCGGCACCGTCACCGTTGGTGGGTCTGCCTTCGAAATCTCTGACTTCTCCCTGAAGGCCAGTAACGGCCTGAAGGATGACCGCTACTTCATCCGCAGCAGCGGCAAGAAGGGCGAACCGCTGGAGTCGGATCTTCGCAAGTACGAGTGGTCCATCAAGGGCGAGTTCAGCGGCACTGCCCAGATCAACCGCGTCGCTTCGGCCATCGCGAGTGGGGCGGTCGCCGACATCACGGTTCTTTGGGATGGGCCGGACGGTTCCCAGTTCAAGGTACAGATGCCGTTCGCCCGGTTCGATGAAGGCCCGGTCAACGTGGGCGGCCTCGAAGTGGTCGAGCACGACCTTTCCGGAATCGCGCTGACCGACGGAACTGCATCGGCAGTCACGATCACGTACAAGGCCCTTCAGTAAGGGTCTCTCTTTTTTTGCCCAGTAACTAGTATTGGGAACATAGCATTTGGGGGCTGGGCTATGCCCACTGAAGGCATTTACGGAAATGTCGATGGCCTAGCCCAGTTCACCCGCGCTCTCGCGCGTGCTGGCGCCGACGGCGTACGCGACGAGGTCAAACAGGCGAACTTCGATGTCGCCGACAAGCTGACCGCTGCGGCCAAGTCGAAGGCTTCCGGCCTATCGCGCCAACAGAGATCCGCGGCCGAATCTCTTCGCGCCACGAAGACGCAGAACTATTCGGCAATCCGGATGGGCAGTGCGCGCAAGCCCTATGCCCTGGGCGCCGAGTTCGGCGCAAAGAAGCTCACTCGGAAGGGCAACGTCGCCCGGGGTTTCCGCCCATGGCGAGGAAACCAATTCGACGGATGGAACGGCGGCCCTGGCTACTTCCTTCACCCGTCCATCCGGGAGAAGGGCCCGCAGCTCATCCAAGAGTACATGGACAAAATCGAACGCCTAATGTCGGAGGCATTTCCAGAATGAGCAACTCTAGCGAAACCGTTTCCCTTCGTGTCGACCCCGACGTTCTGACGATCGGCGATCTCGAAGACTTCGAAGAGGTTGTGGGCGCCGCAATCTACGACGTTCTTTCGCCTCGGCCGGTGATTGGCCCGGATGGAAAGAAGGTTCTGGACGAGAAGGGCCGCCCGGAACTCGAAACCAAGATACCCACGAAGGCCCTTAAGGCTCTCATCTGGATCACTCAGCGATCCGAGAAGCCCGGTTTCTCTCTTGAGGATGCGCGCAACGTCCGCGTATCCGCCCTCGAACTGGTCGGTTCCCAGGACGGCCCGGGAAACGACGAAAAGCAGAACGCCTAAGAGATCGGGCCGCGTTCTGCCGGTTCTACCGCATGACTCCCGGCGAAGTCCGACGCATGACGGCGGCCGAATATCGCGCCTTCTGCGACTACATGAACGAATACAACGCTAGCCGGGAGTCTTACTAATGGGCGATTCGAGAACGCTCCGCGTCGTCATCACTGGTAACGCGTCCTCGGCGGAACAGGCAATTGACGGACTCGCCGACGCATCCCAGGATGCAGGCGGCCAGTTCGACGCCATGGGCGGAAAGATGGGGCGCTTCAAGGGCGCCATGGCCGGCATGGGGGCGGCCGTCCTCGCCGCCCTTCCCCTGGCCGGTCTCCTGGCGTTCTCAAAGGGCTTGGACGAGATCCACAACCGGGCCAAGCTGGCCGCTTCGATGGGCCTCTCGGGCAAGGACGCGGAGCAGGCCGGCAAGCTCGCCGGACAGCTCTACGTGGGCGGCTTCGGGGAGTCGACTGCGGAAACGGGCGAGATCGTTCGGCGTGTTTCCCAAGACCTCAACATGAGCGTCAACGCCGTCGACTTCAAGCCCATCGCCACGAAGGTGGCGACGATATCCGAGGTCATGGACCAGGAGATAGGCGGCACGACAAAGGCCGTCTCGAACCTGATGAGAAACGGCCTTGCGAAGAGCGCGGACGAAGCGCTTGATGTAGTGGCCGCGGGCTTCACGAATGGCGTTGACAAGGGCGAGGACTTCCTTGACACCCTGAACGAATATGGCGCCCCCTTGCATCGCCTCGGTCTCGACGGACCGAAGGCCGTTGGTCTTCTTTCCCAGGGTCTGAAGGCCGGCGCGCGAGATGCCGACTTTGTCGCCGACGCGCTGAAGGAATTCAGCATTCGGGCAATCGACGCTTCGACTACCTCGGCCAAGGGGTACGAGGAACTCGGTCTTAGCGCCGAGGAGATGACGGCAAAGATCGCCAAGGGCGGCGCCGATGCGGAACAGGGCCTCGGTCTGGTCCTTGAAAAGCTGCGAAACACTGAGGATCCGGTAAAGCGCAATGCTGCTGCTGTCGCACTATTTGGCACGAAGGCTGAAGACCTTGGTGATTCGCTATTCGCCCTGAACACTTCGACCGCAGTGCAGTCCCTCGGCAACGTCAAGGGCGCGGCCCAGCAGATGGCCGACACGATGCACAACAATGCGGCGGCGAAGGTCGAAGGGTTTAAACGCAAGCTCGAAATGGGCTTCACGAATGCTGCGGCCTCGGCGATCATGTCGTTCGAGGGCCTCGGGCAGAAGCTAGCCCCCGCCTTTCAGGCGATTGGGACCGTAGTCGGCCCGTTCGTGCAGGGCCTGCAAATTGTCGGCCAGAAGATCAGGACGAGTTTCGAGACCGGCGCGGCGCGTACCGCGCTCGACCAGCTGACTGCGAAGCTCTCGGGTATTTGGGCAATCGTCGGCCCTGCCCTTCAGCAGTTCGTGTTGTTCTTCAGAACAACACTCATGCCGATCTTCCAAGAGCTCTGGCTGAAGGCACAGCCTGTTCTCGTTCAGCTCTGGCAGACCTTCATGACGTATCTCGACTTCATCAAGGTTGCGATACAGACCTTCGTCACCGTTGTGCAGTTCCTTTGGCAGATGTTTGGAGAAACGATTCTCCAGTACGTCAGGGGTGCCTGGGACGCCATTTGGCAGGTCATATCTGGCGTGCTGTCGGTGATCCAGGGTCTCTACAACGTATTTATCGGCATCTTCACCGGAAACTGGTCGAAGGCCTGGACGGGCGTCAAGCAGATCTTTTCCGGTGTCTGGGACGTTATCGCTGGAATCTTCAGCGCCGTGATGAACACGATCAAGCTCGTTCTTAAGCTAGCCCTTGACGCCTTCGTGGGCCTTTGGCGCTTGCAGTGGAATCTGATCAAGTCTGTCTTCAATTCCATCGTGAACGGAATCATCGGCTTCTTCTCCGGAGCGATGGCGAACCTTCGCTCTGCGGCGTCATCTGCCGTTAGCTCGGTGAAGAACTTCTTCGTCTCCGGGTTCCAGTCTCTCTATTCGTCGGTCAGGGACAAGGTCAGTTCCGTTGTCAGTGTGGTGCGAGAGATCCCGGGGCATGTCTCGGGCGCCTTGTCGGGCCTGGCCGGCACCCTGACGGGTATCGGCCGGAACATCATTCAGGGTCTCGTCAACGGCATCCGCGGCAGCCTCGGCGCGGTCATGAGCGCGGCCCGCGCCATCGTGGACCAGATCCCCGGACCGATTAAGAAGGCCCTGGGCATTCACTCGCCTTCCCGCGTCATGGCGGAGATTGGTAAGTGGATTACCGAGGGCCTCGTTAAGGGCATGACCGGCGGTTCGAAGAGCATCGAGGCGACAACGAAGAAGCTCCATGAACTTGTCACGAAGGCCTTCAACGCGAAGGAGATGACGAAGGGCGCCTCCGATGTTCTGCACGACTACATCTCGCGGCAGAACAAAACCCTCCTGTTCCTCGCGAAGGCGCGAGAGAACATTCAGGAGCGGATCACCGCGGCTAACGAAAAGTTGGCAGACCTGAAGAAGGCGAAGGCTGACATGGCCTCGTCTGTTACGGATAAGGCGAATAGCTTCGGCGCCTTCATGGGTGTTCTCGACAGCGGCCAGTACGGGGACAACTCGGCGAACGCGGTTATCGCCCGCCTTAAGGGCAAGCTGAAGGCGATCACCAACTTCCGGAAGAACCTTCAGACTCTCGCGAAGCGTGGCCTCGGGCCAGGCATCATCAGCGAGATTGCCCAGGCCGGCCCCGCAGAGGGCGGCCAGATGGCACAGGCCCTTCTCAATGCGGGCGCGGGCCAGATCACGGAACTGAACTCGACCTACTCGGCGATCGGCAGTCAGTCGAAGAACCTGGGCAAGTTCGTTTCCGGCAACTACTACGACGCTGGCATCGAGGCGGCTAACAGCGTCATCGCGGGCTTGAAGGCGCAAGACAAGGCCCTGGCTAAGTCGATTCAGACCATGGCGAAGACCATGGTCGATGAGCTCAACAAGGCGATGAAAATTATCAGCACAGGCAAGTACATCACCTTCCTGGGCAAAATCATCGGCATCGGCGCAGGTAGGGGGGTCTGGGGCCTAGGCCGCAAATTCGACTGGGACCGAGGGTCAATTGGTGTGCGCCGCCCTACGGGCAGCCTTGCTAACAGGTCTATAGCCAGTGCAAGACCGCCTCAGGGCGCCCCGACCGTCCATGTGACGGTTCAGGGCAACGTGACAGCCGAGAAGGCCCTAGCGCGGTCGATTGCTACCACCATTCGAGACGAGATCGTTCGCAACGGAAAGCGAAACGGAGGAAGGACGGGATTCTAAGCATGGCGATGATTCCCAAGGTTACCGTCGAGGTTGCCTTTGACGGTGGCCCCTTCTCTTCGTCCTATTCGTGGACGGACGTTAGTGACTATGTGAAGGGGTTCCAGGTCAAGCGCGGGCGAAACACAGAGCTCGACCGCATCGAGGCCGGAACCCTTTCACTGTCCCTTGATAACTCGGATGGGCGCTTCACCCCTGGTAAGAGGAAGGCGGGAAGGAACCTCCTCACCGCATTCTCCGGCGTTTACACCTTCGACATGACGGACCGCAATAACAACACGGTCATGTCGCAAATCAGCCTCGGCGCAGTTGACGACGACGGACAGCGAAGAGTCATGTCCCGGACCGTTTACACGAACGGTAAGCCCGTGTCCTGCTACTTCGCGGTGAAGTGGGTGGACGCGGGTGGGGCGACGCTTCAGTTCCTCACCGGCACGCGCTTCGTGGCTGACACCTCTCCGGCCGTTTACACGCATGAAGAGACACCTCCGGCCGGCACTGCCACGGCCACGCTCTACATCTACGCGGACACCTACCCCGAGGGGAAGGGGACCGGCCCGCTCATCGTTTCCGCGGAGCGGGCGGAGTGGTTCAAGGCTCAGCCCTACTACCCGAACGTTGTCCCCCGCCGTCGCGTGCGGGTACGTACCGCGAACCTGGCCCCTAAAGACGTCAGCACGGGCGGAGACATCAGCCGCACGTCGATGTTCTTCTCGACATCGCACAGCCCCGGCACCTCCAACGTGTGGGCGCCGGTGGCGAAGAGCGGTGCTGGAGCGGTCAAGATCACGACAGGCAACAACGGGACGGCCGACTACGCGAGCGGCGTGCGCTGCGGCTACGCGTCCGGGGGTTCGCCTGTCGGCCTGGCCCGCGTGAGCGCGGGCAGCACCTACACGGTGTCAGGGTGCGTCCGCCTCGCAGGCACCTCCCGAGACGTGAATCTGATCAGTACCTTCCGCTGGTACGACGCTGACGGCGGGTTCATCCAACAGAGCGCCAACAGCGCGCCCCTGGCCTTGATGGGGACCAGGGGGAACCTGGCCCTCAATCCCGGGTTGGAGGCTGGCCTAGGTGACACGCAGCTTTACGGCTCGGCATCCAACCTGACTCGAGCGCGGGTCACGACCGACTTCTACGCGGGTGCGGCGTGCGTCGAGCACACGCACATAACCGAGGGCGGCTCGGCCGGCACGACCTGGACCATGGAGCCCGCCACGGCGGGGCAGAAGGTTGCCTTCGGGGTGTGGGTCAAGATTCCCGCATCGGGGATCACGGCCGGTCAGCTTGCTTGGCGGAGTGGCACCACAACGCTGAAGGTCAACCCGATCAACCCGCTTCCTGCGCCGGACACCTGGGTTCGCCTCACCGGCACCTACACGGCCACCGCCGGTCAGACCATTGACCGGGTTGGAGTGTCCTTCGTCGGGGCCAACGGAACGAAGTGGTATGCGGACGCCTGTCACGCGGTCATCGGTGACGTGGTGCCCGACTACAAGGACGGCGCTTCGAGCGGGTGGCGCTGGACTGGAGCGGCGAACGCGTCGGCTTCGGGCCCTGCAGTGGACGACAGCCTTCCGGGCGCCTGGGAAGCCCTTCCGCCCCTTACGGCTGTAGCACCCGCCAACGCCGTGTGGGCCGGTCTCTCAGTGGGTTCACAGGGCGGGGACTACGGCGCCGCGTTCTACCTCGATGAGATCCAAATCGAAGCGGGCAACACTCTGTCGGAGTGGAACCCGGGGGGCTCGATCTTCCACGGGTATATAGAGAAATGGCCGGTAACCTCCGAGGGGCTCACGGCCACAGTGGACGTTTCTGCCGTTGACGGCTTCTCCGTTCTCTCGAACACCGACATCCGGGCCGCTTTGCAGTCTCAGGTTCTGACCACGAATCCGCTCGGGTACTGGACTCTCGGCGATCCTGTCGGAGCGGCCAGGCTTGAGAATCTCGCCAACGACTTGCAGCCCGCAAGACTGGTTCCTTCGAAGTACGGCGGCGGTACTCCGCTCCTGGGGGCTGAGTCCATCGTTCGCAAGGACGCAACGACGTGCTACAGCCTGGCGAATGTCGCCAGTGATCAGGGAACCGTCGTTGACATCTGCGACAACGGAGGGCGGATCTATCCGCTCGACAGTCAACTGTCGGTCGCATTCTGGTGTCAGCCTGTCTACCCGTCCACGGGGCTCACGTCGACAATGTTCCGATCTTGGGCGGACAACGGAAACGACGGCCTGAAGGTACAGCTCAACTCGTCCGGCAAGATCATTGCGAGCATGCGTTTCGGGGAAGGCATATCGTCCGCAACTTCGAACGCCTCGCTGTCGTCTTCGAAGCCGTCATTCGTGGTCGTCACGGTGAAGGACGGGTATACATCCATCTGGATTAACGGGTCTCTGGACATTAAGAGCGACCTCGGATCCGTGATGAACCCCGACGTCCGCGACATGCGTTGGGCCTCCCTTGCCGGGGCCCAGGCCGGCAGCATCTACGCGGAGTACGCGAACGGCCGTTATGGGCATCTGGCCCTGTGGGACAGGCAGTTGTCGTCAAGCGAGATTTCCAGCTTCTGGAAGCTCGGCGACTACGGCGGCTCGGTCTTCTCTGAGGACGAGAAGACGCGCATCGAGCGCATATCCAACATGGCGAACTATCAGGGCGAGACAGCGTTCGATGCAGCGAAGAGTGCCGTGCAGGGTCCGGACTGGTCTTCGGGCGCTAGCGCACTCGAAGAACTGCAAAGGGCCGCGGAGGACGCATCCGGATACATCTTCATGGATGGTGACGGTCGGCTGACCTACCACAACCGGGATCGGCGCCAGGGCGCCGTTGTGCGGTACGTACTGAGCGACAGTCTCGGCCTGCCGTACGAGCCTGGCCTTCAGTTCGAGATGGACGAAGACCGGATCATCAACGAAATCGCGTACAAGCGGACCAACGGCATTGAAGGCGTGCTGAAGGATCCAGCGTCGATCAGCGCGTACGGGCGCAAGTCGAAGAGCATTGAGCTTCGGGTCACTTCGGACAGTGAAGTTCAGGATGCGGCCTACACGCTGCTGAACCACTACTCGAACCCCGTCGTGCGGTGCGATTCGGTGACGCTTAAGGCGACCACTTCCCCGGATCTGTTCTTGCTGGTCCTGGGCGTCGAGATCGGCGACCGAATCACACTGTCTGATCTGCCTTCGCAGGCTCCGGATTCCAGCCTTGACTACTACGTCGAGGCCGTCGCCACGGATGTTTCCGTGGACGGCGGAACCCTGGACTGGGACACGACGCTCTCCCTATCTCCGGCCGAAAACTCCGACGTTTGGGTTCTCGAAGATCCCACGTTGGGGCGGCTCGACCGAACTTCGGTCCTGGCCTACTAGTAGACGACGACACCAGAGGGCGCCCTAAGGGGCGCCCTTTTGGTGTGCTTACCCCTTGGAGACATGGCCGGCATGGGCACTGTTCCCGCCACTCAAAGTTTTCTCGCAGGCGAGAAGGTCACGGCTTCAAAGCTGACTGCTGCCACGAAGACCCCGCTCGACTTCCTTATGAACCCCCCGCGATGCGGTGTCTACACAGCAACCGGTATCCCCTGCGCAAGCGGCACTTCGACGCTGGTCACTTTCGATACTGAAAGCTGGGACACCGACTCGATGCACTCGACTTCGGCGGACATCAGCCGAGTGACCATCAATACGACAGGCCAGTATCTCGTTACGTTCTATGGGCGGTTCCCCTCGAACTCAACTGGGTACCGGCAGCTGAACTTCCGAAAGAACTCCAACGGCAACGCGGCGGGCGGTAGCACGATGAGCACGATTCATCTTGCGGCCGTGAACGGGGCCCAGACGTTCATTACCCGCACCTTCGAGCTGAACTGTCTGGCCGGTGAGTACTTCGAGCTTTTCGCCATGCAGAACAGCGGCGCATCTCTGACTCTCGACTCCGGCCAGCGTGTCACTGGGATGGAATTTCGCTGGCTCGGCAACTAATCAGTAGGGGAAACACCCGTGGACCTCCTCGGCATTGCCGGGTGGGCCTTCGGTGCTCTCGCAGCACTCGGCGCACTCGGCGCCGCATACGTGCGCGTCCGCTCCTCGGTCGACAACGCAACGGCCGAGATTTGGAAGGGCGAAGCCGAGGCACAGAAGGCCCGAGCCGATCGGCTCGAAGCGCAACTTGAAGAACTAAGCGGCCGTGTCGCTCGCCTCGAAGCTGAGAATCGGCACCTTTCCGAGCTTGTCACTGGACAGGCCGCTATCGCAGACCTGAAGGCCATCGTCACGGCCCAGCATCAGGAACTTGTTTCTCTCTTTCGAACCGCCCCGGTGGCGGAGTAAGGACACCTGCAATGGAATTCGTTCAGGCGAAGTGGTACGGCCAGGGCCGTACCATCCCTATCCGCGTGGTCGTCATTCACGACATGGAGGCCCCCGAGGGCCCCATGACTGCGGAGAATGTGGCTCATTGGTTCTCGACCATGGACGCATCGAGCAAGGCCAGTGCGCACGTATGCGTTGACAACAACTCTGCGGTGCGGTGCGTCGCCGACGGAGACCGAGCCTGGCACGCGCCCGGCGCCAACTCCGACGGCCTGGGAATCGAGCTCGCCGGATACGCGCGGCAGACCCGCGAAGAGTGGCTCGACCAGTACTCGAAGGGCGTCCTCGAACAGGCCGCCCAGGTCGTCGCCGGTTGGTGCCAGAAGCACGGCATTCCGGCGGTCAAGCTCACCGCGGCCGAGCTGAAGGCCGGCCGGAAGGGCATCGTCGGTCACCGTGACGTGTCCGCCGCGTACGGCCAGACCGACCACACCGACCCCGGCCCCAACTTCCCCTGGGACTACTTCCTGTCGCGTGTAAACGCACTCATGGGCAAGCCGGCTGATCCGGTGCAGCCGGACACCCGTCCGTCCTTCCCGCAGGGCCTGCGGCCGAACAGCGCTTCCCCCTCGGCGAAGCCGCTTCAGCGGGCCCTGAAGGCGGCCGGGTTCATGAACAAGAGCGTCGCCGAGTCGGACAACTACGGCCCGAAGACTCAGGAGTCGGTGGGCATCTTCCACCGGAAGTACCCGCAGTTTGCGGCCAAGGGCTCGACCTGGGATGTGGCCATCGGCCCGAAGGGCTACGCCTACCTGCTCACTCTCGCCTACGGCAAGTAAGGATCATCATGAAGTCCCTCAAGTCTCAGCCGGCCCGCGTCTACGCCCTGGCCGTCGCCGTCCTCGGTCTGGTCGCCGCGTACGGCGTCGACGTACCGCAGCCTCAGGTCCTGGCTGTCGTCGCGGCCGTCCTCGGTCTGGTCGGCGGTGAGGTCGTTCAGCGCGTCGAGGACGCGAAGACCCGTGACGCTCTCCTGACCCCGTCGCCGGTTCACTCCGGTCTCGCCGACCAGTAGCACCCGCACAACGAACCCCCGCGCCCTCTGGGCGTGGGGGGCTTTCGTCGTTCTGCGGGGCGTTTACACGTCTCCGCGGGGGACCGCCTCGAACCCGCCAGGGCCCTTTCAATCCCGTGACTGAAACTGCACCCTTGACGTGATCCCCACCCGTCGTGAGGGTCGATCCGTAGAAGTCCGTGGAAGTCGTTTGCGCCGGGAGGGCGTCATGTCGCTACGGTTCATCGCGAAAGATCCGAACACCGACGGAGCGAACTGCCCGACGGCCTGGGCGGATGTAGAGAAGCAAGAGGTCGTGTTGCAGGGCTGGTTGCCGGACGAAGCCACGTTGGCCAAGTGCCGGGAGGCTGGCCCGATCCCCGACAGCGAGGGTGTCATTCGGATCCCCATCCGTATGGCCGCCATCATCAAGGAGGCTTTCGATGCCGCAAGCGGCGCCCCCGTTTAGTGAACTGCTTGCTGCCTGCCAGCGGTCCGCCGTGCATCTTGAGATGCGCGACAGCTACGACGATCCCGACGAAGCTCCCCGCGTAGCCGCGTGGAAGGCCGGCCATCGGCACAACCCGAACGACCGGGCGTCCTGGTGGCGCCCGTGGCTCGACATGGTGGCGGAATCCGTCGCCCGGGGGGTCGTCATCCGTCGCGCACGGATCGTCTCGGAGCCTGTCAGCGAGTACACGCGGTACCTCTACGACGGCACGTTCACGAACGTGGCCGCTGGTGAGGACATCCGTTGGCTTCCGCGCCGGAACGCGTCGGACATCGCCCTGCCCGGAAACGACTTCTGGGTCTTTGACGACCAGGTGGTGAGGTTCGGCTACTTCTCCGGCGAGGGTGTCTACCTCGGGGATGAAGTGGACGAGCGGCCCGAGGTGGCCAAGCTGTGTGCGACGGCCTTCGAGGCCGTCTGGGATCGGGCGATCCCGCACGACCAGTACACCATCTGAGGCGCGACAGCACCGATGGCCCAATCCCCATCGTCCAGTGTCCAGGCGGCCCGTGAGGCACTCGCAAAGCGTCTCAAGAACATCCGCCTGGACTCTGGACTGTTGGCGAAGGACGTGGCGGAACGCGCCGGCTGGTACCCCTCGAAGGCGTCTCGGCTGGAGAACGCAACGACCCCGCCGTCCGATGCCGACATCCGCGAATGGTGCACCATCTGCGGCGTTCCCGACGAGGCAGCGGACCTGATCGCTGCCTCGCGGTCCGCTCAGAACGCGTACGTCGAGTGGAAGCGCCTACAGCGCACAGGGCTGCGACGACTCCAGGAGTCGTACGTGCCCCTCTACGAGCGCACGCGCTCGTTCCGCGTCTACTGCTCCAACGTCGTGCCCGGTCTGCTTCAGACCCCGGAGTATGCAACCGCACTGCTCTCTGCAATCACTGCATTCCGGCAGACGCCGAACGACGTAGCCGAAGCCGTCGCGGCCCGCATGAAGAGGGCGCGCGTACTCCGCCACGGGGACCACCGGTTCGCGATCCTGGTTGAAGAAGCCGTCCTGCGGCACCGCATGGGCGGTGCCGAGGTCATGGCGGGTCAGCTCGGACACCTGTTGTCGGTCATGTCGCTGCCCGCGGTGTCCCTCGGCATCGTGCCGTTCACGGATGACCGGGAAATGTGGCCGCTGGAGACGTTCTCCATCTACGACACGGAACAGGCCCAGGTCGAGACGCTGACCGCCGCTGTGAACCTCACCGCGCCGTCAGAGATGGCGCAGTACGTCAAGGCGTTCGAGATGCTGTCCGAGATGGCCGTTTACGGCGGCCCGGCCCGCGCCCTGATCACCGAAGCGATCGGCGCCCTCGGCTAACTCGCGTGGAATCTCGTAGAACTTCGTGGAGCCCAACTGTGCCCCGTCCGTAGCGTCTTCCTCACGGAGCGCAGCTACGAGGAGCGGGCGAACCATGGCGAGTGAGACAAGAGCGGAACGGGTTCTGAGCGCCGTCGAGCGCGACGCCGAGGAACTGGCGGCCCTGATCGAGATGGGCGGCTTCTGGAACCTCGCCCCCGACTGGGTGCCGAGGTCCGGCTATCTCGCCAACCCGCCGAAGAAAATTCTCGAGCGCGTTGAAACGGGCTTGCGGGGGCTTCTGTGAGCACTACCACCACAACCGCAACGGTTTCGCCGCTGGAGCCGACCCCGGTCCCGGGGTGCCCGCACTGCACCCTCTTCGACTGGAAGCGAGGGCGCGCCCGAACGGCCGGGGACGCGGTGACGCTCGCCAACATGAACGACCAGCTGCGCCGCCATCCTCACCGGCGGTTTTCGGATTGGAGGGCGCAGTGACCGAGCAGCCCGAAGCGCTCGCCCCGGCGGACACGGTCGACACAGTGGAGCCGCAGCACGAAAGGCCGGCCGAGGAGGACAGCCCCCTGTTCGCGTGGCTCCGACGGAAGGTCAAGGAAGACAACCGGCGGGTTGCCGAACACGGCTCGATCGGGCGGTGGCTGTGACTCCTCCCGTGGATGTGAACCAGGGGCCGCGGATGACCCCTCGGTGTTGCGGCCCGGAGCTGCCGGTACAGGCGAAGGAGAAGCCTCGGGCGGGCCGCACGGGGTACCCCTACGCGTTGGGGCGTCCCAACGTCGTTGAGTGGATGACCGAGAACGGGACCATCTGCGGGATCTGTGCCGACACCCGGGGCATCTGGTGCCCCGACTGCTGCGGTTTCGCAGGATGCGTGTTCTGCCGCTGGACGTTCAAGGTCGCCTGCCCCCGATGCGCTGGGGGGACGAAGGAGCCGATCCGGCGATGGTGAAGCGCGCCGCGCGGTCCCTGTTCGTCTTCGCAATCTCGGCCGGCATGGGCCTAGTGCTCGCCGCGGCCTTCAGCGCCCGTTAGGGCGCCCCCAGATTCCCGCTTCCTGCTGGAGAGCCGATCCGATCTCCCGGGCCCCACGTCACCCCGTGAGACGCAGGAGGCGGGGCTAGAGCCCGCCCCGGTCACGTTGCTTTGGAAGGGCCCGTGACCGGGGCGGGTGGCAAGTGCACGACGGCCGTGGGACAGGCCCTCGGTCGTGTCTTGAGAGAGGCGAAAGCCATGACGCTCAAGGAAGCACTCACCCGCAAGGCTACCCCCAAGGGTGACGAGGACGACAACGGCGGCCACGGGTCCAGCAACACGGACATCGAGGACGGCGACCAGCAGGGCGGCTCGGGCTCCCCGGGCCACTGATCAACCGCTCATCCCCCGAAGGGAGTCCCCCGGCTACGGCCGGGGGGCTCCCCCCTTCGTTAGGTTCGGACCATGCATCTCCTGGTTGTGGACTGGGACTTCTTCTTCTCGACGCCGACGGCAGGCGGCCCCGTGGGTGAGCACGCCGACCTGTACGCGTGGCCGGTGGCCGAGGACGTGACGCACGTCGAGGTGATCTGGCTCCGTCGTATCCGGGCGTTCCTCGGGGCTGGTGCTCCCTTGCCCTTCTGCGAGGGGTTCGAGGGTTTCTGGGACCGCTTTCGCATCGCGCCGAAGGCGAGGGTGTTCTATGCCGACTCGAACGCCTGGGCGGGTCAGGTGTTCCCTTCCAACCTGGGGGGAGAGGGGCCCTGGGAATCGGTCCACCTCTACGACGCGCACCATGACTGCGGCTATCAGCTCAATCACCGGACCTTCGAGGACTGGCAGCAGCGGGGGCCGATCAGTGCCGAGAACTGGCTTCTGGCGCACTACTGGAACGGCTCTCAGGTCTTCGTGCACTTCCCCCCGTGGCGCGAGTCCATGACCCGGCCGGCTGAGCGGCCCCTGATCCCCGTGAGCATGACCATTGACGACGGCCAGGCGCCGAGTGTGGTCTTCGACGCGGTGTTTCTCTGCCGTTCCGGGGCCTGGGTGCCCCCATGGTGTGACGACCAGTTCTCGGCCTTCCTGGCGGCTTGTCCGGCGAAGGCGGTCGAGGTGCCTCAGAACCAGTGGCGCCACCCTCGGCCGGACGTGCGGCGCATGGTGGAGCTGGATCAGCGGTTGAAGGCCGCGGGTGCCGAGTGAGCGCAGCGTGAGGAACGAAGAAGGGGCGCCCCGTGGGCGCCCCTTCTCTCATGTTCTCAGGCTAACCGTTGATCAGCTGTCGGCAGCGGTCACACACGCAGTGCGCGTCATGCAGGACGGTGCAGAAGTCGCTAGCGGGCGAGGCCCCCAGGTCGAGGATCGTTCCGCAGCAGCGGCAGAAGGTCACGCTCTCCTCGCAGAAGTAGACCCATCGGTGAATGCCCTTACGGAGCGATACAGCCATTGCTCTTCCCTTCATCCGGCCCCGGTTTCGAGGCCGTTTCTCGCTGACAAGGAAGACAGTAGCAGCGTTTAAACGAGATTCCAAATACTAGCTTCAGGGAAAGCGAAAGGGCCGGTCTCCCGGCCCCAGTCCTACTCGCCCAGCCCCTTGGCCTGCTCCCACTCGTCCACGTTCCACGCGTCCACTCGCACGACCTTGACGCCGTGGCCAGCCTCGAAGTAAGCGGTCCGAACGGCTCGGCCGGCATAGGCCGCCACGTCCCACAACGTAGGCACCCGAACGGTCATGGTCCACTCGCTCACGCCCGGCCAGAACTGCGCCGTAGCGCCATAGTCGACCAGCGCACCGGTCACCCTGTCGAGTGCCGCATCCGACACGGCCAGGTCGAGGCCCTCATGACGGACACGAATGATGGCCTGGTATTCCTGCATGGTTTAAACCTTCTCTCTCGCTGACACGGTGAAGGGGGCCGGTCTCCCGGCCCCCGGCGAGGCTACAGAGCCCCGAACCGCTTTGCTACCGCCAGATTGTTTCGCTGACCCCGACCCCCGGTGTTGCGGCTAATCCATTCGGCGGGCTTCAGTGGATCGTTCGGCCAGCGCAGCCAACCGTGATTCCGCCGCTCAACCTTGAAGCCCTGGGCTTCGATGGCCTTTGCCAACCCTTCTGGAGTCCGCTGCACCTTTGCCACTGTGTCGCCCTTCCTCTGCTCTCTCGCTGACAAGGGAGACGTTACTAGTATTTGGAATCACTGTCTAGCCGCTCCGGTGGGTGGGCGGTTGTTGTTGTCTTTCGTCTTTGCGTTACCCCATGCCTCGGGTGCCCTGAGCGGGCGGGAGCGGGTTGGACCCCCCCTTGAAGTAAGCAATAGGCCCCCCATTGCTGGAGGTTGCTCACTTCAAGAGGGGACCTAGGAGACGACTTACGTACCTCGGTACGCCCGTCGGGGCTCTCGCTTTCAGGACCGGCATTGCGGGAATTGGCCGCGCCGTGGGACCGGGATGTGTAGAAGGT
Organism: Streptomyces sp. NPDC032745; assembly: GCF_055579465.1. Classification (NCBI taxonomy): domain Bacteria; kingdom Bacillati; phylum Actinomycetota; class Actinomycetes; order Kitasatosporales; family Streptomycetaceae; genus Streptomyces; species Streptomyces sp. NPDC032745. Next base: position 677,919 of record NZ_JBVING010000002.1, on the reverse strand, counting down.
CAGAGCGTCGCTTACTCGCCCCCTCTGCGGGAGCGCCGGTCCGGGTCCACCTTCACCCGACATGCCTGTCTACTCGGTAAGCCTCTCGTTCTCTACCGCCCGGGGCTAACGGGGTCGGACTTTTGGTGAAGCGGAGCCGTTCTCCTACCGCTGACTGCCTGGACTCCCCGTGTCGTCACCACGGGGCCGCAGGGCGGTTTCCTGGGACCGCTCTCCCTTGGCATGTCGTCTCCCCTCGGTGCCACCCGTGAGGCCGTCTAGCTGCGACTCCCGGCCGGAGCCGAGGGACGCGACGTTACTAGTATTGAAACTAGACGCGCAAGCTAGACTTGGAGTGATCAAGCCTACCCGTTTACACAGCTTCCCAATGTGAGATACGGGCGGGCGCGGGGGCGCGTGACCTGCCGGGATGGCAGCGTGTGCGGGCTGGCTCACCGCTATGACATGCGGAGACCCTGAGGGACGCCTACGGTGGAGGCGGATTCGGTCGCTGACCCGCTGCAACGGTTCTTACTCCCGTCCGGCCGCGGAAGGCGGATCGCCGAACCCTTCACTCTTCGTCTCGGGGATACGCACGCCCACCCTTAGGAGGAGCTATGCGCCGCCGACGCTGCATTGCCCGCCTGCTTGCCGTGCTCGCCCTTGCCACGGCCGTTCCGGCCACCGCAGCAGTGCCGGCCCACGCCGTGCTGCCACCCCTGTACGGGTGCCCGACCGGCTTCGTGTGCGTCTACAACGGCACGAACTTCAATACCGCCCGCATCATCGGCATGTTCGGGCAAAGTACTACGAGCCCGCAGCCGTTCTCTCGGGCGATCTACCCCGTGGCTGTGGTGAACGCCCGCGGGTACGGCGCCGCCAAGCTGACGGTTAAGCATCCGAATGCCGCCGGGCCGAGCTATTACTGGTGCATCCAACCGCGGAAATGGGTCCAGTCCTACCAGGTTGCAGCCCAATCGGTACACATCGGCAGTCGGGATTGCTAAACGTTCCGAGTGCGAGAAGGCCCCCGCTTCGGCGGGGGCCTTCTCGCTGACCACCGACTAATTGAGGCGTCAAGCATTGCTCGGTTGACGTGAGTTGCCGTGCAACGGGTCCGGTCACATCCTTGGAGTAGGCGGCAAGCCGCCGAGTCCACGCCATCCCCAACAGAGGGGGACTCGACATGACAGAAGACCCCGTGAGGGGCTGGACCGACATCGCGCACGGTGTACTCAGCGGGGAGTGGGGCCGCGCCGGTTACGAAGGTGCTCGGATCGCCGAGATTCAGCCAACGCTGGAAAAGGCGCTGTACCTTCTACACCAAGCAGCAATGGATGAGAACCACCCACTGGTAAGGCTTGGCGGCTTCGAGCCGCCCCAGGCTGCCATCGGGCTATACGTCGAAATTGTTGCCGTTGGAGCGTTCGCACGACACGATCACGGCGAAGAGGAAATGTCGACGGATGAGCTAGCAAGCTTCGCGAAGAGCTATCTAGCAGTCGCCAACAGCTTCTGGAACGGCGCGCCCTAGGCTTGTGGGATCGGAGGTGAGCCATGCGTCAGGGGACTTGGGGCCATCTGAAGAATCAGGCCGACTACGAGATCACGCGGCTCACCTACATGGGGGCCGGCCTTGCCGGTCTCGGGCTGTTCGGTGCGGGGGACTTGGCCGATACCGTCTTTCGTGACCATGGTGTTCTTCGCTTCGCATTCCTCGCGTGTGCCTTCTTGACTGCCGCGTGCCTCGCACTGGGATGGGAGGCCTCCCAGCGGATTCGTGCCGAGGTCGTGAGAGACCACGGTCACGAACTTGACGCGGACCGGGGGGCGAGGGAGTTGCCTGAGAAGATCAGGCTGCACCGTCGCAGGGCAGCGTTTCTCCTGGTAGCAACAGCTGCGCTTTTCCTGGCCGCAGCCGGATTGGCGGAGTGGTGGTGAACGACGACGGCCCCCGCCGAAGCGGGGGCCGTGGTTGCGCTGGTCGCGGACGAGCTAGGCGGAGTGAGCGTTCGCGTACGCCTGCTTGATGTCGGCCGGCACCCGGCCTCGGTCGTTCACCACCAAGCCCTGGGCCTTCGCCCACGACCGGATCGCGGCCGTGTCTTCGGAAGGCTTGGCAGACCCCATGCGGCGGGTCCCCGTGCGGCCCCCAGAGGTCTTACGGGCCGCCCCGAGGAACGGGGCCAGGTCCCCGCGCAGCTTCTCGGCGTTGCCGTCGCTCAGGTCGATCTCGTACGTCTTCCCGTCGAGGGCGAACACGACGGTCTGAGTGGCCTCGGAACCGTCGAGGTCGTCAATCAGGGTTACTTCGACCTTCTGGGCCATGGTGTTTTCCTTCTTCGGGAATTCGGTTACTCGGACTTCTTATCAGCGTGGCAGCGACAGCCACAAGTGATTCTGCTCGGCGTGAGGACGGGGTACCCGTCATGCACCGCCCCAACTTCACGGGGAGACCAGTTCCCCGCCATGCGCCTTCGCGTACGCCTTCAGGACCTCTTCGGGGATGCGTCCGGTCGACTTCACGTCGTAGCCCTTCTGGCGAGCCCAGGCGCGAATCACGGCGCTGGAGTCCGTGGACACGTTCACGCTAGGCGCCTTCCCGCCCTCAGCCGCGAAGATCGGGCGCTGAACCGGCGGAAGCTCCCAGAACTCCCACGGCTCTTCCGGCAGGGGCTCTTCGTCGTCCTCGACGACCAGCTCGAAGGACTCGGCCGGCATGGGCTCACGCTTCTTCAGGAGGTGCGTGAACAGGTGGACGGCCAGGGGTACGGCCAGGGAGGGCACTCCGCGGATTACCGGGCCCGGGACCGTGTCCGGCAGGGAGTTAGACCAGAGGCTGTAAGCGAAGAACACTCCGGCCAGCGTCCAGGGGTAGGCCGTGGCCTTCCATCCGAAGTCGCGAAGGCGGTAGGCCACCCATACGGCGACCGTTACGAACCCTTCCACGATGAGCGGGTATATGGGGCTCAGGCTGTGGTTTCCGTCGCTCCCCAGGTACACGCTCCGAAGAGCTTCGTACGAGAGCGTGAAGGCGCCCGCCGCGATGCCCGCAACGACGCTGGCGGCGGCCCTATCGGTTCTGTGCATGGTTCCCCTTCCGGCCCGAAGGCCGTTTCTCGCTGACATTGGGAACCTAGCACTGGGAGCGGATCAGTTTCAAGTTATAGCTTGGATTGGATGCGAAAAGGGCGCCCCATCCGGGGCGCCCTTCCCGCTACACCTCGACCTTCACCCACTTGAAGCGGTGCGCTTCCTTCGGGTCCTGGCTGCAAGCCGCGTGCCATGCACATACGAGCCGCGCCGGGCATTCTTCGATCAGCTCGGACGGCCCCCGATCGGCAGCCTTTCCGCACTTCTGGCACTCGATATCGGCGCCACCGTCGAGGATGATGAACTTGTGAAGCATGGCTTCCCCTTTCGCCGGGCCAGAGTTTCCGGCCCCTCTCGCTGACAAGGGGAACGTTACTAGTATTTGGAGCAAGCGGCAATTGGCGACCTTCCCCGCGCTCGCCCTGACCGGGGGTCGACGTGCGAGGAGAACGGGACCGAGTTAGCTTGGAGTTGGAGGGCTGGACCCAAACGGGTTAAGAGGCTGGTGGGAGATGGCTACAGCTGGCGAGATTGTCCACGCCTCGGAGGCGTCAATTCCTCCTGAGCGAACCGTTACCATCGACGCGGGCGAATCTGTGGACCGAGTTGTGGAGCTGATGCTCGCGAACGACGTTGGCCTAGTGCTCGTCGTGGAGCAAGGGGGCGCCTATGTCGGCGTCATTACTCAGAAGATGGCTCTGCAAGAGTTGTACCACCGTTTGCCTGGATTTACCCACAAGGTAAAGAAAGTAGCTGACGCACACTATCCAACGGTCAAGGGTGACTCCGACGTGGATAGCGTAGCTGCAACAATGATCGAGCACGGGGTACGTAAACTTCCTGTGGTCGATTCAGGGGGACTGGTCGGCCTAGTGACGGAGGCGGATGTAGCTCGGCATCTTTCTGACGCAGCTTCGGTAGGCTTCCTGCGAGAATTGTGGAAGCGCCGAGGACGGGAGACCGACGACACGGGTCCGAAGTTCACCGGGGAGGACGCGCTATGAAACTGGTGGACGCCCGGACCGCCTACTACGATGCGAGCGACAAGGCTAGCGAAATCTCCAGGAGCCTTGCCCTGGCAGGGATTGGCATCGTATGGCTTCTCGCCGGTGGCCTTACAGCGTCCGGCATAAAGCTGACAGAAGATGAGTTGTGGGCGCTAATTCTTCTTGCAGCCTCACTCAGCTGTGACCTGGTTCAATACCTGTACAAAACTGTCGCTTGGTACCTGTGGGCGCGCTCCAAGGAGCCAGCCGCAAGGCTTAACGATGGCGAGGCCGGGCAGGCCAAGGCCGTCATCAATCTGCCTTCGTGGTTGTTTTTCTGGGGCAAGATGTTGTGTATGGCAGCCGCGTACTACTTCATCTTTGTCGACCTGGTAAGCAGGCTCACCATGGCCTAAGGGCGAGCGACGAAACACAAAACGGCCCCCCGAAGAGGGCCGTTGACCGGCTATCAGGCAATCGCCATGACCGTACCGGCGGGGCAGATGGGCATTCCTACCTCGATCCACTTCGCCGTGGTGCGGACCACGTATCCGCCGCACTTGCACGCGGTAGAGCACTGCACCTTGATCATGCGCGTGCCCTGCTTCTTCGGTCCCGAGTGAACCGGGGTGTCCTCGGGCTCTTCGGGGGACTCCTCCGGCTTGTCCTCGGGCTTCGGGCGGACCGGGCGGCCCATCGGGTACAGGGTGGCGTGCGCGTACGAGCCGAGGGACTTGGCGAGCTCCCGGAGCGTCTCCGTCAGTTCCGGGGTGGCCACCGTGGCGGTCATCTTGCCGGTGAGGCCGAGGGCCTTCGCGGCCTTCGCGAAGTCGCCCTTGTGGCCGCTCTTGCAGTCGTCGGCCGCGTGGACCAGTTCGTGAATCAGTACGTCCAGGACGCGGGCTTCGTCGCGCAGTTCGGGCGAGATGAACAGGTGGTTCACGCCGTCCTCGCTCGCGAGACTCGACCAGCACTGACCGAGGATCGTCGCGGACTCTCGCTTCGCGCCGTAGCCGAAGCCAACCGAGACGTGGATCTTCTCGGGAAGCGGAAACTCGATCTTCTCGAACTCCGGGCGAAGGGCCTCGATCGCCAGGTGAAGCCACTCTTCGCGGGTGATCTCTCGCATGATGTTTCCCCTTACTACGGTGGCCGGCTGATCCGGCCGCCGTTCTCGCTGACAGGGGAGACGTTACTAGTATTTGGAGTACGCGTCAACGTTTAAACGATGTAGGTTCAAACCTAGGTTCATGGCAAACGAAAAACGGCCCCCGAAGGGGCCGCTTGCGTCTGGCGGGTCAGTCGCGGTCGTAGAGGTCTACGGCAGGGCGCGTGGTGATGTAGTCGGTATCCGCAATGGAGCGGAAGTAGTTCACGATCGCGTCGTACTCCTCGAAATCCCGAGCTACGCGAGAGCCCACCACGGCCGCGCCGAGAAAGCGAAGCTCGCGGTCGTACTGGTTGTGGTAGGCGGTCACCTTTACAAGGTCGTTCATTGCTTCTCCCCTTACGTCGGGCCCAGCTGGCCCGCTTCTCGCTGACGAAGGGAACGATACTAGTATTTGGAACGCGATGCAACGTTTAAACGCGGGATGTTCAATGCCAGGTTCAGGGCATACGAAAACGGCCCCCGCCGAAGCGGGGGCCGTCTGTTCCATCCTTCACCGTGTCAGCGAGAGAAGGGGAAGGAACGCGGTCGAGACTACCAGCCGGCCCCTGGCGGGGGCCATCGGCCCCCGGCCCCCTCACCGGCCGTGATCCGACCCGAGCGCGTTGGCCTGGGCGTCGCGTACGAGGGTGAGGGCCTGGCCGTCGGTGAAGCCTGCGGCCTTCAGCGCGGAGAAGTAGGTGTGCAGCATCTCGGCGGCAGTGATCAGGCTGGCCGTCTGGGCGGCGGCCCTGCGGTACGGACTCATGAAAGAAACCTCCGGGTTTCGACTCCCGCCCTCTCGGCGAGATCGGCGGTCATGGACGCCCCGCGGCTTCCGTTGCGAATGAAGGCGAGGCAGATGTCAGGTTCGAGGTCGACCATTTCGACGTTGCGGATGTAGCCCGCGCTCTTCCCCCACCTGTCCCACTGTGCGGGGAACGCGAGCACCCGCATGCCCATGGCGGTTGCGTATCGGGCGGCCAGGGCATCGGCGCCCGTCGGGCATGCTCCGTGGATCAGGACGGCTTCGCGGTACGTGGTCTTCGTCTCGTAGAGGACTCGGAAGACTGCGCGCTCGAGAATTTCGGCGTTGGCCCAATCCCGGGAACCGGTGACGAGGATCTTCAAGACTGGGGCGCGTCCGGCTTCGCCAGGGCGGGCGGGCCGGAGGGGGTCGAGCAAGCCGCATCCGGGGCGCCCGCGACCAGAACGACGGACAGAAGGGCGGTGAGCAGAAGTACGGAAACGGTGTGCTTCAAGGGGACTCCTCGGGGCGTGGACGGCGGGGGCCGGGCCAATTCACCGGCCCCCGTCCGCTTTCGTTCGTAGTATCTGGCGCCGGAGGTGGCGGTTTCAAATGCTAGTTTCAGGCCGGGGCGAAATCGGCGTTCACGGTCTGACCTCGGTTGTTGGCGCCGTGCGCCTTCGCTTCGTTCTGGCGCTTCACCACGCCGTTGTTCAGGCTTCGGGCGATCTTGTCGATGGCGCGGGAAAGCCGCATGGTCTCGGCAGGGGAAAGTGCGTCCCCACGCTCGTACCGCTTCGCGATCACGGCAGCATCGAGGGGCGCGAGAGCGCTGTAAGCGCGGTCGAGGTCCCACAGGGCAACGACGATGCCCCCTGCTGCGACGGAGACCCCGTCATCCCGCGTGGGAGCCTTCTCCCACAACTCCGGCTGGAAGAAGGCCCGTTCGAAGAGCTGTCGAATCTCCGAGGACGTGTAAACGTACTCTGCCGAGTGGTAGATGTACGCGTAGCGCTCACGGCCGGCATAGCTCACGCCGATCTTCCGGAAGTTGTTCCGAAGCTGGCCGTCCGGATAGGCGGCGGCCTCGTACGTGCTGCGCTTCTCCCAGACGTGAAGAAGGATCTGCTGCCGAATGTCCTCGGCATCGATGCCGGGGTACTCGTCTGCGAGCTTGCGGGCCACACCCTCGGCGATCTTCGTGTACTTCGTCCAGTCAATCATCTGCGAGTCTCCTAGGCGGTCTTGGCGCCGTACGTTCGGCCTTCGACCACGAAGGTTCCGTTCGGCTTGATGAAGATGGGGGCCGGGGTTACGCGGCCCTTGTCGACGTAGAGGATTCCGAAGCCCTGATTCCAGTTGCCGGAACCTGCCTTCAGGTATCCGGCAGACTTGAAGTCCATTAGGTTTCCAACTTCGAAGCCGAACCGCTCTCGGACGAGTCGAGAGTTCACGGTCATGTGTTCGTGCTGGATGCCGAGTTTGTGTGTATGGCCGCACACCACGGAGTAGCCCCACCGACGTGCGAGAGCGAGCGCTGTTCCCCCAGGGGCGCGAGAACTTCCGCCTTCGTCGCCGTGGGCGAGAAGCCAGCCGGGGGCAATCTCGTATGGCTCTTCGTGGTAGGTGATGCCGTACTTCTCGAAGTCGAGGAGTGAGGGCACTTCGAGGGCCTTCAGGCCCATAAGGCCGGGGGCGCGTGTCCGGACGTAGGTAAGCGGGCGGTCCATGTGGTTCGAGCGGCTTACGTGAATCGGTCCGTCGTGTACGGTCCGAAGGCCGGCCAAGACGCGCTTGCCCGCATCGCAGTGCGCCTGAAGGTCTCCCTTGTACTCACCGGCCATTCCGCGGGTCCATCGGCTGATCTGGGGGAAGTCGACTTCATCGCCCACACTGGCTATCTCGTCCGGCTTGTACTCGGCGAGGAAGCCGAGGACGTTCCGAACGGCCCGCTTGTCGTGGTAGGGAATCTGCATGTCCGACAGGACGACAATGCGCTTCAAATGCGGCTCCAAATACTAGTTATCGGCCGCATTAAGAGCGGCTTCGAGGCGAGACAGGCGGATGTCGACCATGGCCGCGTACACGGCCAGGTCTTGGGCCTCTTCCCGGGCGTACCGGATCAGCTCATGCAGGGGCATCCGCTCGAACTTCTGGCCGTCACCTTCGTCGTACTGCTCTGCCCCAATCCCGAGGATTCGGGAACGGCACTCGCCGATGAAGTCGGTTACATAGTTGGCCAGTTCCTCGGAAGTCATCGCTTGATCTCCAGTCGTTCAAGAAGCGCGTTGGCGCCGTTTTCGAGGACGTACGAGTTCACGTCGTGCCCGGTGGGCATCGGGGATATTCGGGCGTTTTTGATCTGCTCGGCGACCTTCTCGGCGAACTCCATCCCCTGCCCCTTGTCGTCTTGGTCCGCGAGGATGTAGACGGCCCGGTACCCCTTGAAGCACCGCGCGAAGTACGGCTTCCATGCGCTCACCCCCGCGATGCCCACGGCTGGTATGCCGGCCTCGTTCGCCGCTATCGCATCGAACTCGCCTTCACAGATGGCGATATGGTCCGAGGGCACCAGCAGGGCGTTCGCGTTGAAGATCCGAGGTGGGTCACCCGGGACGCTCCGGTACTTCGGGCCGTCCCCGTCGCCCAGGCGCCGGAACCGCACACTGGCGACCCCAGCGCGGGTGAGGTACGGGACGGCGAGCATTCCGCGGGCTACCTCATGCCCCGGCAAGGGGCTTTCGACGTATCCCAGCCTGAAGGATGCTGCGCTGGCCTCGGACAGGCCGCGACTCCTCAAATACGCCCCGGCGTCGGTACTGTTCTTTAGCGCCGCCTGATACCGCGCCGTAGCTTCCTCCAAGAAGTTTTTCAGCGCAGGTTCGGGTACAAGAGAAGTCACGGCATCCTTCCTGGTCTGCGATAACGTCGAAGCTGTCGCCCGAGATATCGCAAGCGAAGCACCGGAAGCGGTTTTCCTCGGTGCACACGGAAGCCGAGGCATTTCGGTCTTCGTGGAACGGGCACTTCATCTTTCGGAAGCGGCTACCTTCCGGAACGTCACTCGCTCCGTAGTGCTCTAGAACTTCCGAGATCGGGGGCTTTTCCATCCGCCCTCCCTTATGCTCCAAATACTAGTTTCGCGCGGGTGGCGGAATCAAAGAGCGGACGCAACCCGAATCAGGGCGCCGGGTTCTTCCCCCTGGCCGGCATAGACCTTGTACGCGTGGAGCTTGACCACCTGGGCGTCATCCTTGAACGCACCGCCCATGCGAAGGGCATCGAGGGTGCTCCGACACAGCTTGTCCAGGTCGGGGTACTGGGCCGGGTACGCGGGTGCAGTGTCCTTCAGGAGGTGCGCAAACCGCCCCGTGCGGAAGTGGCTCTTCGGCCGCTTCAGGCGGAACCACACGGCTACGGTCACGAACGGCCAGGCCTCGAAGGTGTGCCCCTTCGTCTCGGTCGCAACGGCGGTCCGCCACGGCTTGACCTTCTTCGAGCTTTCCAGCATCACGCCGTTCCCGACGTGCCTCTTACTGCCCTGGGGGGCCGGAACGCCCGTAACGTCGATTTCGACAAGGGCGCTCATCCGGCGAGTCGCATTCGTTCCATGTCGGCATCGAGATAGAGAATCATCGCGCCGGAAGCGTCGGCCTTACCGGTTCTGTTCTTCACCACGGAAACCCCCATCTGCCGAGAGGAGTCGTCGCCGATCCGGTGAAGAGTGAGGATCATTTCCGGTACGCGGCCGATCTGTCCCTTGATCTGAGACAGGGGCACGGGCTGGTTGCCGTCGTTGCTGTCGCCCTTCACATGGTGCAGAGCGATGACGCATGCGCTGGTCGTCCTCGCGAGTTCGTGAAGGTACTCGCAGACCTTTTCGAGGGCGACATAGGAATTGCTGTCACTCTCGGCGTCCGGCACGACGTTGGAGATGTTGTCCACGATGATGAGTTCGGGCCAGGCTCCGTATGTGGCCGCGAAGGCCTTCAGCTCGCCTTCGAGGTCGTCAATCGTGAGCGACGCGGTGAAGTCCCACCGCAGATGATCGAGGCCGTCTAGCTGCGCTTCAACGGCGTTCGTTCTGCCGTGCTCCATCGCGTTTTCGATGTCTCTGGTCGACCAACCCGAGACGTTCGCGGCGCAGCGAACGAACATGGTTTGCGGGTCGGTGTCCGCGCTGAAGTAGAAGGCCGGCACGCGGGAATGAAGAGCAAGTGCCATGCTCAGGGCCGACTTACCGACTCCGGGGGCCGCGGAGACGATGGTGAACTGTCCTCGCCGAAAGTGGACTGTGTTCGCGGCAAAGGTCTTGAAGACGGTAGGCAGAGGCTCGCCGGTCTTCCCGGCATCGCCTTTAGCTCGAACGATCGTATACAAGGGCGCTCCCTGGAAGGCTCTTAAGCGGCGGACCAGACAGGAAGCGGGGCGCAGTTGCGGTATCGGCTGGCTCGGAAGTCACCGGTAGTCGTGATGAGTCCGCGCTTCGCGGCCCGGCGCATCACGGGGCCGAGGGCGCGCGGTTCGCGGGGCTTGACGAGTCCGGCGTCCCACAGGTCGTCGGTGGTGAACTGGTCCAGTCGGCCCGACAGTTCAGCGATGAAGCCGAGCGCGTAGCTCTTCCACGCAGCGTCGGCGTTCGCGTCAACCTGGGCAATAGCGTTGTCTCGCGCGGCAGTTGCGGCGGTCAGAGTGGGCATGGCTGTGTCTCCCTCGGCGGGTTTAAACGGGTGGGGTGCGCGTTGGTCAGCAGTCGCGCCCCTGCCGCTCCAAATACTAGTTTCGGAGCTAACGAATGAATTCGAGGCTGCACGCGTCCGGGGTGCCCTGCGGTGCAGGGCAGGCCCAGGCCTTCCAGGTGCCCGGCTTGTTCTTGTAGGGCTTCTCCAGGAAGCGCTTCGTACCGTGCGGGCACGTCGGTGCGTTGCCGTAGGGGGTCGGGCCGGCAGAGGGAGCGGGGGGCGCCTGGGCGGCGCCCTGGGCGCCGTTGTGGGGGGCGTTGTCGTACTGGCCAGGGTGAGTCACCGGCCGAGCCCCGAGCTGGGCGCCAAGGATCTCCTCGGCCCGCAGCGCAGTGACGGCCTCGCCGATGAGGGCGGACACTCCAGAGCGGCCGTATCCGTCGAGCACGTCCACAAGCTCAGTCAGACTCTCCGCCTTCACCACGACCCACGAAGCGTCATGGCCGGAGTGGGCCTTCATGGTCACGCTGATCTCAGGCATTCACACTCTCCTCATAAGGGTATTGGCGTGCGTCGACTCCGTTGAAGTCGCAGAATCGCCGTACCGTGCAGGTACGGCACGCGTCGCCAGGGTTGGGAAGGAACAGGCCGAGACGAACGGCCTTATCCATATTGCGGAACCATCGAGTGACTTTCTCTCGCGAGTAGTCCTGAAGATTCTTCGGCTCGGTCGGGGCGTTGTTCTTCGCCATGAAGTAGTCCCCGAAACCAGGCTTCACGCCGAAAAGGTCGTCTAGGGCGTGGTCGTAGATGGCTAGCTGAAAGGCTGTGTCAGGAAGTCGCGTTCCGGTCTTCAGGTCCCGTACTCGAAGGTGACCGTCGGGGTATTCGACTACCTGATCAATGAACCCGCGGATCTCGACACCGCCGAGGTTGAGCGTGAATGGAAGCTCGATGGCCGGCATGCCGTCCACTGGCTCCCAGATCCGCTCTGGGGCCTCTAATGCGTATTCGAAGTAGGCTTCTACCTGATCACGTCCGCGCTTGCGGCGGTTCTTAATGTCGGTCTCAGGCTTCGTCGTCCCCCCGGTGAGCCATCGGGAAGTATCGGGCTCGACCGCCAGGGCGGCGGCAATGTCGCGTTCCCAGGCCTCCTCGAACCACTCGGCGAGCTTGTCGGGGCCGTAGCGCCGATTGGAGCGCTCCCACTTCTCTACGGCTTCGTGGTAGGCCGTCCCTTGGATGAACCATGCTGCTTGGTTCTGCGGTGCCCTGGCGACCTTCTCTAGCCGGTACGCCTCACCGCACCGCACGAAGGCGGTGTACTGCGACACGGACCGATGGGTTATGGCTTCGCGTACGCTCACCTAAGCCGATCTCTCCAAATGCTAGGTTCAGGGTAAAGCGAAGGGGCAGCCGGTGAGCTGCCCCTTCGTTGTATGAAGCTGTGGTGACTACCTAAGAGATACCCAACAGGCCGAGGTGATCTCGTCCTTGTGGCCGCATCCGAGAGTGTCGCTCGGCCAGCCCTGAAGCGGGACGGCGTCATGAGGGACCATTTCTCGGGCTACCTCGAAATCCCACTCTTCCGCATTGTTGCGACAGTAGGCGAACTCGTATCGGGTTCCGTTGGCGTACCGCACTCGCGCAAGCGTCAGCACCTGGGGGATATCCCAGAGGAGATCAACTTCCTGAAGGTCCACCCCAGCGTCATTGAGGTCGATCCCGGTTGAACTGTCCGTCAGCATGGGATTCCCGAGCCATTCCTTCCGCGCATGATCCACCCTTGCGCCTCACTGGCCGTTAGGGCGACATAAAGACTGTAACTGGACCTTCACCCCACCTGCACAGATTGGTTGAACCCCGATCAATCTGTGACCGCTTTGTGATCTCCTCAAGTAAACCGGCGAGTAGGCGGGCGCGTCCCGGGTTGCCGTTTTCGCTATTGATCATTAGGCGGCGAGCCCAGACATGCGGCGAAGCCGATCAGCCAAGGTCTTACGAGGCAGGCCGAGTTCGCGCGCCATGGCGGAGATCGACGTACCTTCTTCCTGCATGATCCTGATTCGGGAATTGATCGTTTCTTCGAGAAGGATCAGCCGGAACCGCTTAGCGGCTATTCGATCATCAGGGGACAGTCCACCCCAAATACCGAACTCCTCGTCCTCGCCCAATTCGGCGCACTCGGTGCGAACCGGGCAGAAGCCGCACGCCTCCTTGGCCTGGGCCACATCGGAGGCACTTTCGGAGAACCAGGCTTCGGGATTTACCTCGCAAGGAATGCTCAAGAGTCCGCCTTACTTTGCCGGGGTATTTCTGACCGCTAGGTGTGGTCACGCCTCGGCATTCCGCCGGTTCTCTGTGGCCCCCTCGCTGACAGGTCCATCTTCCCTCCGCGCGCCTGGCGGTGTCAAATACTAGCTTCAGGGAAACAGAAAGGCCGTCCTATCGATCGATAGGACGGCCTCTAGGTCAACTACTGCCCCGTGGTGGGGGAGTCGAGTATCTTCGGCGCGTCGGCTGCCGACTGCTTCTCGCCTTCAGGGTCGAAGCGAATGATGTTGTCGCCGTCCTCGGGACGGCGCTTCGAGTAGTAGAAGCCACCCGTACTCGGAGAAGCCGGATTCGGGGGCATGCTGCGGTCGTAGCAGACAACCACGTCGGCTTCCCGTACCTCGCCCAGCCACTTCGTGAGCATCCGGACCTTCACGTCCGGGATCGTCTCATCCCCGCTTTCCCGGCGGCTCAGTAGGCGCAGCATCATCACGGGGCGAGCATGCGCATGCTCGGTTTTGACCTTCCACGGGATGAACCGCTTGTGATCGGGGCGCTTCTTCGTCTGCCCCGAGTCCCGAAGCTGCCAGTAGACCGCGCCCTTGGTGACGCCGTACATCTCGGCGATCTGCTCGTAGGACATGTTCGCGCGGCGGTGTGCCCTAAGGACATCGCTACTGGGGAGCTGGCGGGGGGCCGGCATGGGTACTGCCTCTCAGACGGGGTACACGACGCGAGCGGCGGAGTTGGAAGCTGTCAATGAAGCTAGCCGGTACGCCACCGCATCTATGTTCAATCTGAGTATACGCACGTAGAGGGGATTGATTCCAAGTTGCGTACAACCCTTTCACATTCTGGATTGTCACCCTCCACTTAATTCGTAAACGTGTTCGAATGTAGGTGTTCGAACATGCCTTGACGAGTCTTGCGGGGGTGGCTAGCTTTGGTGCATAAGAGCCGCGTTTCCGCAGGTCAGACGGCAAATCCTAGTTGTCCTGCACATTGCTGTCCGCGCCGAGCGAGATCGGGCCGCAGTCGGCGCGCAGCACCGCCGAGTACCAGATGCTCGCGCCCGGGGCCATCGTGACCTCGCCGATCACGACCGAGGTGGGCGCGGTGAAGGCCGCGGGGTCGATCTGCGGGTTCTTGCCGCCCAGGCCCGCGACGAGTGCCCGGCCCTGGTCCGCCTGATACGTCATGTTCTCTTCCTCAGTCCTGTGCCTGCCCTGTCGGGCCGTGTCTGCCGTGCCCTGCCGTGTCGCCCTACCGGCACGTTAGGGCACGTGACCCGCGCGACCGGCGATGGGGTGAAGATCACGGCGCGCTCGGGGCACTCTGCGCGTTACGGTGGCCCGGTGCCGAAGAACCAGAACACGTTCTCATCCCTGACGGCCCTGCGCCGCAGACTCGCCAACCGCGCGGTCCACGCCGGCTGGCGCTGGATGCAGCAGGCCGGCGCGGTCACCGCGCAGACCCCCGGGCGGCTGCGGTTCGGCGCGATCGGGCACGGCACCCGGCTCGCCTTCCCCCAGGGCACGGTGTTCGGGGAGCCGTGGATCCGCCTCGGCGAGCACTGCATCATCGCCGAGCAGGTCACGCTGACCGCCGGGATGATGCCCGGCCTCGACCTCGGTACCGAGCCGGTGCTGGTCCTCGGCAACGGCGTGGTGCTCGGCCGGGACACCCACGTCATCGCCGACACCCGGATCACCATCGGTGACGACACGTTCTGCGGGCCAGGGGTCTACATCACCTCCACCAACCACAGCTACGACGATCCGCACGAGCCCGTCGGCAAGCAGTGGCCGCGCAGCGCACCGGTGGAGATAGGCCCCGGCTGCTGGCTCGGCACGGGCGCGGTGATCCTGCCGGGGGCGCGGCTGGGGCGCAACGTGGTGGTGGCCGCGGGGGCCGTCGTACGCGGCGAGGTGCCGGACCACGCCGTGGTGGCCGGGGCGCCCGCGCGGATCGTCCGCCGGTGGCAGCCGGAGACGGGCTGGCAGCCGCCGCTGCGGACCCCGGCGCCCGTACCGATCCCGGACGGGATGACGCCGGAGCAGCTGCGCGCGGTGGCGCAGCTGGTGGAGGCCGAGCAGGGCTCGGCCGACGCGGCCGCGGAACCCGCCTGACCCTGGTCCTGGTCCGGGGCCTGGCCCTGGCCCGGAAGACGCGGCCTAGCCGGCCGCCAGCAGGATCGTGCCGGCGAGGGCCAGGCCGGCGCCGGCCGCCTGGACGGTCCGCAGCCGTTCCTTCAGCACGACGAAGGCGGCGAGCGCGGTGATCACCGGGTAGAGCGAGGAGAGCACGGCGGCCACGGTCATCGGGCCGTGCTGGGCGGCGATGGAGTACGTGCCGTTCGCCGCGACGTCCGCGAGGCCTACGAAGGCCAGCGTCGGCAGCAGCCCCCACAGGATCCGCGGGCTCGCGCCGGCCGGGAGGGCCGGGGCGCCGCGCCGGGTCCGGGCCCACAGGGCGGTGCCGCCCGCGGCCACGTTGGTGACCCGCTGGACGAACAGGGCGAGGAACAGACCGGTGATGCCGGCGGAGGCGTGCGCGATCAGCGCCATCACCGAGCCGAACCCGAAGGCGGCGACCAGGGTGAGCAGCACCGCCTGCCGCTGTACGGGCGCACCGCGCAGCTCCGGGCCGCCCGCGAGGACGATGCCCACGACGGCCACCGCGATCCCGGCGAACCGGCCGGGCCCGGGCCGTTCGCCCAGGGCCAGCCCCGCCGCGACGGGCACGACCACCCCGAGCGAGCCGAGCGGCGAGACCATGCCCATCGGCCCGAGGGCCAGGGCCTTGTAGAAGCTGAGCATGGCGACCGGCCCGACCAGGCCCGCGGCGACCGCGAACCACAGCTGCGGCCCGGCCGCCCGCCAGGCCCCGGTGCCCAGGACGACCGCGCCGAGCGCGACGACGGCGAGGATCTGCGAGACCACGACCACCGTGAGCGCCGGCAGCCGGCGGGTCAGAAGCCCGCCGCCGAAGTCGGCGAGGCCCCACAGCACGGCGCTGGCCAAGGCGAAGAGTGCGGTCATGACAGGGCCTCGCAGTACAGCGCAGTAATCGGTGGAGTGCAGTGTGGAGCACCGAGCGCGGTTTCACCCTGGATGCGCCGGCAGCCCGTGCAGGAGTCAGCCGCGGCATGATCATCCAGATCGAGCAGGCCCGGATGAACCCCAGCGTCGGCACCACGGTCGAGCTGGCCGACGCCCTGGGCGTGAGCGTCACCACCCTGCTCGACCACGACCGGACCCCGCGGGTCCACGTCGTGCTGCCGGGGCAGGGGGTGCGCATGTGGTCCACCGGCACGGGCAGCGGCGCCAGCATGCTGCTCGGCGACGACCGGCGACGACCGGCGCGGGCCGGTGGAGATGTGGAGCTACCGGCTCGAGCCGGGCGACGGGACGGAGTCCGACCCGCACCCGTCCGGCACCTTCGAGATGCTGCACGTCACGGCCGGGGAGCTGACGCTCGTCGTCGCCGGCGAGCAGTACACGGTGCCGGCGGGCGGCGCCGTCACCTTAGAGGCGAACCTCCCGCACGCCTACCGCAACGACGGCCCGTTCCCGGTGGAGACGACCCTGGCCGTCTCGATCCCGCCCGTCGACGTGCGGCGGCCGGCTACAGCGCCGGGATCTCGATGGCGGGGCAGCGGTCCATCACCATGTCCAGGCCGGCCCCGCGCGTGCGGGCGAAGGCCTCCTCGTCGATCACGCCCAGCTGGAACCAGACGGCCTGTGCACCGACGGCCACGGCCTCGTCGGCGACCGCCCCGGCGAGCGCGCTGTTCACGAAGACGTCCACCACGTCCACCTTGAACGGGATCTCCTCGAGCGAGGCGTAGCCCTGCTCGCCGTGCACCGTCTCCGCCTTCGGGTGCACGGGGACCACCCGCTTGCCGAACCGCTGGAGCGTGCGGGCCACGCCGTAGGCCGCGCGGTCCTCGTTGTTGGACAGGCCCACCACGGCCCAGGTGTCGCCGAGCTCGGTGAGGATCTTGCGGATGGTTGCCGGGTCGCCGTACACGGGTGCCGCCTCCTGTTGCCTTCCGGATGCGGTCCGGTGCTCCGGCCCGCACCCGTGATCAACCGAAAGGACACATGTCCGATTCCCCGTAGGGTGGAGCGGTGAAGTCAGACCAGTACGTGACGGTGGCCCGCGAGGGCGTGCACGAGTCCGAGATCAACCGCTCGCGCTTCCTGTGCTCGCTCGCGCCCGCCGCGACCGAGCAGGAGGCGCAGGAGTTCATCGCGCGCATCCGCAAGGAGCACCCCACCGCCACGCACAACTGCTTCGCCTACGTCATCGGGGCCGACGCCTCCGTGCAGAAGGCCAGCGACGACGGCGAGCCCGGCGGCACCGCCGGGGTGCCCATGCTGCAGATGCTGATGCGGCGCGACATCCGGTACGCGGTGGCCGTGGTCACGCGCTATTACGGCGGCGTCAAGCTGGGCGCCGGCGGCCTGATCCGGGCCTACGGCGGCGTGGTCGGCGAGGCCCTCGACGAGCTCGGCACGCTCACCCGCCGCCGCTACCGGCTGGCCACCGTCACCGTCGACCACCAACGGGCCGGCAAGACCCAGAACGACCTGCGCTCCACGGGCCGGACCGTGGTGGACCTGCGCTACGGGGCCGCGGTCGAGATCGAGGTCGCCCTGCCCGAGGCGGACCTCCCCGCCTTCGAGGCCTGGCTCGCCGACAGTACGGCGGGCAGCGCCACCCTCACCCTCGGCGGGGAGACGTACGCGTCCTGAGGACGAGCATGCGCGGACGAGTCCTGGGGGCACCGGTGACGGGTTAGCGTAGAAGGGCTCAGCGAGCGGGAGACGACCGGGACGACCAGGGGGACGGAAGAAACATGTGCGGCGAGACGTCCGGCGGGGCCGGCGAGTGAGGCTCCTGCACACCTCCGACTGGCACCTCGGCCGGTCCTTCCACCGCGTGAACCTGCTCGGGGCCCAGGCCGACTTCATCGACCACCTGGTCGAGACCGTCCGCGAGCACGAGGTCGACGCCGTCCTCGTCGCCGGCGACGTCTACGACCGGGCCGTGCCCCCGCTGCCCGCCGTCGAGCTGTACGACCGGGCCCTGCACCGGCTCGCCGACCTCGGCGTGCCCACGGTGATGATCTCCGGGAACCACGACTCCGCCCGCCGGCTCGGTGTCGGCGCCGGGCTGATCGGCCGGGCCGGGATCCACCTGCGGACCGACCCCGAGAACTGCGCCGACCCCGTGGTGCTGGCCGACGTACACGGTGAGGTGGCGCTGTACGGACTCCCGTACCTGGAGCCCGCCCTGGTGAAGGACCGGTTCGGCGCGGAGAAGGTGAGCCACGAGGCCGTGCTGGGCGCGGCCATGGACCTGGTCCGGGCCGACCTCGCCGCCCGCGCCCCCGGCACCCGCTCCGTCGTCCTCGCCCACGCCTTCGTCACCGGCGGGCTGGCCAGTGACAGCGAGCGCGACATCGCCGTCGGCGGGGTCGAGGCCGTGCCCGCCACCGTCTTCGACGGGGTGGACTACGTCGCCCTCGGCCACCTCCACGGCTGCCAGACGATCAACGAACGGGTCCGCTACTCCGGTTCCCCGCTCGCCTACTCCTTCTCCGAGGCCGACCACCGCAAGAGCATGTGGCTGGTCGAACTCGGCGCGGCCGGCGAGATCACCGCCGAGCGCGTCGACACCCCCGTGCCGCGGCCGCTCGCCCGGATCCGGGGGCGGCTCGAGGAGCTGCTGGAGGAGACGTCGTACACCGCGTACGAGGACTCCTGGATCGAGGCCACCCTCACCGACCCGGTCCGGCCCGAGGACCCCATGGCCCGGCTCGCCGCCCGCTTCCCGCACACCCTCAGCCTCGCCTTCGACCCCGAGGGCCGCGAGGACGACGGCGGAACCTCGTACGCCCAGCGACTCAAGGGGCGCAGCGACCAGGAGATCGCCGAGGACTTCGTCGCCCATGTGCGCGGCGGCGGCGTCGCCGACGAGGCCGAACGGGCCGTGCTGCAGGCTGCCTTCGAGGACGTAAGGGCGGGCGACGGCCGGCAGGAGACCCACCGATGAGGCTGCACCGGCTCAGGATCACCGCGTTCGGGCCCTTCGCCGAACCCCAGGAGATCGACTTCGACGCGCTCTCCGGAGCCGGGATCTTCCTGCTCCACGGCCCCACCGGCGCGGGCAAGACCTCCGTCCTCGACGCCGTCTGCTACGCCCTGTACGGCTCGGTGCCCGGCCCCCGCCAGGCCCCCGGCACCAGCCTGCGCAGCGACCACGCCGACGCCGGGACGCCGACCGAGGTCACCCTCGAACTCACCGCGGGCGGGCGGCGCCTGGAGATCACCCGGCGTCCCGAACAGGACCGGCCGAAGAAGCGCGGCACCGGCACCACCAAGGACAAGGCACAGAGCTGGCTGCGCGAGTACGACGGGGAACGCTGGCTCGCGCTCAGCCGTTCCCACCAGGAGATCGGTGAGGAGACCGAGCAGCTGCTCGGCATGAGCCGCGAGCAGTTCTGCCAGGTCGTGCTCCTGCCGCAGGGCGAGTTCGCCAAGTTCCTGCGGGCCGACGAGGTGGCGCGGGGCCGACTGCTGGGCCGGCTCTTCGACACCCGCCGCTTCGCCGCCGTCGAGACCCTGCTCGCCGAGCGCCGCCGTACCGCCGAGGCCAAGGTGCGCGCAGGCGACGAGAAGGTGCTCGGCACCGCCCAGCGGCTCGCCCAGGCCGCCGGGGACAGCGCCGACCTGCGGGCCTGGCCGCTGCCCGGGCACCAGCCCGGCGATCCCGGGCTGGCCGGGGCGATCCGGGCCTGGGCGGCCGTCGCACGCTGTGCGGCCCGGGAGCGGCTGACCGTCGCCGAGTACGCACTGGCCGCCGTCGAGGGCCGGCACGCCGCCGCCCGGCGGGCCGCCGAGGAGGCACGGGAGCTGGACCGCCTCCAGCGCCGGCATGCCGAGACGGCCCGCCGGGCCGCCCTGCTCGCCGAGGCGGAGCCCGAGCGGGGCCGCGTACGCGCCCTGCTGGACCGGGCCCGCCGGGGCGCCCTGGTGGCCCCCGCCCTGGAACTGCGCGGAGCCGCGTCCGCGGCCCACCTGTCCGCCGCCCACGCGGAGGCGGCCGCCCGCGCGGAGCTCCCGCCGGCCCTCGCCGAGGCGGGCACCGAGCAGCTGTCCGCCGTGGAGCAGCGGCTGCGCGAGGACCTCGGCGCGCTCGGCGCCGCCCAGCGGTCCGAGCAGCGCAGCGCCGAGATCGGCCGCGAGCGGGCCACCCTGGAGCGGGAGGCCCGCGACGCCGAGGAGCAGCTGCGGGAGTCCGCCGACTGGCTCGACCGCTGGCAGGCCACCCGGACCGCGCTGGCGGAGCGGGTGGACGCCGCCCAGCAGGCCGCGACGCTGGCCGAGCAGCTCGCGGGCCGGCTGGAGCCGGCCCGGATGCACCTGACCGCATCCCAGCGCCGGGATGCGCTGGACGGCGATGCGCAGCGCGCCGGGGGCGAACTGCTCTCCGTACGCGAGGAGTCGACCGCCGCCCGGGAGCGCTGGCTGGAGCTCAAGGAAGCCCGTCTGCGCGGGATCGCCGCCGAGCTCGCCGAGGCGCTGGTGGCGGGCGAGGCGTGCACGGTGTGCGGATCGGCGGAGCACCCCGCTCCGGCGCGCCCGGCCCCCGGGCACGTGGACCGGGCCGCCGAGGACGCCGCCCATGCCCGCTACGAGCAGGCCGAGGAGCGCAGAGCCGCCGTCGAGCGGAAACTCGCCGCCGTCCAGGAGGCCCGCGCCGAGGCCGCGGCCGCCGCGGGGGAGGCCACCACCGGTGAACTCCTCGCGCTGACCTCGGACCTGAGCTCCCGGCACGCCGCCGCCCACGCCGCGGCCGCCGGACTGCACGCCGCCCGGGAGCGGCTGGCCCGCGCCGAGCGCGAGCACGCCGCACGCAGCTCCGACCGGCTCGACTCCGAGCGCCGGTCCGCCGCCCGGGCCACCCTGCGCGACTCCCTGGATCAGGAACAGGCCAAACTGGAGGCCGAGCTGGCCCTCGTCCGGGGGGATGCGCCCACGGTCGCCGCGCGCGCCAGGCTCCTGGAGGAGCGGGTACGGATGGTCACCAGGGCGGCCGCCACGCTGCGCCGGGCCGAGGACACCGCGGCCCGGCTGAAGGAGGCCGACGCCCAGCTCGCCGACGCCGCCTTCAAGGCCGGGTTCGACACCGTCGAGGCCGCCGCCGACGCGGTGCTCCCGGACTACGAACGCACCGCGCTCCAGCGGAGGCTGGACGCCTGGCAGGCGGAGGAGGCCATGCTGGCGGACCGCCTCGGCGAGACCGACACCGCCGCCGCCGCGACGCTGCCCCCGGCCGCGCCGGATGCCGCCGAGGCGTACGAAGCCCGGGCCGCGGCGAAGCTTCGTACGGCAGGGTCCGCCGTGGATGCGGCCCGGGTTCGCTGCACGGAGCTGGACCGGCTCTCCCGGCAGGCGGAGCAGGAGCTGCGGGCGCTCGGTCCGCTGCGCGAGGCCTACGACCGGGTGGCCCGGCTGGCCGGGCTCACCGCCGGCACCTCCGCCGACAACGAGCGCAAGATGCGGCTGGAGGCGTACGTCCTGGCCGCCCGCCTGGAGCAGGTCGCCGCCGCCGCGACGGTGCGGCTGCTGCGGATGTCCGGCGGCCGCTACACGCTCGTCCACTCCGACGCCAAGGCGAGCGGACGGGGGCGTTCCGGCCTCGGGCTGCACGTGGTGGACGCCTGGACCGGCAGCGAGCGGGACACCGCCACGCTGTCGGGCGGCGAGACCTTCTTCGCCTCGCTCGCCCTGGCCCTCGGCCTGGCCGACGTGGTCACCGACGAGGCGGGCGGCATGCGCCTGGACACCCTCTTCATCGACGAGGGCTTCGGCAGCCTCGACGACCAGGCGCTCGACGAGGTGCTCGACGTCCTGGACTCGCTGCGCGAACGGGACCGCAGCGTCGGCATCGTGAGCCACGTCGCCGACCTGCGGACCCGGGTGCAGGCGCAGCTGGAGATCGTCAAACAGCGCGGCGGCTCCGTGGTGCGCCACCGCACCGCGGCCCTCACGGACTGAGCGGGCGGCGGGACAGCGGCGAGGAGTACACGATGCTGGTGGTGACGGCGCCGAGGCCCGCGATCCGGCCCGCGACCTCCTCCAGATGCCCCATCGAGCGGGCGGCGACCTTGAGCACGAAGCAGTCGTCGCCCGTGACGTGATGGGCCTCCAGGATCTCCGGGGTGGCCTCCAGCAGATCGTGGAACGGCTTGTAGTTGCCGTGCGGATAGCGCAGCCGGACCAGCGCCAGGATCGACTTGCCCAGCTTCTCCGGGTCCACCACGGCGGTGTACCCGGTGATCACGCCCGCCTCCTCCAGGCGGCGCACCCGCTCGGTGACCGCACTCGCGGACATGGACACGGCGCGAGCGAGCTCGGCGAAGCTGGCCCGCCCGTCCTCCTGGAGGGCCGTCAGGATGCGCCAGTCGGTGGCGTCAGGGGAATAGTCGGTCATGGAGCAGATGTAGCAGGGAAATCCCCGGCCGAACAAGAGGAAGGCCGGGGAATGGCACTTCCCGAGATCATCAGCGGCTCGTAGATTCTGAGCCATGACGACGACACAGAACACCGACGCCCCGGCCGCCGCTCCCGCTCCCGCCGCCAACCCCGTGCTCCGGGTGCCCCCGGCCACGCCGGCCGCGGCCGCCGCCTACTTCGCCGCGAGCCTCGCCTTCCACGCGGACGTGTCCGATGTCGCCGCCGCCTTCACGGCCCACCGCGAGCAGGGCGCCGAGCTCGGTTTCCAGCTGGTCGACTCCCGCTCCACCCCGGCCTGGGACCAGGCCCACGTGCCCGGCGCGGTCCACCTGCCGACCGCCCTGATCCCCGGGCAGGCCGAGCAGCTCCTCGACAAGAGCCTTCCCGTGGTCACGTACTGCTGGGGCCCCGGCTGCAACGGAGGCGCCCGCTCCGCCCTCGCCCTGGCCCAGCTCGGCTTCCAGGTCAAGGAGATGCTCGGCGGCATCGAGTACTGGATCCGCGAGGGCTTCGAGGTCGAGACCTGGCAGGGCAGCGAGCAGCGCGCCGAGGCGGACCCGCTGACCGCGCCGACCGACTCCGACGACTGCGGCTGCTGACGCACCGATCCCGCGCCGAAGCGCCGTACGGCCGCCCGCTCCCTCGCAGGGGGAGCGGGCGGCCGTACGCATGTCTGCTGTCTGCCGTCTGCCGTCGGTCAGAGCTTCGACAGCTCGTCCACCAGGTCGTCCAGGCCGAGGGAGCCCTGCGACAGCGCCGCCATGTGCCACGCCTTCAGGTCGAAGGAGTCGCCGTGCGCGGCGCGGGCGTTGTCCCGCCCGAGCAGCCAGGCCCGCTCGCCCAGCTTGTAGCCGATCGCCTGTCCCGGCATCGACAGGTAGCGGGTCAGCTCGCTCTCGATGAAGTCCGCCGGCCGGCCGTTGTGCAGGCCGAAGAACTCCTGCGCCAGGTCCAC
Organism: Streptomyces sp. NPDC032745; assembly: GCF_055579465.1. Taxonomy (NCBI): domain Bacteria; kingdom Bacillati; phylum Actinomycetota; class Actinomycetes; order Kitasatosporales; family Streptomycetaceae; genus Streptomyces; species Streptomyces sp. NPDC032745. The sequence continues at coordinate 654,525 of NZ_JBVING010000002.1, read as the reverse complement.
CGTCCAGCGCTCGCCCGGGTGGAACGGCGAATCCGCCGGGATCTCGAGGCCCAGGTGCATGCCGATGTCCACGATGACCCGCGCGGCGCGCATCATCTGGCAGTCCAGGTAGCCCAGGCGCTGCTCGGCGTCCTTGAGGTAGCCCAGCTCGTCCATCAGGCGCTCCGCGTACAGCGCCCAGCCCTCGACGTTGGCGCTGACGAGGCCGACGCTGGCCTGGTAGCGGGAGAGCCGGTCCGCGACGTGCGTCCACTGCGCGAGCTGGAGGTGGTGGCCCGGAACGCCCTCGTGGTACCAGGTGGAGACCAGGTCGTACACCGGAAAGCGGGTCTGGCCCATCGTCGGCAGCCAGGTGCGCCCCGGGCGGGAGAAGTCCTCCGAGGGGTTGGTGTAGTACGGGGCCGCCGCACCGCCCGGCGGGGCGATCATGGACTCGACCCGCTTCACGCGCTCGGCGAGCTCGAAGTGCGTGCCGTCGAGGTTCTCGATGGCCTCGTCCATGATGCCCTGCAGCCAGGCCTGGACCTCCTCGACGCCCTCGATGTGGGTGCCGTGCTCGTCGAGGTGCTTCAGCGCCTCCCAAGGACCCGCGCCCGGCAGGATCTTGGCCGCCTCGGCCTTCATCTCGGCGAGGAGGCGGTGGTATTCCGACCAGCCGTAGGCGTACGCCTCGTCCAGGTCCAGGTCCGTGCCGTTGAAGTACCGCGACCAGCGGGCGTAGCGCTCGCGGCCCACCGGGTCCGGGGCGTCGGCGACCGCGGGTGCGTACACGTCGCGCATCCAGTCGCGGAGCCCGGCGAGGGCTGCGGTCGCCCCGGCGGCCGCCTCCTCCAGCCCGGAGCGCAGCGACTCCGGGCCGCGGGACGCGAATTCGCCGAAGAAGCCCTCGCCGTCGCCGTCCTCGCCCACCCAGGTGGTGAGCTGGCCGATGAAGGTCTCGGTGGCGCGCGGGCCCCCGTACAGGCCGCGGTCCAGGCCGAGTCCGAGGCTCTCGCGGTAGCCGGCGAGGGCGGCCGGGACCGCCCGCAGCCGCTCGGCGATCGCCGTCCAGTCCTCGTCCGTGTCGGCCGGGGTGAGGGCGAAGACGTCGCGGACGGAGTGTGCGGGCGAGTGGATGTTGCTGACGGCCCGCAGGTCCTCGTCCGCCTCGTACACGGCGAGTTCGGCGGTGAGGCGCTCGCGCAGCAGGCGGGCGCAGCGGCGCTCGGCGTCGCTGTCCGCGCCGGGCAGCCGCTCGGCGGCTTCGAGGCGGGCGAGGGTGGAGCGGGACAGGTCGGCGGCGGCCGCACGGCCGGCCGGGGAGAAGTCCGGGAGCCGGCTGGAGCTCGCGGCGACACCGAGATAGGTGCCCGTGATCGGATCGATGGCGATGAGGTCGTCGACATATGCGTCGGCGACCTGGCGGGGCAGCCGGGAGGCGCTGTCGCTGCGAAGGGTCTCTGACATGCGGCCATCTTCGTACGGCGGACCGCCCCGCGTCATCACCGTTCGCTGTCAGCCTGCTGACGTGCGCGGGAGCGGCGGACCGGGCCCCTGCTCCGCACCGCCGAGCCGGTCCGCCCGGGGGCGACTTCACGCCACCCGGCCGGATCCAGCTGGGCTGGGTTCAGTGGGAGTGGTTCTGTTGCCCGTACGGGTGCTGCGCGCGGGGCAGTTCGTAGGGGACCCGGGAGACGACCGGCGTGGCGTCCAGCCGGGCCGTGATCACCAGGGTGCCCTCCTCGATCTGGTAGTCGAGCGGGAGGCCGAGGCCGCGCATGGCCGCGACCATGCCGGTGTTGGCGGCCTGGGTGACGGCGTACACGCTGTCGCAGCCGGTCTCGACGGCCATCGCGATCAGGCGGCGCAGCAGCTCGGAGCCGATGCCGCGGCGCTGCCAGTCGTCCTCGATCAGGAGCGCGACCTCGGTCTCGTCCCCGTCCCACAGCAGGTGGCCGAGGGCGACGAGCTTGCCGGAGGCGGTGGTGGCGGCGAGGGTGCGGCCGAAGCGGGGGCTCAGCAGGTGGCCGAGGTAGCGGTCGGCGTCGGCGACGGGCCCGTGGTAGCGCAGGCCCAGGGTGCGCTCGGAGCAGCGGTCGTGCATCGCGCGGGCGGCGGCGCGGTCGGCCCCGTCGGCGCGGCGCACGGTGATCTCGTTGCCCTCGGGCAGGGTCAGCACGTCCTGGCTGCGCGGGACGCGCGGGCCGAGCCGGGTGTCGAGCTCGACGAGGGCGCGGGCCCGGGCGAACTCGGTCGGGGTGAAGGGCAGGTAGGGGCGCTCCACGGTGATGGCACCGCCCGAGGGGTCGCGCAGGCGCATCGCCGTCGACTCCAGGACGCCCTCGACCGGGGCGTGGGCGGCCGCGTTGGGGCGGCCGGAGAGGGTGGTGGCCGGGATCGAGTGGATGGTGCAGCGGCCGAGCAGCTGGCGCAGCGCGAGGGGCAGCTCGGCGGCGTCTAGGGCGGTGCGGGTGGCCAGGCCCAGGACGCGGGTCGGGGTGTCGACCAGGTCGTGCGCGTCGGCGCGCTCGATCCAGGTGCTGTGGCCGCCGGCGCCGGCGATGGCGCGGGTGAGGTCGGCGGCGGCCAGCTGCTGCGGGGAGCGCAGCAGGAACTCGTCGACGGTGCCGCCCTCGGGGAGCGGGTGGGTCTGCAGGGTCAGGATGTCGACGCCGTGCTGGGCGAGTGCGGTGCACACGGCGGCGAGGCTGCCGGGCTCGTCCCGTACGGTCGTCCGCATCCGCCACAGGGAGGCGGTGGCGCCGGTCGCGGTCTCCGGTGCGGACTCCGGCGCGGACCCGGACTGCGCCCCGACCCGGACCGCGCCGGGGGCGGTATCGGACGGTGCCGTACTGAGCGGCGGCGGCGCATGGCTGTGGCGGCGTGCCCACCAGGTGTGGAACGCCGCGGTGACCAGGAGCGCGACGGCCGAGGCGACGAGCAGGATCGGGCCCTTCGGGCCGTGCACGACGAGATTGGCGATGCCGTCGGCGACCGCGACGGCGCAGAACAGTGCGGCCAGTTCGACGATGTCGCGGCGCCAGTGGTGACGGTGGTGGCGGTGTGCGGCGGTGTGGATGCGTTCAGTCATGCATGCCACTGTGGCGCAGGGGTGTTGCGTGATCACGAACGATCTGTGACCGACTGGTTAAGTATCCGTCTGGTCGATTTCGCCCTGTTTTCCGGCGGGATTGAGGGATCGCGGGAGCCGGGATCGCGGGAGCCGGGATCGCGGGAGCCGGGATCGCGCCGGCCCCCGCGCCTGCAGTCCTACTGGCCCACGCGCCCGGGCCGGAGCGTCGTGGTGAAGAGTACGCCGCCGCCCTGGCGGCGCAACCGGACGGTGAGCTCCCCGCTCTCGCCGTCGATGTCGACCTCCCCGTAGTAAGGGGGGTTCTCGGACGGTGACATGTTGGCGAGCGGGGCCGACTGGACGTACGCGGTCTCGGGCCCGAAGGTGGCGTCCAGCTTGCCGGCGGGGAACCCGCCCGCACCGACGGGGCCGGAGACGAACTCCCAGAACGGCGCGAAGTCGGTGAAGGCGGCCCGCTCGGGGGCGTAGTGATTCGCAGCCGTGTAGTGGACATCGGCGGTGAGCCAGAGGGTGCCCGTGATGCGCTGGTGCTTGATGTGGCGCAGGAGTTCGGCGATCTGCAGCTCGCGGCCGAGCGGGGCGCCCGGGTCGCCCTGGGCGACGGCCTCGAAGTTCATGGTCCCGTCGGGTACGACGATGCCCAGCGGCATGTCGGCGGCGATGACCTTCCAGGTGGCGCGGGAGCGCGACAGCTCGCGCTTGATCCAGGCCAGCTGCTCTTGGCCGAGGATGCCGATCGGGTCCACGGTCTGGCGGCCGGGGGAGTTGGCGTCGCGGTAGGTGCGCATGTCGAGGACGAAGACGTCGAGCAGCGGCCCGTACCGCATCACCCGGTACATCCGGCCCTCGGCGCGGCCGCCGCGGAGGTCGGTGACGGGGAAGTACTCGCCGAAGGCCTGGCGGGCGCGGCCGGCGAGCGTGTCGACGTCCCGCACGGCGTAGCGGGGGTCGTCGATCACCTGGCCGGGGTACCAGTTGTTGCGCACCTCGTGGTCGTCCCACTGGGCGAGGACCGGCACCTGGGCGTTGAAGTCGCGCAGGTTGCGATCGAGCAGGTTGTAGCGGAAGTTCCCGCGGAACTCGTCGAGGGTCTCGGCGACCTTCGCCTTCTCCTGGGTGGTGATGTTGCGCCAGATGCTGCCGTCGCGCAGCGGGACGGCGGCCTGGATCGGCCCGTCGGCGTAGATCGTGTCCCCGCTGAAGAGGAAGAAGTCGGGGTCGCGCTGCCGCATCTCGTCGAAGACGCGGTAGCCGCCGAGGTCCGGGTTGATGCCCCAGCCCTGGCCCGCGAGGTCCCCCGACCACAGGAAGCGCACGTCGTGTCGGCGGGAGACCGGGGTGGTCCGGAAGGTGCCGCGGACCGGCTCGCCGGTGCGGCGCGGGTCGTCGGGGTCGGCCAGGACCACCCGGTAGTGGATCTGCTGCCCGGGCGGGAGGTCGCGCAGGGTGGTGGTGCCGGTGAAGTCGGTGGCGGGGCCCAGGAACGGACCGCCGTGGCGCCGGACGCCGTAGCGGAACGACTCGCTCGGGGAGGTCTCGACGTACATCCGGGCCGGCCGGTCGGAGCGCGTCCAGACGCTGGCCGAGTGCGCGGTGATCTCACCGGACTGGGTGCCCCACGGCGCGCTCGGGCGCCCGGAGCGGGTGAACGCCGCAGCGGTGGTGGGCGCGGCGAGCGCGGGCGCGGCCAGCGCGCCGGACAGGGCGAGGCCAACCGGCACGGCGAGTGAACCGCCGAGCAGGGACCGTCGGGAGTGCGGAATCGGTGCCATCGGAGCGTCTCCAGGGGCCGGCGGGGACGGGTCGGACCAGTGTGCCGCTGCACACCGGCCCGCCCGCGTCGCGCAACCGAACCGTGGATGAACAGCCGTCAGCCGCTCAGCCCACCTGGCTGGTTGTGGCCCGCACAGTGTCCAGAACCACACGGGAGACCAGAGCCGGGTCGTCGTTCATCGGGACGTGACCGCATCCGCGGAGCCGGATCAGCCGGGCGTCGGGCACCGCGCGCTTGGCGCGTACGCCCTGGCGCGGCAGGAGCAGCCGGTCGCGGGAGCCCCAGGCGATGGTGACCGGCAGGCCGGGCACGTCCGAGGTGAACCGTACGGAGCGGCCCGCGGCCAGGGTCTCGTCGAAGCCGGTGGCCTCGCGCAGGGCGAGCGTCTCGGCGACCACGGCCTCCGGTGAACGGCGGGCCGGGTGGGCGTAGATGGTGCCGGTCAGCGCGGCCCGGCCGGCGGCGCTGCGCGCGAGACGCTCCAGGGTGGAGTGGGGCAGCGTGAGCGCGCCGACGCGCATCGCGCGGAGGGTGGCGAACGCGTACTTGCGTTCGGTCTCGGTCCAGAAACCGGCGGGCGAGAGCGCGGTGACCGAGCGGACCAGGTTGCTGCGGCCCATCTCGAGCGCGAGGAGGCCGCCGAGGGAGTTGCCGACGACGTGCGGGCGCTCGACGCCGAGGGCCGAGCAGAGCGCGCCGAGTGCGGGGACGAAGGTTCCCAGGTCGTACGGAACCCCCTCAGGCAGGGGCGCCGAGACGCCGAAGCCGGGCAGGTCGACGGCGATCACGTCGTGCTCGGCGGCCAGGATGTCGATCACCGGGTGCCAGGCCTGGAGGTGGTGGCCGATGCCGTGCAGCAGGAGAAGGGGCGCGCCGGCGCCCTTGCGCTCGTAGGCGACGGTGGTGGTGCGGGGGCCCAGCGGCGATTCGATCGGGAAGGAGACCGTGGCGGTCATGCTGCTCCTCGTCGGGTGGACGCGTGTGAGACAGGCTGTCAGTAATGACTAAGGCCATGATTACCGCCCGGTAGCCCGATGCGACAAGCCTCCGGTGCGTGTCGGCGTATCTGTCGGCGTGCGTGTCGGCGTGAGTGCCGGAGCGAGCGAGAACATCGCATGAACGGCTTGATACGTATGCCCGATCTGCCCGGTAAAGGGGTGAGGATTGGTCTTGACCAAGGGGGTGTGCCGTCCTATCGTCGCAGGGATAGTGCAGGAACCTTTAATAAACAAAGGCGCGGAACTGCCGCTGGAACACGGCGATTGCAGCGATGGCAGGAGGAGTCAGGGTGGGGACCACGCAGCTCGAAACGGTGCCGGAGCCGAAGTACTGGCACCTCAAGACCGTCCTCAGCGAGGCGCTCGACCGCGACTTCTCCGTAGGCGAGGTCCTGCCGAACGAGCGTGACCTCGCCGCCCGCTTCGGAGTCGCCCGGGCGACCCTGCGGCAGGCCCTGGAGCAGCTCGAACTCGAAGGCCGCCTGCAGCGCCGCCGCGGCGTCGGCACCACCGTCGCCCCGCCGCGGGTCGGCGTGGCCGTCGGCAGCACGGGGCACAACTGGCCCGGCGAGAGCGCCGACGGCTGGGAGATCGTGGACGTGGCCGAGGCCATCCTGCCGTCCGCCGCCGTCCTGAAGCTCCTCGGCGCCGCCGGCGACCAGCCCGTGCACACCGTGCGCCGGACCCGGGTCTCCCACGGCCAGGCCGTCGCCGCCGAGCTGCTGTACGTGCCGGCCGCCTCCGTGCCCGGCCTCTCCGCCATCGACGCCCCGGCCGGACCCGCCCGGGCCCGCGCCGTGCTGCGCGAGCTCCAGCGGCTCGCCCTGGACGGCCAGGACCGCTCGGTGGAACTCGGCTCGGCGCGTGCCGACGACGCCAAGGAACTGGACCGGCTGCCGGGCGCCCCGGTGCTCGTGGTCACCACCCGCTACTTCACCGCCGCGGGAACGGCCGCCGTCTCGGTCGCCACGTACCGCGCGGACACCTGCCGCCTGACCTTCGGCGACACGGGAGACGTGGAGATCACCCACGAAGCCCGCGTCGCCTCCTGACCCCCGCGTCCCCGAACGGCCCTGCCCCGGCACCAACCGGAACAGGGCCGTTCGGCGTTCCCGGACGACCGCATGTGCGGCCCGCGGCGGTGGGCCGGGACATCTCCAGGCGCCTGCCGCCGGAGCCGCCCGCACCGCGCCCGGCGCCGGACCGGTGGCCCGGGCGGCCAGGCCTGCGGAGGCACAGTGCCCTCCTGGCGGCGGCCGCGGAAGCCTGCCGGGCCGCGGTCAGCGGCGGCGGGTCGTGACCGTCTTCTCCACCGCGAAGAGCTCTTCCTCCACGTGGTCCAGCGCCAGGCGCAGGGCTCCGGTGGCCACCGCGGCCTCGCCGAGCAGGGACTGCGCCACGCGCGGCGGGCGCAGGCAGTAGCGCTCCAGCTCCCGGCGCAGGGGATCCAGCACCCCGTTCAGGCCGGCCGCCCACCCGCCGACCACGACCAGCTCCGGATCCATGGCCAGCACCAGCGCCGCCACATCGTGCACCAGCCGCTGGATGAAGCGCTCCACCGCGGCCACGGCCTGCTCGTCGCCCCGCTTGGCCATGGCGAACACCTCGGCCACCGCCTGCTCGTCCAGCGGATGCAGCGGTTCACCGGTCGTGGACAGCAGCTTCTCGGGCGTGACGTCGCGGCCCAGCAGGTGCAGCGCGCCGATCTCTCCTGCCGCCCCGCCGAACCCGCGGTGCAGTCGGCCCCCGATCAGGGAACCCGCCCCCGGGCTGAGCCCCGCCATCACGAACACCATGTCGTCGGTGTCCTGCGCGGCGCCCTTCCAGTGCTCGGCGACCGCGGCCGCATTGGCGTCGTTCTCCACCTGTACCGGACAGCGGAACGAGCGCCGCAGCCGCTCGCCGAGCGGCAGCCCGGTCCAGCCGGGCAGGGCCGTGCCGAGGCGTACGGTGCCGTCCGCCTCCACGATGCCGGGGCTGCCGACGCCGACCGCCCGGAGGGAGTCCCGCGGTACGCCGGCCCGCCGCAGCAGATCGGCCACAGCCGCCCGCACCCGCTCGAGCCGCTCGTCGGCGGACGCCGTCTCGGCGACATCCTTGGTGCCGGCGCCGATCACCCGCCCGTCCAGCCCGGACAGCAGCACCGCAACCCGGTGCGCCCCGATCTCGATGCCGAGGAGGTGCCCCGCCTCGGCCCGGAACCGGTAGCGCCTGGCGGGCCGCCCCTGGCGCCGCGCACCCTCCTCCGCGCCCGCCTCGACGACGAGCCCGGTCCCGATCAGCCCTTCGACCACGCCTTCGACGGTCGGCCGGGACAGCCCGGTCACCCGGGTGAGGTCGGTGAGCGTCGGCGATTGGGCCGCGCGCAGCGCACGCAGCACCACGGCCGAATTGATCCGCCGGAGCAGAGAGGGATCCCCGCCGGTCAGCTGCCCCAACGTGTGTCCTCCCAGCTAGCGAGCTTGTCTGCCGGATGGTACTGCGCCCCCGGGGCCGGGGCGAGAACCAGCCCCCCATCGGCCGGAACCGGCTGTTCCCTTAAGGCCGGGCGACTCACGCCGGGGCGACGAATCCCGACTCGTACGCGGCGATCACGGCCTGGGTCCGGTCCCGTGCCCCCAGCTTGCCCAGAATCGCGCTCACATGGGATTTCACCGTCTCCGTGCCGACGATCAGTTCGCGGGCGATCTCGACGTTCGTCAGCCCTCGGGCCATCAGCCGCAGTACCGCCTCCTCCCGCTCGGTCAGCGCAGCGCGCTCCAGCGCCGCCCGCGCCTGCCGGTTCCCGTACTCCGCTGCGAGGGCCCGCACGGCCGCGGGGAACAGCAGCGTCTCGCCCTCCGCCACGAGCCGTACCGCGTGCACGATCTCGGAGGGACGGGCCCGCTTCAGCAGGAACCCGTCCGCCCCGGCCCGCAGGGCCTGGTACACGTACTCGTCGTTCTCGAAGGTGGTCACCACGAGGATCTTCGGCGGGGAGTCCACGGTCCGCAGCACCGCCCGGGTCGCCTCGATCCCGTCGAGCAGCGGCATCCGCACGTCCATCGCCACCACGTCCGGCCTCAGCTGCCGGACGAGCGGGACGACGGAGGCCCCGTCGGCCGCCTCACCCACCACTTCGATGTCGGGCTGGGCATCCAGGACGGCACGCAGACCCGCACGCACCAGGGGTTCGTCATCGACGAGCAGAACGGTAACCGGCATCCGGTCAGCGTATTCGCTCCAGCGGAAGCCGAGCGCGCACTCTCCAACCGCCCTCGAACGGCCCGGTCTCGGCCTCCCCGCCGAGGAGTGCGGCCCGCTCCCGCATGCCCCGCAGCCCGCTCCCGCCGCCGGCCGTGACGGTGGGCCCCTCAGGAAGCGGGTTCGTGACCTCCATGTCCAGCCTCCCGACGGCCAGCTCCACCCGGACCCGCACCGGCACCGGACCGCAGTGCCGCAGCACGTTCGTGAGCGCCTCCTGCAGGATGCGGTAACCCTCCCGGGTGACCGGGCCCGGCAACTGCTCCAGCCGCCCGGTCAGTTGCGCGTCCACCTCCGCCCCCGAGGCGCGGGCCGACTCCAGCAGCCGGTCGGCCTCAGCCAGCGTCGGCCGCTGCGAGACGGGCTGCGGCGACTCCCGCAGGATCAGCAGGACCCGTTCCAGATCCTCCAGCGCCGCCCGGCCCGTCTCCTCGATCGCGCCCAGAGCCCGGTCGGTGAACTCCGGGTCGCCGGCGGCCCGGGCCGCCCCCGCCTGCACCACGGCCACCGTCAGGGCGTGCCCGATCGAGTCGTGCAACTCCCGCGCGATGCGGGTCCGCTCCAACAGCTGCTCGGTGCGGGCCTCCAGGGCGGTGAGCCGCTCGGCGGCCGAAGGCCCCAGCAACCGGCGCGCGACCGAGGTGACCAGCTCGCCCAGCAGCACCACGGTGACGATGAGAAGGACCAGAGGCACCGGAACGAGGAGTGCGGCGGCCCAACGCGGAGGAGCGAAGGGGATCATGAGGTCCGAGTCGAGCGGGTGTCCGAGCGCCGCCGCGATCAGTTCGACCGTCATCACCGGGAGACACACGGTCGCGGCCATGGCGGCGAGCGCGATGACGAGGCGTGTCTCGAGCCACAGCAGCGTCCGCCACCGGTCGCCCCACCGCGCCGACGGCGCGGCACAGATGCCGCTGTCGGGGTTGCCGCGGTCGTACGGCGTGAGCAGGAACTGCGCCTGCAGCCCCTCCGCCAGCCGCACCCACGGCACCAGGCCGAACGGTATGACGATGACCAACGGCATCCACGGCCACGCAGGCTTTATGAACATCCACAGGGCCAGCAGCAGCATGGGCACGCACAGATGCAACCAGCGTGAGTAGGTCACCGGTTGGAGCGGGGCACGGAGCAGTCGGAACATGCCCCCATCGTGGCAGTGCGTGGCCCGGGCGCGTCTCCCCCACGTGGGGGAGACGGCACCCTCGCACGGGGGAGGGAAGGGGGTGGGCCGGGCGGCGAGTCTTGAGCCATGAACAGCATCGAGATCCGGGAACTGACCAAGGAATACGGCCGCAACCGGGCCGTGGACCACCTCACCTTCGACGTACTGCCCGGCCGGGTCACCGGATTCCTCGGCCCCAACGGAGCCGGGAAGTCCACCACGATGCGGCTGCTGCTGGGCCTGGACAGGGTCACCTCGGGGACGGCCACCATCGGCGGCGCGCGGTTCACCGATTTCCCCGAACCGCTCCACCGGGTCGGCGCGCTCCTGGACGCACAGGCAGCCCACGGCGGGCGCACCGCCCGGGACCACCTGCGCCTCCTCGCCGCCGCCAACCGCATCTCCGTGCGCCGGGTCGACGAGGTACTGGAGCAGGCAGGCATCGCCCCGGCGGCCGGGCGGCGGATCAAGACCTTCTCGCTCGGCATGCGTCAACGCCTCGGGATCGCCGCCGCGCTGCTGGGCGATCCCGAGGTGCTGCTGCTGGACGAGCCGGCCAACGGCCTCGACCCCGAAGGCATCATCTGGATCCGCGAGCTGATGCGGAGCCTCGCGGCCGAGGGCCGCACGGTGCTCGTTTCGAGTCATCTGATGTCCGAGACCGCGGCGCTCGCCGACCACCTGGTCGTGCTCGGTCGGGGCAGGCTGCTCGCCGACTCCTCCATGGAGGAGTTCATCGAAGCGCGCAGCACCCCGAAGGTGCGCCTGCGCACCTCCGACCCGGTCCGGCTACGGGCGGCCCTGGCCCGGGACGGCTTCGAAATGGCGACAGCCGACGACGGGCGCTGGACCGTGAACGGCATACGGGCCGAGCAGGTCGGCGGCATGGCAGCCCGTGAGGGCATCCCCGTGCTGGAACTCTCCGACGAACGCGCCTCACTGGAGGAGGCCTACCTCGACCTCACTGCCGACCACGCCCAGTTCGCCGCCACCCACTGACTTCCCCTGACTCAGGAGGCTCGCCATGAGCACTGCTCTGCCCACAGTCCCCGTCATGCGCTCGGAATGGATCAAGATACGGTCCCTGCGCGGCACATTCGGGTCGCTGATCGCCGTCTTCGCCGCGACGGTGGGGATCCAGCTGCTGGCAGCCGCGGCGACAGGCCAGGCCGAAGCCGGCAGCATGGGGGACGATCCGCTCCTCGGGGCCTTCTACGGCATCAACTTCGGCCAGATAGCGGCCTTCGCGTTCGGGGCGAGCGCGCTGTCCGCCGAGTTCCACAACGGCGCCTTGCGCATCTCGCTGACCGCGGTGGCGAACCGTACCCGCTTCTACCTGTCGAAGATCGCAGTCGTGGGCGCACTCGCCTTCATCGTCGGCCAGGTCACGGGCCTCCTCACCTTCGTCCTGGGTCAGGCGCCGATGGGCCGGTACGCGCTTTCGCTGGGCGATCCGGGCGTCCTGCGCGCCGTGTTCGGCAGCGGTGTGTACCTCATGCTCATGACCCTGCTCGCGGCCGGGCTGACTGCGGTGCTGCGCAGTGCGGCGGTCGTGCTGAGTGTGCTCATACCCTTCGTCGTCATGGCTCCGTTCATCATCGGCCAGGCTGCCGGCGGTGCGGCCGAGTTCCTGCCGGACCAGGCGGGGCAGCTCGTCATGCACCTGGACTCCGCCGGTCGCCTCGGCCCCTGGAGCGGCCTCGGGGTGCTGGCGCTGTGGGCGCTGACCGCGGTGGCCGGCGGCTGGACGGCGGTGCGCCGGCGGGATGCGTGACGCCGAGCCAGTTGTCAGTGGGTCCCGGGATACTGACGGCATGACCACGGCAGAGCATCTCGACACGATCGACCGGCTCCGGACGCGTGACTTCCCCGAAGTCCGGGGCAGGTCCGAAGTGGGCACCAGCGGGCCCGGCTACCACCTCGCCGAGCTGGGCGGGAGCCGGTGGTACGGGGACGAGGACGCGGCCGACCGCCTGGCACACGAGGACCAGGTATCCGCCGAGTACGAGGCCCTGAGCCAGCGGCTGGAGGAGCGGTGGGGGAAGCCCGACCGGTTCACGCTCGACAGCCTGAAGCTGCGGGCGGAGTCCGGGGAGGTGGCGCAGCCGTGGCAGGAGATCGGGGACACGAGCGACCACCTGCACCTGTGGCGGGCCGGGGACCGCTGGGTCGCCGTCTACGAGGCCCGGTGGGGGGCCGACCACTCACCGCAGCTGATGGCCGCGGTGACCGTGATCGACCCGCCATAGATCGTGTCGCCAAAGTACCTCCCCCAGCTACCGCTGGGAGGTGCCCCCAGGCCGGCGGGGCCCGGCACGCACGGTCGCCGCGTGTCGTCGGTCACCGGCATCCCCCGGCTACCGCTGGGAGGTGCCCCCACCGTGCCGCTTCCCTCCTCCGCCTTGCGACCGCACGCACCAGGCCCTGTCGGCCCCGCCCTTCGGGAGGCCGACGCCCCTTCGACGACAGTCCCTACGGGATTGCCTCGGCGGCCACGCGAAGGCGGGCGTACTCCTGGGCCATGGACTCCGCCGTCCAGTGGGCGTTGAGGCCGCTGGGGTTGGGGAGCGCCCAGATGCGGGTGGAGCCGATGGTCCGGTCCTGGGGGCCGATCTGGGCCTTCCGCTCGCCGAAAGCCGTGCGGTAGGCGGTGACCCCGACGACCGCCAGCCATTGCGGGCGCAGTTGTTCCACCTTGGCGGTCAGGATGCGGCCGCCCTCGCGGAACTCCTCGGCGCTCAGCTCGTCGGCCCGGGCCGTGGCACGGGCGACGACGTTGGTGATGCCGAGCCGGTAGGTCAGCAGCTCCTCCTGCTCCGCCGGGGCGAAGCGGCGCGGGGTGAAGCCCGACAGGTGCAGGACGGGCCAGAAGCGGTTGCCGGGGCGGGCGAAGTGATGGCCCGTCGCGGCGGAGAGGAGACCCGGGTTGATCCCGCAGAACAGCACGCGCAGACCGCCCGCGACCACGTCCGGGATGACGCGGTCACGGGCGGCGCTCAGCTCCTCGGGAGTCAGAGGATCGACCCCGGCGCGTACCCGGCGGCCTCCGGGTGCTGCTTGGCGATCGCCTCGATACGGGAGACCACCGCGGCGACCTGGTCACCGGCGGCGCCCGTGAAGGACAGCTTGTCGGCCATCAGGGCGTCGAGCTGGGCCCGGTCCAGCGGCATCCGCTCGTCGGCGGCCAGCTTGTCCAGCAGCTCGTTGCGCTCGGCACCCTGCTCGCGCATGGCGAGCGCGGAGGCCACCGCGTGCTCCTTGATGACCTCGTGGGCGGCCTCGCGGCCGACACCCGCCCGCACCGCGCCCATGAGGACCTTGGTGGTCGCGAGGAACGGCAGGTAGCGGTCCAGCTCGCGGGCCACGACCGCCGGGAAGGCGCCGAACTCGTCGAGGACCGTCAGGAAGGTCTCCAGCAGGCCGTCGAACGCGAAGAACGCGTCGGGCAGCGCCACCCGGCGGACCACGGAGCAGGACACGTCGCCCTCGTTCCACTGGTCGCCGGCCAGCTCGCCGGTCATCGAGGCGTAGCCGCGCAGGATGACCATCAGGCCGTTGACGCGCTCGCAGGAGCGGGTGTTCATCTTGTGCGGCATCGCGGAGGAGCCGACCTGGCCCGGCTTGAAGCCCTCGGTGACCAGCTCGTGGCCGGCCATCAGGCGGATCGTCTTCGCGATCGACGAGGGGGCGGCGGCCAGCTGGACCAGGGCCGTGACCACGTCGTAGTCGAGCGAGCGCGGGTAGACCTGGCCGACCGAGGTGAAGGCCTGGGCGAAGCCGAGGTGGGCGGCGATCCGCTGCTCCAGGTCGGCGAGCTTGGCGGCGTCGCCGCCGAGCAGGTCGAGCATGTCCTGGGCGGTGCCGACCGGGCCCTTGATCCCGCGCAGCGGGTAGCGGCCCAGCAGGTTCTCCAGGCGGTCGTAGGCGACCAGCAGCTCGTCGGCCGCGGTGGCGAAGCGCTTGCCCAGGGTCGTCGCCTGTGCGGCGACGTTGTGGGAGCGGCCGGCCATGACCAGCTCGGCGTGCTCGCCGGCCAGTTTGCCGAGACGGGCGAGGACGGCGACCGTGCGGTCGCGGGCCAGCTCCAGCGAGAGCCGGATCTGCAGCTGCTCGACGTTCTCGGTGAGGTCGCGGGAGGTCATGCCCTTGTGGACGTGCTCGTGGCCGGCGAGGGCGTTGAACTCCTCGATGCGGGCCTTCACGTCGTGCCGGGTGACCTTCTCGCGCTCGGCGATGGAGGCGAGGTCGACCGTCTCCAGGACACGCTCGTAGTCGGCGAGGGCGGCGTCCGGGACGTCGATGCCGAGGTCCTTCTGGGCGCGGAGCACGGCGAGCCACAGCCGCCGCTCCAGCGTCACCTTGTACTCGGGGGACCACAGGACGGCGAGCTCCGCGGAGGCGTAGCGGCCGGCCAGGACATTGGGGATGCGGGGCTTGGCTGTCACGTGTAGGGATTCTACTTGGGCCGCAGCTGTGCGTTTACGCAGGTCGCGACCCCGCCCCGGATTGTGCCTTGCTACGAGAGCCGCTCGCCCGCGGCCGCCTCGTACGGCAGCAGCTCCGGGCGCTTGGCCGGGCGGCCGTCCCCCGAGGAGCGGCCCGTCAGCCGGCGGCCGACCCAGGGCAGCAGGTGCTGCCGCGCGAAGCTCAGGTCCTGGGAGCGGCGCAGGGCCCAGCCCGGGGGCACCGCGGGCGGGAGCTCGGCGCGCCAGTCCTGCTCGGGAGGCAGTCCCAGCGTCTGCCATACCGCTTCCGCCACCCGGCGGTGGCCCTCGGCCGTCAGGTGCAGCCGGTCCACGTCCCACATGCGGGGGTCGGCCAGCACGCCGGCCCCGTACAGGTCCACGACCAGGGCCCCGTGTCGGGCGGCCAGCTCTTCGATGACGGCGAAGAGCTCCTCCATGCGCGGCCGGAAGCGGTCCATCACCGGCCCGTTGCGCCCCGGGGAGCGCATGAGCACCAGCGTTTTGCACGTGGGCGCCAGCAGCCCCACGGCCTCCTCCAGGTGCCCGCGCACCCGGCCCATGTCGACCTTCGGCCGCAGGGCGTCGTTCAGGCCTCCCACCAGGGTCACCACATCGGCGCGCATCGCCGCCGCGACCGGGGCCTGGTCCTCGGCGATCTGCCCGATCAGCTTCCCGCGGACCGCGAGGTTCGCGTACCGGAAGCCGGGCTCGCGCGCCGCGAGGCGGGCGGCCAGCAGATCGGCCCAGCCCCGGTACGAGCCGTTGGGCAGCAGGTCTGACATGCCCTCGGTGAAGGAGTCACCGACCGCGACGAAACTGGTGTAAGGCGCATTCATCTCCATGGCGCAGCGATGTTACCGCGTGGTACCCCGGACCCGGAGAGCCGGGGCACCACCGCGGTGGCAGCCGCGTCAGGCGGAGGCCGGCCTGCCGAACAGCTCGCGCAGCACGTCCTCCATCGTGACCAGGCCCGTCATCGCCCCGCCCGAGCCCATGACCGCCGCCAGGTGCGTCCGGCTGCGCCGCATCGCGGTCAGCACGTCGTCCAACGGGGTCTCGGCCCGCACCTGGGCGATCGGGCGCAGCACGGACACCGCGAACGGCTGGTCCCGCTCCGGTCCGTCCGCGTCCAGGGCGTCCTTGACGTGCAGGTATCCGAGGATCTTGGCCTGGGCGCCGATCACCGGGAAGCGGGAGTACCCGGACTCGGCCGACAGCCGCTCGAGTCCGGCGGGCGTGATGCCCTCCCGGGCCACCACGACCGCGTCCAGCGGCAGCACCACATCGGTGACCGGCCGCCGGCCCAGCTCGAGGGCGTCGTGCAGCCGCTCGCTCGCCCGGTCGTCGATCAGCCCCGCCTCGCTGGAGTCCCGCACGATCCGCGCCAGCTCGTCGTCCGAGAAGGTCGCCGAGACCTCGTCC
Organism: Streptomyces sp. NPDC032745; assembly: GCF_055579465.1. Taxonomy (NCBI): domain Bacteria; kingdom Bacillati; phylum Actinomycetota; class Actinomycetes; order Kitasatosporales; family Streptomycetaceae; genus Streptomyces; species Streptomyces sp. NPDC032745. The sequence continues at coordinate 638,387 of NZ_JBVING010000002.1, read as the reverse complement.
TTCACGTCCACCCGCAGCAGCCGCAGCAGGAGGTTGGCGAAGGCGTTGATCGCGAAGATCACCGGCTTCAGTGCCCGGGCCAGGGTCACCAGCGGCGGGCCGAGCAGCAGCGCGGTGCGCACCGGCTCGGACAGGGCCACGTTCTTCGGCAGCATCTCGCCGAAGAGCATGTGCAGGTACGTCGCCAGCGCCAGCGCCACCACGAACGAGATCGCGTGCGTCAGCCCGGACGGCACCCCGAACAGTTCGAACAGCGGGGTCAGCAGGTGTGCGATGGCCGGCTCGGCCACCACACCCAGGACCAGGGTGCACAGCGTGATGCCGAGCTGCGCCGCCGCCATCAGCGCCGACACGTGCTCCAGGCCCCACAGCACTGCGCGGGCCCGCCGGTCGCCCTGCTCGGCGTACGGCTCGATCTGGCTGCGCCGCACCGAGATCAGCGCGAACTCGGCGCCGACGAAGAAGGCGTTGACGACCAGGGTCGCCAGGCCGATCAGCAGTTGGAGCACCGTCATCGCGCTCCCTCCCCACCCTTGTCCTGAGACGGCTCGACGGGCGCGTGCAGCAGCACCCGCGCCGCCCGCCGGCCGCTGGCGTCCACCACGTCGATCCGCCAGCCGCCCAGCTCCATGCTGTCGCCGACGGCCGGGATACGGCCCAGCTCGGTCGCTATCAGCCCGGCCAGCGTCTCGTACGGGCCGTCCGGCACGCGCAGTCCGATCCGCTCCAGCTGGTCGGTGCGCGCGGCGCCGTCGGCGGAGTAGAGGCGGCGCCCGGCGGCGTCCGTACCGGCCGGGGCCAGGTCCGCGGTCTCGTGCGGGTCGTGCTCGTCGCGCACCTCGCCGACGACCTCCTCGACGATGTCCTCGAGGGTGACCACGCCGGCCGTGCCGCCGTACTCGTCGATCACCACGGCCATCGTCTGGCGGCCGGACAGCAGGTCCAGCAACCGGTCCACGGTGAGCGACTCCGGCACCAGCAGCGGTTGGCGCAGCAGCTGGGAGACGGGCCGGCGGTGCCGTTCCTCGGCGTGCAGCGCGAGCACGTCCTTGATGTGGACCGTGCCGACGACGGTGTCGAGGCTGCCCCGGTAGACCGGGAAGCGGGACAGGCCGGTCGCCAGCGTCGCGTTCGCCACGTCCTCGGCGGTGGTCTGCACGTCGAGGGCGGTGACCTGGACGCGCGGGGTCATGACGTTCTCCGCGGTCAGGTCGGCCAGGTTCAGGGTCCGCACGAACAGCTCGGCGGTGTCCTTCTCCAGCGCGCCCGCCTTGGCGGAGTGCCTGGCCAGCGCCACCAGCTCCTGCGGGGTGCGCGCGGAGGCCAGTTCCTCGGCCGGTTCCATGCCGAACCGGCGGACCATGTGGTTCGCCGTGCTGTTCAGATGGCTGATGAACGGCCGGAAGGAGCGGCTGAAGATCCGCTGCATGGTGGCCACCCGCTTGGCGATGGCCAGCGGGGAGGAGATCGCCCAGTTCTTGGGCACCAGCTCGCCGACGACCATCAGGACGACGGTCGACAGCACCGTGCCGAGGATCAGGGCGGTGGAGGAGGCGGCGCCGGCCGACAGTCCCATGGCCTCGAAGGGGCCCTGGAGCAGAGCGGCGATCGACGGCTTGGAGATCATGCCGATGACCAGGCCGGTCACGGTGATGCCGAGCTGGGCGCCGGAAAGCTGGAACGTCAGGCTGCGCACGGCCGCCAGGGCGCTCTCGGCCCCGCGCTCGCCGCGCTCGACGGCTTGGTCGAGCTCGCTGCGCTCGACGGTGGTCAGCGAGAACTCGGCCGCGACGAAGACTCCGCAGGCAAGGCAGAGCAGCAGCGCCACGAGGAGCAGGAGCACTTCGGTCATCGGTCGGTCACCTCCGTTCCATGATCAGCCAGGAGGAGGTCTATCGCGCGGTGTCGGGTACTGGGGGGCTCGCCCATGGGCGGACGCTCACACCTTTCGATCAGGTCGGTCGGCTTGCCGTCCACAAGGGTAAAGGACGGGCAAAGAGATCGGATCATTCATTTGGCGGAGCGCACCCGGATGATGGGATCCGGACATGAGCGATCTTCACATCGGTCCTGCGTCGGTCACCGATCTGACCGCCGTGCTCGACTTCTGGAAGACCGCTGCCGAGGGAACGAGTATCAGTGACGACCTCGCCGGGGTCGAGCAGCTCCACGCCCGCGATCCGCACGCCCTGCTGCTCGCCCGGCGCGAAGGCGAACTGGTCGGCACCGTGATCGCCGGCTTCGACGGCTGGCGCTGCCACCTCTACCGGCTCGCGGTCCATCCGGCACACCGCCGCCAGGGCATCGGATCGGCGCTGCTCGCCGCCGCGGAGGAGCGCTTCGAGGCGCTCGGCGGACGGCGCGCGGACGCGATGGTGCTGGACCGCAACGAGCGGGCGCACGGGGCGTGGGACGCGGCCGGGTACCACCGCCAGGACGCCTGGACACGCTGGGTCAAGCCGCTGGGCGGCTGAGGCCCGGCCGCCCGGGCCGGGCCCGCCGGGCGCCGGACACCCCCTACCCGCGACCGCGGCGGGCCGAACCGATCACGCAGTACGAGGTGGGGAACGCCGGTCCGCGCTCGGGCAGCCGGAAACTGCGGTACGAGACGACCCGGAAGCCGGCGGCCTCGATCGCAGCGGCCGGATCCCGGGAGGTGTGGCACCCGCCGAAGAGGTGGGGCCACACGGTCCGGTCCAGCGTGCGCTGGACGGCGGCCATGCCGCGGCCGGGCGCCCGGCCGTGCTCGAAGAAGCGGAGCTCGGCGTCGGGGCGCAGCACCCGGTGGAGCTCCGCGAGCGAGCGGGGCAGGTCCCGTACGGTGCACAGCACGAGGGAGGCGACGGCGGCGTCGAAGGCCTCGCTCTTGACCGGGAGGGCCTCGGCGACACCCGGCACGACGTCGACGGGCACCTCGGCGCGCAGGGCGGCGTCGGCCGCGAGCCGGCGCAGTCTCCGTTCCGGTTCGATGGCGACGACCTCGGAGACGGCGCGTGGGTAGTGGGCGAAGTTGAGGCCGTTGCCGGCGCCGATCTCGATGACCCGGCCGGACACCCCGTGCAGGAGCTCGCCGCGGAGGGCGGCGACACCTCCACGGGAGTCGGCGGTGGTGCTGAACCGGGCGTAGAACCGGGCGAAGAGCGGGTGGTCGACGGAGTCCGGGTCTCGGTGCGGTGTGGCCATGGCGGGCCTCCGGGGCGGGTGTCGGCGGGTGCGGTTGCCCTGCCGGGCTGTGTTCCCCGTCCGGGCGGCCCGCAAAACCGGCGCCGGCGGGCGCGGGACCGCCTGCCGCGGCCCCGCCGTGGTGCGCGTCGGGGACGACAATCCGCATGCGGATTGAGTACGCCTACTCAGGAGCCCGGGACCTGCGGTGGGGACAATCGGGGGATCCGCCCCGCCCGTTGGGGCAGCCCAGGGAAAGTGGAGACCCAGTGACATCCCGTACCACCCCCGTCGGCGCCGTGCTGCTCGCCGCAGGACTGCTCGCACTGACCGCCTGCGGCACCACGGTGGCCGGGAGCGGCGCGGCCGCGGACCCGTCCCCGGTGCCGTCAACCGGCCAGACCCCGGACTACGCCGCCCAGGCGGCCGCCGCGGTGGCCCGCCACGACAAGCTCTTCCCCGAGGTGGCCGAGCTGTGCGAGGGCGAGGCGAGTGCGGCCCCGGCAGGGTCGGCCACGCCGGGTGAACTGCCCACGGACCCCGCGGCGCGCAAGTACGCGGAGAACCACGCGTACAAGAACGAGGCCACGCTCACGCCCGCGACCAAGTGCCGCGGCGACGCGCACGCCGCGCGCATCAAGAAGGCGCTGGACGGCTCCGACGGGAAGGGCGCACCGAAGTCGACGCAGGAGCTCAGCGGGCTCCTGACCGCGATGGGCTACAAGCCGGAGACCGGAGACGTGTACGCATCGAGCACGGGCAACCTCTCCTTCGTCCTGTCGATTCCGGAGAGCGGGCCGTGTGTGACGGGCCATTTGGCACCGCCGATGAGCGTGAAGGCCCACGGGGTCTACATGGAGGGCGGCTGCAAAGAGCCCCGCGGCGGCCACTGAACGCACCGCGGACACGAGCCCGGCGGGCCGGGTGGCGCCGCCGGGCCGATGGGGTCCAAGTCCGGGATCAGGGCTGCCAGGTCGTCAGGAACGACTCCGGGGACCAGGTGCCCGCGAGGGCGGGGGACAGCCAGGTGGGGGCCGCCGTACGGAAGGACTCCGGGGACAGGGACCCCGAGGCCTCCGGGACGGCGCCCAGCAGCGGGAGCCCCGAGGACGACGGGAGATCCGCCAGGTTGCAGCGGCAGGCCAGGTCCGGCTCGGCCGGCCAGCTGCCGATCACCACGCCCATGGCCTCCAGCTCCCGGGCCCGGAGGGCCTCGGCCGTCAGGGTCGTGGAGTTGAGGGTGCCGAGGGCCGCCGGGGCGACCACCAGCACCGGGGCGCCGAGGAGGCGGGCCGCATCGGCCAGCGTGTGGCCCGCCTCGTCGAAGCGGACCAGGAGGCCGCCCGCGCCCTCCACCAGGACCAGGTCGTGGGACCGGGCGAGCCGGCTCGCCGCCTCCGCGACGGCGCTCGGCGAGACCGTGGGCAGGCCCGCGCGCCGGGCCGCCGTGCCGGGGGCCAACGGCTCCGGATAGCGGGCCAGTTCCACCGCCGTGACCGTGGGTCCGGCCAGGCGGACCGCTTCCGCCGCGTCGCCCGGCTCGGTCGCGTCCACGCCGGTCTGCGCGGGCTTGAGGACCGCCACCGAGCGGCCCGCCGCGACCGCGGCCGCAGCGATCGCCGACGTGACCACCGTCTTGCCGATCTCCGTGCCCGTGCCCGAGACCACGAGTACCGTCATGTCAGCCCTCCGCCGCCGCCGCGCACACCGCGCGGCAGATGCGGGCCACGTCGCCGTCGCCCGTGACGAACGGCGGCATCACGTAGATCAGGTCCCTGAACGGGCGCACCCACACGCCTTCGCGGACCGCCGCCCGCGTCGCCGCGGCCACGTCGACCTCGTGGGTCAGCTGGACCACGCCGATCGCGCCCAGGACGCGTACGTCCCGGACACCGGGCAGGTCCCGCGCCGGGGCAAGGCCCTCGACGAGACCCGCCTCGATGCGCTTGACCTCACGCTGCCAGTCCTGGCCGAGCAGCAGGTCGATCGAGGCCAGCGCCACCGCCGTGGCGAGCGGGTTGCCCATGAACGTCGGCCCGTGCGCGAGGACCGGGACGGCGCCCCGGGAGATCCCGTCCGCCACCCGCTCCGTGCACAAGGTGGCCGCCAGCGTGAGGTAGCCGCCGGTCAGGGACTTGCCGAGGCACATCACGTCCGGGGTCATCCCCGCGTGGTCCGCCGCGAACAGGGCGCCGGTGCGGCCGAAGCCCGTCGCGATCTCGTCCAGGATGAGCAGGACGTCGTACTCGTCGCACAGTTCGCGCAGCACCCGCAGGTAGCCCGGGTTGTGGAAGCGCATGCCGCCCGCGCCCTGGACCACCGGTTCCACGATCACCGCGGCCAGCTCGTCCGCATGCGCGGAGAGCAGGGAGCGCAGGTGGTCGACGTACGCGGGGTCCACGGGCGCGTCGAAGCCGCTCGGCGGCACGTCGGCGAACAACTGGCGCGGGAGGATCCCCGACCAGAGCTCGTGCATGCCGCCCTCGGGGTCGCAGACCGCCATCGGCGTCCACGTGTCCCCGTGGTAGCCGCCGCGCCAGGTCAGCAGCCTGGTCTTGCCGGTCCGGCCGATGGAACGCCAGTACTGGAGGCACATCTTCACCGCGACCTCGACCGAGACCGAGCCCGAGTCGGCGAGGAAGACGTGCTCCAGGCCGGGCGGGGTGATCTCGACCAGCCGGGAGGCCAGCCGGACGGCGGGCTCGTGGGTGAGCCCGCCGAACATCACGTGCGACATCCGGCCGAGCTGGTCGGTCACGGCCTCGTTCAGCACCGGGTGGTTGTAGCCGTGGATCGCCGACCACCAGGAGGACATGCCGTCGACCAGCTCGTCCTGTCCCTGGGAGGGCTCGGCCAGCCGCAGCCGGACGCCCGAGGCGGAGGAGACGACCAGCGGCTCCTGCCGCCCGGGCATGGGGCCGTACGGGTGCCAGACGTGCTGCCGGTCCAGCGCGAGCAGTTCCCCGGCCGGCATCGCGTGGTGCTGGTCAGGCATTGGGCGCGAGGTCCGTTCCCGCGCCCCGGCGGCGGACTGCCACCAGGTCCGAGCGGACCTCGCCCGCCGAAGCCTGAGCCGGCGCCTGCACCGACGTCTGCGCCGATGCCTGGGCCGCCGCCCGGGCCGGGACGGCCTCGTGCTCGTGGCCCGAGCAGCCGCCGCACGCCGAGCCGCAGCCCGCCTCGGCCGCCGACGAGCCGCACGGACCGTGGGCCGCGGCGGCCGTGGCCACCGCGTCCGCGCGGTGCGCCGGGAGGGTCGTCGTACCGGCGCCCTCCACCTCGAAGCCGGCGTCCGCGATCATGTCGAGGTCGGCCTGGCCGGCCTGGCCCTCACTGGTGAGGTAGTCGCCGAGGAAGATCGAGTTCACCAGCTGGAGCGCCAGCGGCTGCATGGTGCGCAGGTGCACCTCGCGCCCGCCCGCGAGCCGGACCTCGATGTCGGGGCAGACGAACCGCACCATCGCCAGGATCCGGAGGCAGCGCTGCGGGGTGAGGTTCCACTCCTTGGCCAGCGGGGTGCCCTCGAACGGGATCAGGAAGTTGACGGGCACCGAGTCCGGGTCCAGCTCGCGCAGCGAGAAGACGACGTCGACCAGGTCCTCGTCGCTCTCGCCCATGCCCGCGATGAGGCCGGAGCAGGCGGACAGGCCGGCCGCGTGCGCCTTCTGTACCGTGTCGACCCGGTCCGCGTAGGTATGGGTCTTGGTGATCTGGCCGTACGTGGCCTCGGACGTGTTGAGGTTGTGGTTGTAGGCGTCGGCGCCCGCGTCCTTCAGGCGCTCGGCCTGGCCGTCCGAGAGCAGGCCGAGGCATGCGCACACCTCGACGCCCTCGTTCTGCTCCTTGATCGCCTCGATCGTCTTGCCGACCCGCTCCACGTCGCGGTCCGTCGGCCCGCGCCCGCTCGCGACCAGGCACACGCGCTTGGCGCCGCCCGCCACACCGGCCGCGGCGGCCTGGGAGGCCTCCTCCGGCTTCAGCCACGTGTACTTGAGGATCTCCGCCTTCGATCCCAGCCGCTGGGAACAGTAGGAGCAGTCCTCCGGGCAGAGCCCGGACTTCAGGTTGACCAGGTAGTTCAGCTTGACCCGACGCCCGAACCACTGGCGGCGCACCTTGCCGGCCGCGGCCACCACGTCGAGCAGTTCGTCGTCAGAGGTCGCCAGTACGGCGAGCGCCTCTTCGCGGGTCGGCAGCTCGCGCCGCAGCCCCTTGTCCACCAGGGTGTTCAGCAGGTCCATGACGCCGATCCTGGACCACACGAGCACTCCCGGCCAAGGAGAGATCGCACAACATGGCCGGAACGGAGTGTGTGTATCGCCACACCTGGCACTCGGGTGACGGCCGTTAGGGTCATGCACGCCTGTGGACAGCCGACAAAACACGAGGATCCGCCGATGCCCCAGCACAGCCCCGAGCCCGATGACGTGTTCGCCTGGATCGACGACGCGGAGCGGGCCCGTGAGAAGGCCGGGCTCGTCCGGACGCTGCGCCCCCGCCCGGCCTCCTCACCGCTGCTGGACCTCGCGAGCAACGACTACCTCGGCCTGTCCCGGCACCCCGAGACCGTGCGCGGCGCGCACGAGGCGGCCGAACGGTGGGGCGCCGGGGCCACTGGATCACGCCTGGTGACCGGTACGACCGAGCTCCATGCGGAGCTCGAGCGGGAGCTCGCGGCCTTCTGCGGGTTCGAGGCCGCGCTCGTCCTGTCCTCCGGGTACGCCGCCAATCTGGCGGCCGTCACCGCGCTCAGCGGCCGGGGCACCCTGGTCGTGTCCGACGCCGGCAACCACGCCTCGATCGTCGACGGCTGCCGGCTCTCGCGTGCCGATACCGAGGTGATCCCGCACTCCGACCCGGAGGCCGCGCGCAAGACGCTCGCCACGCACGAGGGCAGGGCGCTGCTGGTCAGCGACTCGGTGTTCTCCGTGGACGGAGACGCCGCTCCGCTCGCCGCGTACGCGGCCGCCTGCCGGGAGGAGGGCGCGGCCCTGGTCGTGGACGATGCCCACGGGCTGGGCGTACTGGGGGAGGGCGGCCGCGGAGCCCTGCACGCGGCCGGACTCGCGGGCGAGCCGGGGGTGGTCGCCACCCTCACGCTCTCGAAGTCCCTGGGCAGCCAGGGCGGAGCGGTGCTGGGCCCGGCCAAGGTGATCCGGCACCTCGTCAACACGGCGCGGACCTTCATCTTCGACACCGGGCTGGCACCGGCCGCCGCGGGTGCGGCGCTGGCGAGCCTGCGCCTGCTCCAGCGGGAACCGGAGCGCGCCGGCCGGGCCCGCGAGGTGGCCGACCGGCTGTACGGGCGGCTCACCGCGTCCGGCCTGACCGCGGCCCGGCCGGACGCGGCCGTGGTGTCGGTACGGGCCCCGTCGGCTTCGGCGGCACTGCGCTGGGCCGCCGACTGCCGCGAGGCAGGTCTGTCCGTGGGATGCTTCCGTCCGCCGTCGGTGCCGGACGGCATCTCCCGGCTGCGGCTGACCGCACGGGCCGATCTCACGGGGGACGAGATCGACCGGGCCGTCGAGACGATCCTGGGGACCGCCCCGGCCGGAGCCACGGACCGCTAGGGCGTCACGCGAGCACGTCCGCCCGTACAGATGCGAGGAAGCCGTCCCAGGCCGGCCCGGTGAAGAGCACGGCCGGGCCGTCCGTCCGCTTGGAGTCGCGGACGGCCAGCAGGCCGCTGCCACTGAGGACGGCCGTTTCCACGCAGTTGTTCATTCCGGTGCTGCGGCTGCTCCGCCGCCACCGCGCGCTGATCAGAAGTCCGCTGGTGGAGAGGGGGGTTGCGGACACGGGGGTGCCTCCTTACGCGTCGTCAGCGAGTGAGCTGATGAGATCCGACGAGTCCTGGGGCGGGAGGGCGTGCGCCTGGATGGTGCGGAATGCGGCGCTGTACGCCTCGAGGTCTTCCTTCCGCTCCAGATAGAGGCTACTCGTCAAATGGTCGAGTACCACCACATCCAGATCGGCGATGTTCGGAAATGAGAAAATAACGAACGGTCCGGTCAGGCCGAGATGACCCCCCACACTGAACGGAAGTACCTGCAACCGCACTTGGGGCAGCCGGGCCACCTGCATCAGATGTCGCAATTGCGCTGCCATCACCCCGGGGCCGCCGATCTGCCGCCGCAGCACCGCCTCGTCCAGTACGGCGCTCAGCTCCAGCGGGGGATCGGCCCGCAGCACCGACTGCCGGGCCAGCCGTACGTCGACCAGCGCGTCGACCTTGGGCTCCGGCAGCCCGCCGAGCGCGGCCCGGGTCACCGCCCGGGCGTACTCCGGGGTCTGCAGCAGGCCGGGCACCACGGAGAGTTCGACCGTACGGGCCGAGCGGGCGCCCGCCTCCAGGCTGATGAAATCCCGGTACTCCTGCGGCAGCAGCCCCCGGTAGTCGTGCCACCACTGGCGGCCGCGCCCGGTGTCCCCGCCCGGCCCGGGGCCCGCCGCCGAGGCCGACAGGGCCTCCAGCAGCGCCCGCTGTTCGGGGCTGACAACCTCGGCGTAGACATCGAGGAGGAGGCGGATGTCCTCCGGTTTCACGCCACTGCGCCCTGTTTCGATGCGGCTGATTTTCGACTGGTGCCACCCTGCGATCCGGGCCGCCTCACCACTGGTGAGTCCGGTCCGGTCGCGCAGCGCGCGCAGTTCCTCGCCGAGCTTGCGCCGACGCACCGCGGGACCGTGCTGCATACCCGCCTCCTTCCACCGGCACAGCTCGCACCAGTCTGCCGTCCAAATACGCTCTTCCGTAGCAGAGTTCACTGCATTGAGCGACAGATATATGCATATCTTGGGGGAACGGCAGCACCGGCGGGACGATGGGTGGCACTCTGGCGTCCAGCACAGATCCGGGGTTTCGCCCCGGTGGGAAAGGGACCGTCGCCATGGCAGATCACCAGGAAGCATCCGTCACTCTGCCGAGCGATCCCGCCTCGGTCGCCACCGCCCGCCGCTACGTCGCGGACGTGCTCGGCGAATGGGGACTGCCCGACGAGGCCGACACCGCCGACAGTGTCCGGCTGATCGTCTCGGAGCTCGCCACCAACGCCGTGCAGCACACCTTCGGGCAGTCGCCCACCTTCACCGTGGACGTCCGCCTCGAACGCGGGGAGTGGCTCCGCGTCGGGGTGACCGACAGTCACCCGCGCTGGCCCAAGCGCCTCCCGGCCGCCGTCCAGCAGGACAACGGCCGGGGAATGGTGATCATCCGCTGGCTCACCGCCGAAGCGGGCGGCCGGCTCTCCGTCAGCCCCACCGAGGACGGCGGCAAGACCGTCTGGATCGCCCTGCCCTGGCCCGTCGGGGCTCCCGCGAAGAGCGTCACCGGCTGTTGAGCCGCGCTCAGCCCTGCCCGCGCTCCGCGGCGCTGCGCTCGATGCACAGCTCGTTGCCCTCCGGATCGGCGAGCACGGCCCAGCCGGAGCCGTCCTCCCGGCGCCGGTCGTCGACCAGCTCCGCCCCGAGCCCGATGAGCCGCTCGACGGTCTCGTCCCGGGTGCCGGTGGGCGGCTGGATGTCCAGGTGGACCCGGTTCTTGACGGATTTGGCGTCCGGTACGCGGATGAACAGCAGACCCGGGACCCCGGGCTGCGCCGGGTCCAGCAGGATCTCGTCGTCGCCCTCCTCGTCGTCCGGGTGGATGGGGAAGCCGGTCACGGCGGACCAGAACTCGGCGGTCTTGTAGGGCTCGAGCGAGTCGAAGGTGATGTGGCGGACCGGGTTGACGAACATGCATCTCCTCTGGGGCGGGTCCTGCGGCGGTGGCCGGGAGGCCGTCGGTCCGGGCCGTATACGGAACCGGTTTTGGGCGGCCCGGGAGTTGAACCGGGTGCCTGCCCGAAACGTGGGTTAACGCGGCGGAAAAACACGACGCCTAGCGTGGCGGGCCACGGTGTTCCGTCAATGATCACCCATCCGCGGGTAAAACGGCGGTGCTCGGGACGGAAAGCCTCTCTCTGCGTTGGGCAAGACATGCTTGGCTCGGATATGCGCAGGTCAACAAAGCGTTGAAGGTCGCTAGGGTCGGCCCGGCGCGACTTCGATCTTGTCCTGGAAGCTTGGTGAGTTACGAGTGCAACTGACACCGCACGAGCAGGAACGACTGCTCATCCACGTGGCCGCCGACGTGGCCGAGAAGCGCAGGGCGCGCGGGGTCCTCCTCAACCACCCCGAAGCGGTCGCCCTGATCACCTCGCACATCCTCGAAGGGGCCCGCGACGGGCGGACCGTGGCCGAGCTCATGGCCTCCGGCCGCACCGTGCTCGGCCGCGCCGAGGTGATGGAGGGGATCCCCGAGATGCTCCACGACGTCCAGGTCGAGGCGACCTTCCCGGACGGCACCAAGCTCGTCACCGTCCACGACCCGATCGTCTGAAGGGGAGTACCCGCATGATCCCCGGCGAAATCGTCCACGGGGACGGCCCGGTGCGCCTCAACGAGGGCCGTCCCGTCACCCGCCTCACCGTGCTCAACGCCGCCGACCGGCCCGTCCAGGTCGGCTCCCACTACCACTTCGCCGAGGCCAACCCCGGCCTCGACTTCGACCGCCGGGCCGCCCGCGGCCTGCGGCTCAACATCGCCGCCGGCACCGCCGTGCGCTTCGAGCCGGGCATCCCGGTCGCCGTGGAACTCGTACCGCTGGGCGGGCTGCGGAGCGTACCGGGCCTGCGCGGCGAGACCGGAGGGCCGCTCGATGGCTGAGCTCGACCGCAGGGCGTACGCCGACCTCTTCGGACCGACCGCCGGCGACCGGATCCGGCTCGCGGACACCGACCTCTTCGTCGAGATCGAGCAGGATCTCAGCGGCGGCCCCGGACGCTCCGGCGACGAGGCCGTGTTCGGCGGCGGCAAGGTGATCCGCGAGTCCATGGGCCAAGCCCGGACCACCCGCGCCGAGGGCGCCCCCGACACCGTGATCACCGGAGTCGTCGTCCTCGACCACTGGGGCATCGTCAAGGCCGACATCGGCATCCGCGACGGCCGCATCTGCGGCATCGGCAAGGCCGGCAACCCCGACACGATGGACGGGGTGGATCCGGCACTCGTGATCGGCCCCGAGACCGAGATCATCGCGGGCAACGGGAAGATCGTCACCGCGGGCGCCATCGACGCGCACGTGCACTTCATCTCCCCGACCGTCGTCGACGAGGCCCTGGCCTCCGGCATCACCACCCTCGTCGGCGGCGGCACCGGACCCGCCGAGGGCACCAAGGCCACCACCGTCACCCCCGGCCCCTGGCACCTCGCCCGGATGTTCGCGGCCCTGGAGTCCTACCCCGTCAACATCGGCCTGCTGGGCAAGGGCAACACCATGTCCCGCGAGGCCATGCACTCCCAGCTGCGCGGCGGCGCCCTCGGGTTCAAGATCCACGAGGACTGGGGGTCCACCCCCGCCGTCATCGACGCCTGCCTGAGCGTCTGCGACGAGACCGGCGCCCAGGTCGCCATCCACACCGACACCCTGAACGAAGCCGGATTCGTCGGCGACACGCTCGCCGCCATCGCCGGGCGGACCATCCACTCGTACCACACCGAGGGCGCCGGCGGCGGGCACGCACCCGACATCATCACCGTGGTCTCCGAGCCGAACATCCTGCCCAGCTCCACCAACCCGACCCGGCCGCACACCGTCAACACCATCGACGAACACCTCGACATGCTGATGGTCTGCCACCACCTCAACCCGGCCGTCCCCGAGGACCTCGCCTTCGCCGAGTCCCGGATCCGGCCCTCGACCATCGCCGCCGAGGACGTCCTGCACGACCTCGGCGCCATCTCCATCATCTCCTCCGACGCCCAGGCCATGGGCCGCGTCGGCGAGGTCGTGCTGCGCACCTGGCAGACCGCCCACGTGATGAAGAAGCGGCGCGGCTTCCTGCCAGGCGACGGACCCGCGGACAACCACCGTGCCCGCCGCTACGTCGCGAAGTACACGATCAACCCCGCCGTGGCCCAGGGCCTCGCGCGGGAGGTCGGCTCGGTGGAGACCGGCAAGCTCGCCGACCTGGTGCTGTGGACGCCGGCCTTCTTCGGGGTGAAGCCCGAAGTGGTCATCAAGGGTGGCCAGATCGCGTACGCCCAGATGGGTGATGCGAACGCCTCCATCCCCACCCCGCAGCCGGTGTTGCCCCGCCCGATGTTCGGCGGCCACGGCCGGGCTCCCGGGCTGAACTCGGTCAACTTCACCGCGCAGGCCGCCCTCGACGACGCGCTGCCCGAACGGCTCGGACTCGGCAAGCAGTTCGTGGCCATCGAGAGCACCCGCAAGGTCAGCAAGGCGGACATGCGCAACAACGACGCCATGCCGAGGGTCGAGGTCGACGCCGACACCTTCACGGTCTCCATCGACGGGGAGGCCGTGGAGCCGGCGCCCGCGGCGGAACTGCCCATGGCCCAGCGCTACTTCCTCTTCTGACATGAGGCCTCTTCCGACGGGCGCAGCCCGATGAGCCTCGCCGCACTGCTCGTGCTCGCCGACGGCCGCTTCCCGGCCGGCGGGCACGCCCACTCGGGCGGGGCCGAGGCCGCCTGCAAGGCCGGCCGGATCCACGACGCCGCCACCCTCGAGGAGTTCTGCCGCGGCCGGCTGCACACGGCCGGACTGGTCGCCGCCGCACTCGCGGCGGCCGCAGCCCTCGGACTCGACCCGGCCGTCCTCGACACGGCCGCCGATGCCCGCACCCCGTCGCCCGCGCTGCGCACCGCGACCCGGCGGCTGGGGCGGCAGCTGCTGCGGGCCGCCCGGGCCACCTGGCCCGCCGCCGAACTCGACGCGCTCGCCGCGGCCTTCCCGCGCGGGGCGCACCAGCCGGTGGTGCTCGGGCTCACCGCCCGGGCGGCCGGGCTCGGGCCGCTGGATGCCGCGCACGTGGCGGCGTACGAGAGCGTCGGCGGACCGGCGACCGCGACCGTGCGGCTGCTCGGCCTGGACCCCTTCGAGGCGAGCGGGGTCCTGGCCCGCCTCGCCCCCGAGCTCGACGCCGTCGCCGCCCAGGCCGCGCAGGCCGCGCACCGGGCGCGGTCGGAGGGCCCGGACGCGCTGCCCGCGGCCTCCTCGCCGCTGCTGGACATCGCGGCGGAGAGCCATGCCGACTGGCCGGTACGGCTCTTCGCCTCGTGACCGGTTCCCCACTGCTTCCCGACCACCTCCACGATTCCCCCCGGAGACCCCGATGCACCTCGACCACGGCGTGACCTATCCCCAGCGCCACACCCACAGCGCCGAGCCGGTACGGCCGGACGGCTCGCGCCGCGCCCTGCGGATCGGCCTCGGCGGACCCGTCGGCTCCGGCAAGACGGCCACCGTCGCCGCCCTCTGCCGCGCCCTGCGCACCGAACTGTCCATGGCCGTCGTCACCAACGACATCTACACGCGGGAGGACGCCGAATTCCTGCTCCGCGAGGCCGTTCTGCCGCCCGAGCGGATCAGCGCGGTGGAGACCGGTGCCTGCCCGCACACCGCCATCCGCGACGACATCTCCGCCAATCTGGAGGCGGTCGAGGAGCTGGAGGAAGCCCACCGGCAGACCGCCCCGCTCGACCTGATCCTCGTCGAGTCCGGCGGCGACAACCTCACCGCCACCTTCTCCCGCGGCCTCGTCGACGCCCAGATCTTCGTCATCGACGTGGCGGGCGGCGACGACATCCCGCGCAAGGGCGGCCCCGGCGTCACCACCGCCGACCTGCTCGTCGTCAACAAGACCGACCTCGCCCCCTACGTGGGCTCCGACCTGGACCGGATGGCCCGCGACGCCGCCGAGCAACGCGGCGCACTCCCCGTCGCCTTCCAGTCGCTGCGCGCGGAGGACGGCGTGGCGCCGGTGGCCGCATGGGTGCGTGAGCGGATCGCCGCCTGGGCCGCGCGGTGAGCCCCACGGTGGCCCCCGCGCCTCCCGCCGCCCCGCCGGCCCCGGCTCCGGCCCCTGCCCCGCCTGCTTCCGCCGCGCCCGCTCCTGTCGGGCCCGCCCTTGCTCCGGCCGGCGTACGGGCCACCGCCCGGATCTCCGCGGTCGCCGACGGCCGCGGCGGTACCGCCCTGCCGCTGCTGGCCGGTGAGGGACCGCTCGCGCTGCGCCGCACCCGGGGCACGGCCGCCGAGGCCGGTGTGATGCTGGTCGGCGCGATGAGCGCCCCGCTGGGCGGGGACCACCTCACGGTGGAGGCCGCCGCCGGCCCCGGGGCCCGCCTCGCCCTGGCCTCGGCGGCCGCCACCCTGGCACTGCCCGGCCGCGGTGGTGAGCCCGCGCGGTACGACGTACGGCTGACCCTCGCCGAGGACGCGGCCGTACGGTGGCTGCCGGAGCCGCTGGTCTCCGTGCGCGGCAGCCACCTGCTGGTGCACACCCGGGCCGAACTCGCCCCCACGGCGCGGCTGCTGCTGCGCGAGGAGCAGGTGCTGGGCCGGACGGGGGAGGAGCCGGGCCTGCTGCGCAGCAGGCTCGCCGTGACCCGCGGCGGCGTCCCGCTGCTGGACCAGGAGCTGGCCTGCGGTCCGGGAGCGCCCGGCGGCTGGGACGGGCCGGCGGGGCTGGCGGGCCACCGGGCGCTCGGTCAGCTCCTGGTTGTGGACCCGGCATTCGCCGTGTCGCCGCCGGCCGCCGCGGTGCTCGGAGAGTTCGCGGCCGTCACGCCGCTGGCCGGTCCCGCCGTCCTCGTGACGGCTCTGGCACCGGACGCGTTGCGGCTGCGCGAGGTACTCGACGCGGCGTGGCGCACCTACGGCTGGTAACTGCTGGGCAAACCTGGGACGAATGCGACACCGCTCAGCGGTACACGCCTTTCCGGTTATCGGGTTGGCAAAGAACACGACCTCGGTCTGTTGTCAGGTGTAGGTCAGACGAAAGGATCCACCTGCAGAGACCGACTGCACCCGACCAACCCGGCCTCCTCCGGCCGGGCCTGACGCAGGGGGAACAACCACGTGATACGCACTGCAGCGCTGGGGAGCGCTGCCACTCTGATCACCGGAGCGCTGGCCGCGAGCCTGCTGCTGGCACCGCCGGCCGCCGCGGCTTCGTCCACCCAGAACACCCCGCTTCCGGAGGCGCTGGGCGTCCAGCTCGCCGCGGCCCGCGCCGCCGCCACCGGGGTCGAGTGGAAGGACTGCCCCGCCGACTGGGGCTTCGAGGCCCCGATCCAGTGTGGCTGGGTCAAGGTCCCGCTCGACTACGCGAAGCCGTTCGGCAAGACGATCGACCTCGCGGTCGACCGCGCCGTCAGCACCGGCACCAAGCAGGAGCGCCAGGGCGCGCTGCTCTACAACCCGGGCGGCCCGGGCGGTTCCGGCATGCGCTTCCCGCGCCGGGTCACCACCAAGTCCCCGCTCTGGGTGAACACCGCCAAGGCGTACGACTTCGTGGGCTTCGACCCCCGCGGTGTCGGCCACTCGGCGCCCATCTCCTGCATCGACCCGCAGGAGTTCGTCAAGGCTCCCAAGGCCGACCCGGTCCCGGACACCAAGGCCGACAAGAACGCCCAGCGCAAGCTCGCCGCGGAGTACGCGGACGGCTGCAAGGAACGCAGCGGCGACATGCTGCCGTACATGACCACGCCGAACATCGCGCGTGACCTGGACGTCATCCGCGCCGCCCTCGGCGAGAAGAAGCTGAACTTCATCGGCGTCTCCTACGGCACCTACATCGGCGGGGTCTACGCGACCCTCTTCCCGACCCACGTGCGCCGCATGATCGTCGACAGCGTCGTCAACCCGGCGCAGGAGAACATCTGGTACGAGGCGAACCTCGAGCAGGACGTCGCCTTCCAGATGCGCTGGAACGACTGGCAGGACTGGGTCGCCAAGAACGACAACGTCTTCCACATCGGAGACACCCGCGCCAAGGTCGAGGCCAAGTGGCAGGAGCTGCGCGCCAAGGCCAAGGCCAACCCGCTCGGCGGGGTCGTCGGCCCGGCCGAGCTCATCGGCTTCTTCCAGGGCGCCCCGTACTACGACTCCTCCTGGGTGCCCGTCGCGCAGGCGTTCAGCGCGTACGTGGCCGGTGACGAGAAGCCGCTGATCGAGGCGATCTCCCCGGACATGTCCGACATCAAGGGCAACATCACCTCGGAGAACGGCAACGCGGTGTACACCGCGGTCGAGTGCGCCGACGCCAAGTGGCCGACCAGCTGGACCAAGTGGGACCGGGACAACAGCAAGCTGCACGAGAAGTACCCGTTCCTGACCTGGTCCAACGCGTGGATGAACCTGCCCTGCGCGACCTGGAAGTCCAAGCAGAGCAAGCCGATCGAGGTCGGCGCCAAGCACGGCCTGGCCCCGGTCCTGATCGTCCAGTCCGAGCGTGACGCCGCCACGCCGTACGAGGGTGGCGTCGAGCTGCACCGCCGCCTCGCCGGCTCGCGCCTGATCACCGAGCAGAACGCCGGCTCGCACGGTGTCACCAGCCTGGTGAACCCCTGCATCAACACCCGGGTGGACGCCTACCTGCTCGAGGGCAAGGTCGACTCCGCGGACGTGAAGTGCGGTCCGCACGCCACTCCGGTCGCCCCGGCCCCGGCCACCGCGAAGTCGCTCGCGACGGCCCCGGCGCCGGCCCTGCCGGCGCTGGAGGAACTGCCCGCCGTCCGCTAAGGGCTGCGGTGGCATGAAGCAGTACTGAGCACGGCCGGCACAACACGGCACGGCCGGCACGGCACGGGAGAAGGCTCAGCGCGTCTTGCGCCGGGCCTTCTTCCGCGCTTCCTCCTCCTCCGCCTTGACCTCGGCTGCGTACCGGTCGACGTACTCCTGGCCGGACAGCTCGAGGACGGCGTACATGATCTCGTCGGTGACGGCCCGCAGTACGGCCCGCTCGCCCTCCAGCCCCGCGTACCGCGAGAAGTCCAGCGGCCGGCCGAAGCGGATCGTCACGCGCCGGATGTTCGGGATCTTCTGCCCGGGCGGCTGGATCTCGAAGGTGCCGACCATCGCGCACGGTACGACCGGTACCCCGGCCCCGAGCGCCATCGCGGCCACGCCCACCTTGCCCTTGTACAGCCGCCCGTCGTGGGAGCGGGTGCCCTCGGGGTAGATGCCCAGCAGCTCGCCCTTGGCCAGTACCCCGAGCCCCTCGCGCAGCGCGGCCTGGCCGGCATCCTTGCCCGACCGGTCCACCGGGATCTGCCCGGCACTGCGGAAGAAGAACGCGGTCAGCCGCCCCTTCACCCCGGGACCCGTGAAGTACTCCGCCTTCGCGAGGAACGTGATCCGGCGTTTGAGGATGGCGGGCATCAGGAAGTGGTCGGAGAAGGACAGGTGGTTGCCCGCGATGATCGCGGCCCCTTCCGGCGGGATGTTCTCCAGTCCCTCGATGCGCGGGCGGAACAGCAGCCGCAGCAGCGGACCGAGCAGCACGTGCTTGAGCAAGTGGTAGAACACCGGGGCGTTTTCCCTTCACCTGGGCGTCAGGTCAGTGTGCCGTACACGGTGCGAGATGGGCATGACGAACCAGAATCCGACCAGCCGGCACAGGACCACGGCGGCCGGCAGCCCGGCCTGCGACAGGCTCAGGGCCAGGCTGAGGACCAGCAGTACGGCCACGGGCGCGGTCAGCAGGCCGACCGCCCCGAACACCGGCACCAGCGCGGTGACGTGGACGGTCCGGTCGGCGCCTGCGAGACCGGCGAACCGGAGGGTGACCGACACGGTCATGAGGAATCCGAGCAGGGGTGCACTTTTTTGCCCTAAGGAGGGGCAGGTGGTGCGGGTGCGCCGGTTCACGTCTTGCGGGACGCCGCCATGCCGGCGGTCAGCAGGCCGAGGACCACCCAGGCGAACCACAGCCAGCCGTTGCTGCCGAGGGCCACGGAGTACGTGGCGACGGCCACCAGAGCGGCGAAGGTCATGACGGCCATCGCCTTAACGGATCCGGTCATGCCCCATGGTCGCCCGCGAAGGTGCTCCTCCGCTACTGGCCACGCGCTTGGAGCGAGGCGAGATAGGAGTTGTACGCCTCCAGCTCCTGGTCGCCGTCGCGGTCCGCAGCCCGGTCCGCGCGCTTCGCCGCCCGCTGCTCGGAGTGGTACCACTGGTAGACCAGCGCGATCAGCACCAGCACCGACGGGATCTCGCTGAAGGCCCAGGCGATGCCGCCGCCCCACTGCTGGTCGATCAGCGGGTCGATGCCGAGGGAGGCCGGCGGGTTCGCGTACGTCTTGATCATCGGCTCGCTCGCCATCATCACGGCGATGCCGAAGAAGGCGTGGAACGGCATGCCGGCGAAGAGCTCCAGCATCCGCATCACGTAGCCGGGGCGGTGCGGGCCCGGGTCCACACCCATGATCGGCCAGAAGAAGATCAGGCCGACGGCCAGGAAGTGCACCATCATGCCGATGTGCCCGGGCTTGCTCTCCATGAGGAAGTCGAAGAGCGGCGTGAAGTAGAGCGCGTAGAGGCTCGCGATGAACATCGGGATGGTGAACACCGGGTGGGTGATCACCTTCATGTAGCGGCTGTGCAGCAGCATCAGCAGCAGCTCGCGCGGTCCCTTGCGGCCGCGGGCGGCGGGCGGCAGCGCTCGCAGCGCCAGCGTGACCGGTGCGCCCAGCAGCAGCAGGATCGGCGAGAGCATGCTGATGACCATGTGCTGGACCATGTGCACGCTGAACATGACCATGCCGTAGTCGTTCAGCTTGGTGCACATCATGAGGGCGATGCTCAGCACGCCGGCGGTGAAGGCGATGGTCCGGCCCAGCGGCCAGGCGTCCCCGCGCCGGCGCAGCCGCACCACACCCCACAGGTACAGGCCGAGGCCCACGAGCGAGCCGATCAGGAAGAAGGCGTCGAAGGAGAACTCCAGCCCGCGCCCGAGAGTGAACGGCGGCAGGTCCATGTCCATGTCCATGCCGTGACCGCTGTGATCCATCTGTTCACTCCCTTGACCTGTGGTGCCCCACCACAGTAGTGCCGCCCCCGGACGCGAAATCGTCCGGGGGCACCCCTTAAAGGAGTGACGCGTAGAAGGGGGGAAACATCACAGAACGTTCTGCGCCTCGTCGTACCGCTCCGCCGGGACCGTCTTGAGGGTCTGCACGGCGTCGGCGAGCGGGACCATCTCGATCTCGGTGCCGCGCAGGGCGGTCAGCATCCCGAACTCGCCGCGGTGCGCCGCCTCGACCGCGTGCCAGCCGAAGCGGGTGGCCAGGACCCGGTCGTACGCGGTGGGCGTACCGCCGCGCTGGACGTGGCCCAGGATGACCGGGCGGGCCTCCTTGCCCAGCCGCCTCTCCAGCTCGACCGCGAGCAGGTTGCCGATGCCGGCGAAGCGCTCGTGGCCGTACTGGTCGGTGCCGCCGTCCTGGAAGTCCATGGAGCCGGCGCGCGGCTTGGCGCCCTCGGCGACCACGACGATCGCGAACCGCTTGCCCGCGGAGAAGCGCTCGCCGACGATCGCCGTCAGCTCGTCGATGTCGAAGGGGCGCTCCGGGACCACGATCGCGTGCGCGCCGGCCGCCATGCCCGAGTGCAGGGCGATCCAGCCGGTGTGGCGGCCCATGACCTCCACGACCATTACGCGCTGGTGGGACTCGGCGGTGGTCTTCAGCCGGTCCAGGGCCTCGGTGGCGACCCCGACGGCGGTGTCGAAGCCGAAGGTGACGTCCGTCGAGGCGATGTCGTTGTCGATGGTCTTCGGGACGCCGACGATCGGCAGACCGGCCTGCGAGAGCAGGTTCGCGGCCTTCAGGGTGCCCTCGCCGCCGATCGGGATGATGGCGTCCAGGCCGAGGTCGGCGACGTGCCCGCGGGCCCGCTCGACGCCGTCGCGCAGGTGCGCGGGCTGTACCCGGGAGGAGCCGAGGATGGTGCCGCCGCGGGCGAGGATGCCGGCGACGGCGTCGAGGTCGAGCTTGCGGTAGTCCGCCTCCAGCAGGCCCTTCCAGCCGTCGTGGAAGCCGATCACTTCATCGCCGTGGTCGACGACGGCGCGGTGCACGACGGAGCGGATGACGGCGTTGAGACCGGGGCAGTCGCCACCGGAAGTGAGCACACCAATGCGCATGGCAGGAACAGACCTTTGCAACGTGGGCCGACGACCGGACCACGTCGTCCGGTTGGAACTACGGCCACCCTACAAGCGGTGGAGAGGTGGACTGAACCATCCTCCACATGCTGGTCGTACTCGTCATACGAAACCACGTCGGCCCGGTTCCCCCAAGGGAAAACCGGGCCGAACACATGATTGCGGGGCCGCCCCGATGAGCGGACCGCGCGGCGCTACGCGGGCTGCGTCGCGGCGGCGATGCGCTCGGCGCGCAGCGCCTCGTACCACCGGTCGTCGATGGGCGGCAGCGCGTTCACGTCGAGGGCCAGCTTCAGCAGCAGGTCCGCGATCTGCGGGTTGCGGGCCATCACGGGGCCGTGCATGTAGGTGCCGAAGACCGTGTCGTTGTAGGCGCCCTCGGTGCCGTCGCCCGTGCCGTTGCCACGGCCCAGACGGGTGCGGGCGAAGGGCCTCGCGGTCGGGCCGAGGTGCGTGACGCCCTGGTGGTTCTCGAAGCCCGTCAGCTGCGGCAGGTTCAGGCGCGGGTCGATGTCGGCGAGGACGTCGCCGACGCACCGCTCGCCCTCGCCGCGCACGGTGACCACGTCGAGCAGGCCCAGGCCCTCCTGGCGCTCGCCCATGTCGTTGACGAACTCGTTGCCGAGGATCTGGTAGCCGGCGCAGACGGAGAAGACGATCGCCCCGTTCGAGACGGCCCGCTCCAGACCGCCGTCGCGCAGCAGGCGCTCCGCGGCGAGCCGCTGCGGCCGGTCCTCACCGCCGCCGATCAGGTAGATGTCGCCCGAGGTGGGGATGGGCTGGTCGCTGCGCACGTCCACGCGCTGCACGTCCAGGCCGCGCTGGCGCGCCCGGCGCTCCACCACGAGGGCGTTGCCCTGGTCTCCGTACGTGCTCAGCAGGTCGGGGTAGACCCACACCAGACGCAGGCTGTTGTCGCTCATGCTCTTGTGTCCTCTGGAGGTATGAGTACTAGTTGCCGACGCGGCGGCGCACGTCCTGGAAGGCGGTGTAGTTGGCGATCAGCTCGATCTGCCCGGGCGGCGCCAGCTGCACGGCCTCGTCGAGGGTCTCGCACACCCGGAAGTCCAGGCCCGCGACCTCGAGACGGACGGCCAGGTCCAGCTTGCGGTCGCCGATCACGAAGATCGGGTGGCCCGCCAGGCGCGGGTAGTCCACGTCCCACAGCCAGGAGGTGTCGGTGCCGTCGGCGCCGCGCGCGTTCACCGAAAGGATCACCGGGGTCGGCGGCGGGTCGATCAGCGAAAACGTTTCGAGCCAGCCCGCCGGGTTCTTGGCGAGCAGCAGCCGCAGCTCACGCCCCTGGAAGTCGACCACGTCGTAGCGGCCGGCGACGGCCTGCACCTGGTACATCCGCTCCAGCGCGACCTGCGGCGGGACGCCGAACACGGCGGCCACGGCGGCCGAGGTGGCGGCGTTCGCCTTGTTGGCGCGGCCGGGCAGCTGGAGGTGGATCGGCCAGGCCGAGCCGTGCGGGTCCAGCACGTGGTCCCCGGACAGCACCCAGCTCGGGGTGGGGCGCCGGAAGCCGCACTCGCCGCAGAACCAGTCGTCGCCGGGGCGCTGCATGACGCCACCGCAGGAGGGGCACGACCAGGCGTCGTCCTTCCACTCCTGGCCGGCGGCGACCCACACCACGTTCTGCGAGGAGGAGGCCGACCACACGATGAGCGGGTCGTCGCAGTTCGCGACGATGACGGCCTTGGAGCCCTGGAGCCCCTCGCGCCACTTCTCCGCGAGCATGCGCGTCTCGGCGGCGCGGTCCAGCTGGTCGCGGGAGAGGTTCAGCAGGGCGATCACCTTGGGGGTGACGTCCCGGGCCACCCCGGCGAGGTACTTCTCGTCCACCTCGATGACGCCGTACTTGGCGTCCGAGCCGCCCGCGAGGGCGGAGGTGATGCCGGCCGGCATGTTGGCGCCGAGGGCGTTGGACACGACCGGACCGCTGGCCCGCAGGGCCTCGGCGATCAGCCGGGTCGTCGTGGTCTTGCCGTTCGTCGCGGAGACGAGGACGACGTCGAGATGCTGCGCGAGCGCTCCGAGGAGATCGGGGTCGAGTCTGAGTGCGACCTTGCCACCGATCACCGATCCGCTTCCGCGTCCCGCGGCCCGCGACACCGCCGCCGCGGCCTTGCCCGCCGTCACGGCCAGCTTGGCCCGCGGCGAAAGCGGCTCTGTGTTGCCTGCCATCGTCCCTTGTCCTCCTTGCGTCGGTCGGCCCCAGCCTATCCAGTACCGGCCGGGGCCTTGACCGCGGCGCCCCCAGGGCGCCGCAGATCTCCTCATATATTCGCCCGTCGTACCCTTACGGCCATGCGACAGCGCCCCATTCCCGGTACCACCGGCCTCGTCCGCACCATGAGCCTGCTGGGCGATCCGGTGCTCCACTCGGCCTGCGCGGAGGTCACCGCATTCGGCCCGGCCCTCGACCGGCTCATCGAGGACATGTTCGCGACGATGTACGCCGCCGAGGGCGTCGGCCTCGCCGCGAACCAGATCGGCGTCGGACAGCGGGTGTTCGTGTACGACTGCCCCGACGACGAGGACGTGCGCCACGTCGGGCACATCGTCAACCCGCGGCTGGTGGAGGCCGACGGGGACGAGTTCCGCGGCCCGGAGGGCTGCCTGTCGCTGCCGGGTCTGGAGGCGGGCACGGTCCGGTACGACCGCGCGGTCGTCGAAGGGATCACCTCCGACGGCGCGCCCGTACGGATCACCGGCACCGGGTTCTTCGCCCGCTGCCTGCAGCACGAGTGCGACCACCTCGACGGCACGGTCTATGCGGACCGGGTCACCGGGCTGCGCGCCCGGCGGCTGCGGCGGGCGATCCGCAAGGCTCCGTGGGGCGCGCGGGCCGGGGCGGCCGCGCAGAACTGAACCGGGCTCCCCGGCCGGGGAGCCCGCTCCCTAGAAGCCGGGACCGTCCAGGCGGTTGCCGGCCGTGGCCAGCCGGCCCCACAGCAGGTCGGTGAGTCCGGTGACCAACTCCGCACGCTCGCACGGGCGCTCGCCGAGCCACCAGTCGCCGGCCGCGTGCATCATGCCGACGATGCCGTGGCCCCAGATGCGGGCCAGGCGTTCGCCGCCGGGACCGAGGTCCACGCGCTCGCCGATCACCTGCGCGAGCTCCTCGCCGAGCCGGCGCAGCAGCGGGGCCGAGTGCAGGCCCACGTCGAAGCCGCGCTCGGCGGCGTGTGAGTCCTCGGCCGGGTGCATCAGGAACCGGTACACCTGCGGGCGGGCCTCGATGGCCGTGAGATAGGTGTCGAGGGTGGACTCCACCCGGCTGCGGCGCTCGGCCGGGGCGTCGAGCGCGGCCCGCAGCGAGTCGAGCAGGGCGTCGGTGTGCCGCACGGCGAGGGCCTGGTAGAGCCCCGCCTTGTCGCCGAAGTGCCGGTAGAGGATCGGCTTGGTGATGCCGGCCTCCGCCGCGATGGCATTCATGGAAGCCTTGGGGCCGTCCCGGAGGACGACCCGGTCGGCCGCTTCGAGCAGCTCCCGCCTGCGGCGCTCGGCCGCTCCCGGTTCGCCGGCCTGCTGAGTGGTCTCCATGACGTGTTTCTCTCCCCGCCCTTGCGATGGTGCGTGACGCCCACGCAACGTAACACCCCGCACACCCTCGCGAAGGAATCGGCTGTACCGCGGACGACTCTGCTTGACAGCCTTACTCGTCGGTAACAGACTGTGGCCACCGTAAGGGTTACCGCTAGTAACGCGCTGGTGGATGCACAGCTGGAGGGGACATGGCGGAGTTCACCATGGAGCTCAATGACGACCAGAAGCAGGTACAGGACTGGATCCACGGCTTCGCGGCCGACGTGATCCGGCCCGCAGCCGCGGAATGGGACGAGCGCGAAGAGACTCCGTGGCCCGTCATCCAGGAGGCCGCGAAGGTCGGCATCTACTCGCTCGACTTCTACGCCCAGCAGTTCTTCGACCCTACCGGCCTCGGCATCCCGATGGCGATGGAAGAGCTGTTCTGGGGCGACGCGGGCATCGCCCTGTCGATCGTGGGCACCGGGCTCGCCGCCATCGGCGTCGTCGCCAACGGCACCGAGGAGCAGATCGGCACCTGGATCCCGCAGATGTACGGCACCCCGGACGACGTGAAGGTCGCCGCCTTCTGCTCCTCCGAGCCGGACGCCGGATCCGACGTCGGCTCGATGCGGACCCGAGCGGTCTACGACCAGGCCAAGGACGAGTGGGTGCTCAACGGCACCAAGACGTGGGCGACCAACGGCGGCATCGCCAACGTCCACATCGTCGTCGCCGTCGTCGACCCGGAGCTCGGCACGAAGGGCCACGCCTCCTTCATCGTGCCGCCGAACACCCCGGGCCTGTCCCAGGGCCAGAAGTTCAAGAAGCACGGCATCCGCGCCTCGCACACCGCCGAGGTGGTCCTGGAGGACGTGCGCGTGCCCGGCTCCTGCCTGCTCGGCGGCAAGGACAAGCTGGACGAGCGCCTCGCGCGGGCCCACGAGCGGGCCAGGGCGGGCGGCGGCGAGCGCGTGAAGAACGCGGCCATGGCCACCTTCGAGGCCTCCCGCCCGGCGGTCGGCGCCATGGCCGTCGGCACCGCGCGCGCCGCGTACGAGGTCGCCCTCGACTACGCCAAGACCCGTACGCAGTTCGGCCGCCCGATCATCGACAACCAGGGCGTCGCCTTCCAGCTCGCCGACATGCGGACCTCCATCGACGCGGCCCGGCTGCTGGTGTGGCGGGCCTCCTGGATGGCGGTCGCGGGCAAGCCCTTCACCTCGGCGGAGGGCTCGATGTCGAAGCTGTTCGCGAGCGAGGTCGCCAAGAAGGTCACCGCCCAGGCGGTCCAGATCCTCGGCGGCAACGGCTTCACCCGCGAGTACCCGGTGGAGCGCATGCACCGTGACAGCGCGATCTACACGATCTTCGAGGGCACCAGCGAGATCCAGCGCCTGGTGATCGCCCGCACGATCTCCCAGATGCCGATCCGCTAGCGCGGGGCCGTATCGGTGGCGCCCCGGACACCTCGCGGTGTCCGGGGCGCCGGCCCGTCAGCGCAGAGGCGTCAGACAGGTCAGCGTCTTCCCGTCGGCGCTGTACTTCAGGGACGCGAGGAAGTCGCGCGGGGCACAGGTGCCGCCGGGGGCGTCCGCCGGCCGGGTGGCCCGGTACTCGGCGTTCGCCGAGCCGCAGTCCGTGGTCAGCAGCTTCTCGTCGTGCCAGTCGCCCTCGTTGCGCACGCACTGCCCCGTGATCAGCGCGGGCGGCTTCTCGTCCCCGGCCGTCAGCCCGATCAGCACGAGCGTGGGCGGCGTCAGGGCGATGAGCACGATCACCGCGAGGAAGACCAGCGCCAACGGACGGCGCAACAGCGGCTTGCCCGGCTCCAGTGCGGGCCGGAAGCCGCCCGTCGGGGGAGCGAGCCTGAGGAAGGCCGCCCGCGGCCCGAGGTTCAGCAGCAGGGTGACGGGGGTGATGAAGAAGGACAGCGGGCCCCACCAGCCCTGCCAGAGGGTGTCCGCGGACATCCTGCGGTAGGTGGCGAGTCCGCAGTCGCGGCAGAACGGCCCCTCCTGGCGCAGGAACCGCATCAGCACGAGCATGCCCTGGTGCCCGCGTACGGTGGCCGGCGCGGCCGGCAGGCCCCCGCACAGGCGGCAGCCGTACGCGGCCTGCGGCAGCGGGTGGTGGCCGTACGGGCCCGCCGCCTGCTGCGGCATCGTGTACGGGGCGTAGGGGCCGCCCTGCTGCGGGGTGCGCGGGTGGTACGGGGCGTAGGGGCTGCCCTGCTGCGGGGTGCGCGGGTGGTACGGGCCGGCGCCGTGCTGCGGTGGCGGAGTGGCCACGGGTCTCTCCTCGGTCTGACGGTGAGCACCGGGCGATCGGTGATCACGGCACCCTAGCCCGTGCCTTCACTCCCGCGGCAGCCGGGCGACGGCCCGGGAGGAGCGGTCGTCGAACGTGATCCTGCCCACGCCCGTGCACGCAGTGAACGGCGTTCCGGCGCGCGTCGGCGGCGCCGCCCCGGTGATCGTCCGCGTGGGCGGGAGCTGTGCGCCGTGGCGTTCCCGGTCCGTCGGCGCCGGCCACGCCCGGCGGGCGGCAGGAGCGTTCGGTGAACGATCCGGATACCGGGCATGAGCGCATGGTAATCGGGCATACACACCCTGAACTGGACCCAGGAAATGGGTTCCGTCCGGGGGCGGCGATCAGTAATACTCACCGCCACCGTGGATCGCGGATTCGACCGGGTGACCACCGGCCCTCCCGCCCCACTTTGCGAGGAGGTGCGCCATGTGCTCCCACCAGCCCCCCTGCCCGTCCGCCGACAGCGCCGATCACGACGCCGCCCGCACCGTGGCCTTCCACCCCGAACAGGGCTGGAGTCTGCTCTGCAACGGCCTGGTGATCTTCGACGATACCGGTGAGCTGCTCCCCGACGGCCGCGCGGTGGAACCCCGCCGCCCGGCCCTGGTCTGAGCGAGGAGGCCGCATGCGCCAGCAGCTGATCCGCAAGCCCGTCCCCAAGCCCGCACCCCGAGACCTGGACCTGCGCACACCGTCGGGCAGACCCCTCCCGTACTGACGGGAGCCCCGGCGTTACGCGGCCCCACCGGCTGGAGTTCAGCCGGTGGGCGCTGTCATCCCACCCAGGAACGCGGCCTCGTAGGCCTCGTCACCGATCGCCGCGCGGGCCTGCCGCTCACCCCGGTCCCGCAGGGCCGTCAGCGAGGGTGAGCCCATCTGCGGCCGGCCGACCGTGCGCCACCAGGCGTGCCCGGTGCCCAGCAGCCGCGCCGCGAGCTCCCCGTCGCCCAGGGCCGCCACCGCCGCCGCGAGCACGTCCAGGCCGAGCGCTATTCCGAACCGGTCGCCGAGCAGCCGCTTGCCCGAGAGCATCGCCCGTACGTGGCGTGCCGCCTCCCCGTGGTGGCCGAGCCCGAGCGCCGAGACCGCCAGCACGTAGTCCGCGTACGCCCGCAGCCAGCGCTCGCCCAGCTCCGCACACGCCTCGCGCAGCCGCCGCGCCTCCTCGGCGGCCTCCTCGAAGCGTTCGAGGTCGCACAGGGCGTAGCTGGTCGCCAGCCGGCACAGGAGCCAGCCCGGCCCGCTGGTCCGGCCGCCGTGGCCGGCCCGCGCCCGGGGCCCTGCCAACTCCAGCGCCCGTACGGGATCCCCGGGCATCAGCACCGACACCGCGTGCAGATAGGCCGCGCGCAGCTCCGGCTCGGGATCCGCCAGCCGGGCCGCCGCACGGGTGCACTCCGCACCCTGCTCCCGGGCCGCGTCCATGTCCCCCTGGAGGAGAGCGGTCAGCCCGAGGGCCCATACGGCCTGGGCGTACGCGGCCCCCGTGCCCGGGGCCGTTTTCAGCGCCCGTTCCAGAAAGCCCCGGCCCTCGTGGACGTGCCCGCACGAGAACCAGAAGAACCACAGCGCACCGGCCATCTCGAGCGCGGCCGCCGGGTCGGCGCCCAGGAGGTGCTCCAGCGCCGTCCGCAGCTGCGCGTGCTCGGCGGTCATCCTGCGGTACCAGTCGACCTGGTCCGGGCTCATCCAGCCCCGGTCGGCGGCTTGGGAGAGCGCCGCGTACCAGTGCGCGTGCCGGTCGGCGACCGTCTGCACCTCGCCGAGCTCCGTCAGCCAGTCGTGGCCGTACTCGCGGATCGTGTCCAGCATCCGGTAGCGGGCGCCCGCGCCGCGCTCCTGGCTGCGCCGCACGACGGACTTCGCGACCAGCCCCGCCAGCACCCGCTCCACCCGGGAGGCGGGCAGCGGGCCGCCCGAGCACACCGCCCGGGCCGCGGCGACGTCGAAGTCCCCGGTGAAGACGGACAGCCGGGCCCACAGCAGCCGTTCCACCGGCTCGCACAGCTCGTGGCTCCAGCCGATCGCGGTCCGCATCGTCCGGTGCCGGGGCTGGAGCACGGGCCGTGTGTCGGACAGCACGGCGAAGCGGGCGCCGAGGCGCTGCGCCATCTGCTCCAGCGTCCACAGCCGCAGCCGGGCGCCGGCGAGTTCCAGGGCCAGCGGGATCCCGTCGAGGCGCCGGCAGACCTCGGCCGCGAGCTCGGCCCGTCCGGGGTCCTCGAAGGCTGCCGCGGCCTGCGGGGTCGCGGCCACGGCGCGGGCACGGAACAGGGCGAGGGCGTCGCTCTCGGGCCCCTCGCAGGGCAGCGGGCAGACCTCGACGACCTTCTCGCAGGTGCTGCCGAGCGGCTCCCGGGAGGTGACCAGCACCGTCAGCCCGGGTGCGGACTGGAGCAGTTCGCCCACGAGATGGCGGCACTCGGCCACCATGTGCTCGCAGGTGTCGAGGATGAGGAGCAGCTCCTTGTCGGCCACCCACGCGCACAGCTCCTCGTCGAGCGGGCGGGCGGAGTGGTCGGCCAGGCCGACGGCGTGGGCGACGGTCATGGTGAGCAGGCCGGGGTCGCGCAGCGGTGAGAGCTCGACCCACCAGACCCCGTCGGGCCGGGCCTGTTCGGGGTCGGTGGCGGCCTGCAGGGCGAGCCGGGACTTGCCGACGCCGCCCACCCCGGTGAGGGTGGTCAGCCTGCGGGAGCGCAACAGGCAGTGCAGTGCGGCGAGTTCGCCCTCCCGGCCGATGAAGCCCCCCGGGTCGGGCGGCAGGTTCCCCGGCAGGGCGCCGCGAGCCGGCTCGGGATCGCCGTCGGCCTCCGCGGAATCCGGCTCTTTTCTGTTGAACGCGTACTCACCGAACACGGATGTATTGTGCGCGATCTTCTTGTCCGGTAGTGCCGTTCGGTCCGTATTGCTGTCACGTTGCCGGCGCATCCGCCGTCCGCCTCATGCCACGAGTACGATGCGCCGTTCCGCGGAGAACGCCCCCCAGTTGCCGTCGGGCAGCCGGGCGCGCAGTTTGAGCGTCCACTGCGTGCCGGCGGGCTCGGTCACCGTGAGCCGGTGCTCCACCCGGGCGGCCCCGGACGGGGGAACCGCGCCGGCGCCGAACTGGATGACGGTCACGGGCCGTCCGTTGACGTGGAGTTCGTACTCGGCGGTCGGGCGGCCGGTGTCCGGGGCGGTCCAGGTCAGCGTGACGGCGCCGGGGGAGGCGGTCGCGGTGAACTCGGTGGGCGCGGTGCCCGGACCCTGGCCGGCGGACGGCGGGGTGGTCACGTCCACCGCCGGGCCGTCGGGGGAGGAGTTGTCCGCGCCGTCGCGGGCTCGGACGGTGAAGGTGTAGACGGTGTCCGGCTGGAGTCCGGTCAGGGTGGTGGCGGTCTCGGCGGGGCCTGCGGTGTGGATCCGGACGCCTCCCTGGTAGACGTCGTACGCGGTCACGCCGGTGTCGTCGGTCGCGGCAGCCCAGGACAGGGTGGCGGCCCGGGGCCCGTCGGCCCGGCCCGTGGTGCGAGCGGGGGCGGTGGGAGCCCGGCGGTCCTCGGCCGTGGCCGCCGGGGTGGTGGCTTCGGCCGACGCGCTCGGGGCGGAGGCGTTGCCGGCGGCGTCCCGGGCCCGGACGGTGAAGGCGTAGGCGGTCTGCGGGGTGAGACCGGTGATGTCCACCATCGTCTTGTCGGACGGGAGTTCGCGCACCAGCCGGCCTGCCTGGAACACCTGGTAGTTGGTCACCCCGTCGGCCGGAGCCGCCGCCTGCCACATGACATGTACGGAGGTGGCGCTGCCGGCCTGCGCGGTGATCCCGGCAGGGGCCGCCGGGGGTGCGGTGTCGGCCGCGGTGCAGGCGGCGAGCCCGGTGGCGGCCAGGCAGAGGGCGAGCAGGTGGGCGGTGCGTCGCACGGGGGGCCTTCCTCGGCATCCGCTTCCTCGTAAAGGTCTAGACATATATGGCACGGGCGCGGGCGGCGGGGCAATACCCGCGCGCGCCCGGGCCGCGCTCGGCGGTGTCGCGCCGGCGCCCGACACCTCGCGTTCCAGCGGCCCAGGCTCTCGGCGGACCCCCGCCCGCGGCTGCGCGGCCTCGTCGCAGAACCCCTCCGGGAAGAGATCGTCAAGCACCGATCGCCCGTCACGGACGGTCAACACCCGTACGGCGGACACGGGTTTCGCCCGAAGGCACCCCCTCCTGCGCCACGATGGCGCGGCCTAAGGAGGTATCGATGGTGATTTCGCTCTCCGTGGTCGTGCTGCTCCTCGTCCTCGCGTGGATCTTCATGCGCAGCGGCGGCCTCAAGTTCTCCCACGCCCTCGTCTGCGCGCTGCTCGGCTTCTACCTCGCGAGCAGCAGCATGGCGGCAACCATCCACGACGGCCTGTCGGCCACGGCCCAGGTGGTCTCCGGCCTGCGCCCGTAGGCCGGCGGCCGGTCCGCCTTGATCGACTGTTGCGCCTTCGTGAATCATCCGGCTCTTCCATGGACTCCTCGTGCAGTGCGATCTAGCGTCTGGCGGCGGCGCGATGTCATACGCACTGTCAATAAAACTGAAGAGAACGGAGGAAGTCCGGATGTTCCGAAGAGCGCTGAACTGCGCCGTGGTCCCCGCCCTCATCGTGTTCACCGCGATGTACGGGATCTCCCCGGCGCAGGCCGAGGAGATACCCCAGGCCCCCGGCCAACGCCTGGTCAGCCACTACGACGGCGCCCCCGCGACCGCCGCCCCGCTGGCCGGCGAAGCCCCGCCCCAGCACCCCTTCCTCGCGCCCAACGGCCGCAGCGGCATGCACTCCGACGCCGGGGGCAGCGCTACCTCCCCCTGGTCCGGGCCGCTCGGCAGGAACCCGCGGGTGACCAGCGAGAAGATCGCGGCCCTCGGCGGCGAATGCGCCACCGCGACCTTCGACGCGGGTGGCAGGCTGGTCACGGTGTGCGGCACCTTCTCCGGCTTCAAGGTCAAGCTCCTCGATCCCCGTACGCTGGCCACACTCGCGGAACACCAGCTCCCGCAGCGTTCCTCGACGGTCGAGGCGATCACCTCCCTCGACTTCTCGAAGATCTTCAAGGACACCTCGGGCGGCGCCTACTTCTACCTCGACAACGAGGACCGGGCCGTCCTGGCCGACTCCCGCCAGCACATCCTGCGCCTCTCGCACACTCAACAGCAGGACGGCAGCTGGACGTTCGCCGTCGAGGACGACTGGGACCTCACCGGCCAGGTCCCGCACGACTGCGTCACCTGGACCAACCTGCGGCCCAGCGGCACCTGCGACCCCGTCACCTCCGTGATGCCCGACTGGAACGGCCGCATCTGGTGGGTCACACGGCAGGGCCGCGTGGGCACCGTGGATCCGCAGACCTCGCAGATCCGCTCGATCCGGCTCCCGGGGGAGGAGATCCAGAACTCCTTCTCGGTCGCCGAGGACGGCGTGTCGATCGTCTCCGACCACGCGCTCTACGGCTTCCGGGCCGCCGCCGACGGCACTCCCGAAGTGCAGTGGCGCCAGACGTACGACCGCGGCACGGGGACCAAACCAGGCTCCGTGAACCAGGGTTCGGGCACCACGCCGGACCTCTTCGGCAACGGCTACGTAGCCATCACCGACAACGCCGACGACCGCATGAACGTCCTGGTCTACCGGCGGGGCGCGGACGTCCCGGCCGACCGGCGGCTGGTCTGCAAGGTCCCGGTGTTCGGCAGCGGCGCCTCGACCACCGACAACTCCCTGATCACCTGGGGCAACAGCATCGTCGTCGAGAACAACTACGGCTACGAGAACCTCACCAGCCTGCTGCTCGGCAAGTCGGTCGTCGGCGGTGTCAGCCGGATCGACGTCCGCGCAGACGGCAGCGGCTGCGACACGGTGTGGCAGAGCGGCATCCGCGCGCCCTCCGTCGTCCCGAAGCTGTCCACAGCGAACGGGCTGCTCTACTTCTACGAGAAGGAGCCCAACGCCTGGGGGATCGACGCCTGGTACCTGACGGCGGTGGACTTCCGCACCGGCGAGCGCCGCTGGCGGCAGCTGACCGGGACCGGGCCCCTGTACGACAACAACTGGGCGCCGATCACCCTCGGCCCCGACGGCACCGCGTACGTAGGCGTCTTCAACGGCATCGTCGCGGTCCGCGACGGCGGCTGACACCGGAGGAATCCCGCGGGGCCGTCGGCCGGCCCCGCGGGTTACTTCTCGACCTGCTCGACCTGCTGGGCCTGCTCGACCTGCTGGGCCTGCTGGGCCTGCTCGGGTTGCCACAGCGGGTGTTCGCGCTCGGCCCAGGCACGGCCGACGGACCCCGTACGCAGCCCGCGCCGGGCCTCGGGATCGGCCAGGGCCTTGCCGATGTGCCCGGCGAGCACGAGGCCGACGGCGAGGGCCAGCCAGTCGTGGACGAACGTGGCTGCCGTGCGCCGGACGACCGGGACGAGGCCGGTCCACCACATGAGCACGCCGGTGCCCGCCATCACCAGCACCGCCCCGGCCAGCCAGCCCGCGTACACCTTCTGCCCGGCGTTGAACTTCCCGGCGGGCCG
This sequence comes from Streptomyces sp. NPDC032745, assembly GCF_055579465.1. Classification (NCBI taxonomy): domain Bacteria; kingdom Bacillati; phylum Actinomycetota; class Actinomycetes; order Kitasatosporales; family Streptomycetaceae; genus Streptomyces; species Streptomyces sp. NPDC032745. The sequence goes on along the minus strand of NZ_JBVING010000002.1, from coordinate 604,834 downwards.
GACAGCCTTCCGGTCACGCCGCAGGGCGGCCCGCAGCCAGACCCGGTCGTGCCGCCCGAACCGGCCCAGGCGCCGCAGATCGGCGCGGAAGGCCCGCGAGGACAGCCCCAGCAGGAACGGCACGACGAGCAGCAGCCCGGACCAGACGTGGACGGTCACGACGAGATGGCGGCGGCCGACGAGTTCGGCGAGCGGCGGCAGGTACAGGCAGGCCGCCGAGGCGACGCACAGGCCCATCAGCGCGGCGGTGGCCCGGTGGATCCACCGCTCGGCGCGGGTGAACCGGCGGACCCGCCCGGGGCGCTGTCGCGCGGGCTCAGACGGTGGGGGCATCGTCGCGTCCGTTCGACCGGCCGACCCAGGCGTCGACGTCGTAGCCGAGGCGCTCCCAGTACCCGGGTTCGACGTCACGGATGAGGGTGATGCCGGAGAGCCACTTCGCCGACTTGTAGAAGTACATGGGGGCGACGTACAGGCGGACCGGACCGCCGTGGGAATGCGCCAGCGGCTTGTCCTGCATGCGCAGCGCCACCATGACGTCGTCCCGGCGGGCCTGGGGGAGGGTGAGGCTCTCGGTGTACGTGCCGTCGAAGCAGCTGAAGCGGATCGCCCGGGCCTCGGGACGCACCCCGGCGGCGTCGAGCAGCCGCGCCAGCGGCACCCCCTCGAAGGGGGTGCCGGGAACCCGCCAGCCGGTGACGCACTGGACGTCCCGTACGACCCGGGTCTGCGGGAGCTGCTGCAGCGCGTCGAGGGTGTACGCCATGGGGCGGTCGACCAGGCCGTCGACGGTGAGCCGGTAGTTCTCGGGACCGCGTCGGGGGACGGAGGCGGCCACCGAGTAGTAGCGGAACCCGCCGCCGTTCGGCAGCAGGCCGGTGAGGCCGGAGGGGTCCTTGTCGGCGGCCGCCCCGAGGAAGGTCTCGAAACCGCCCTGGAGGTACGGGGCGCCGACCAGTCCGGCCGCGCCGAGCCCGACCATGCCGAGGACCAGGCGGCGGCCGATCGGCGCGCCCTGGCCGTCGGGGTCGGGGCCGGGGCCGGGTGGGGGTGGTGCGGGTACGGGTGCGGGTGCTGGGCTCACGGGCCGATTCGACCACCGCCGGCGCCGCCGCACCAGGCCCGGCGGCAGTCCGTCAGACTTCCGTCACACCTTCCCCGCCGCGCGGTCTATGCCTTCCAGAAGAAGACGGCCGTCATCCGCTTCTCCTCCAGGGTCTGGCCGAAGTACCCGGTGGCGCTGTGGATCAGGTTCGCGGAGTAGAGCAGCAGCCGGTTGGCGCGGTGGGGGACCCGTACGTCCTCGGTGAACGAGTCGGGGGACACGAAGCGGGTGCCCAGCGCGTCGACCAGGTTGTTGTGCGGTGCGATCACCTGGTTGCCGCCCAGGGCGCCGCCGGGCAGGCTCTGGCGGTAGAAGCTCGTCCCGCAGTCCTTCGGGACCTTCGGGTTGAGGTAGAGCACGGCGGCGTAGCGGCACAGGCTCCGCGAGTCGGTGTGCGGGCGGGGCTCGGATTCGCCCTCGCCGACGACCTGGACGCAGTTGTGGTTGAACGTGCCACCGCCCGCGGGCCGTTCGGCCCAGATCTTCGGGGCGCCGGTCGACTTGCGCACCAGCCGTTCCACCAGGGCCAGTTCTTCGGGCTCGAGACCCGGCATGGCGCGCAGCCCCGGCCAGCTCTCGGGCTTGTGCGGATAGCCCTCGGTCCAGTCGTCCTTGGCCAGGCAGCGCTCCCTTACGGCGTCCGGATCCGGCAGTACGTCGTCCAGTACCCAGTAGTCGCGCCCGCGGGTCGGCTTGCGGTACGGGAGGACCGGGAGGGGAGGAGGTAGGGGCATGGGAGGGACCGTAGCCACCGGGCCCGGTGCGGCTCGCTCCGGAGGTGGTCAACGTTCCGTCAAGTGTTCTCCATGGGAGCCGAGATGACGCGGACACGCCCGGGGGCGCCCGTCGCCGAGCGGGCCGGGTGGTTCACTGGCGGCATGCCGCTCGAAAACTACGGAGTGCTGTCCGGAACCCTGCACCGCCACTTCCGCGACCGGCCCGACGACCAGGGCCGCTGGTTCCACGTCCACCTGGAGGTCGACACGCCCGCGGGCCGCTACGCGTGCGCCGTCGACGTGGACAGCAAGCAGTCCACGACCGGCGTGCAGTGGAAGGTCCTCACCCTGCACGCCTCGGTGCTCGACCCGGTCGCCTCGCCCGCACCCGGTTACCACGACCTCGCCCGGACGTCCGGATCGGGCGCGCTCGACTACCTGCGGCACCCGGCGCTCGCGGACCGCCCCGGCTGTCTCCTCGGCGGACACCCACCGCAGTGGTACCAGCGCATCCTGGACCGGCTGCACCCTCCCCGGCCCTGGATCTCCGGCTCCTACCTGGAGGCTTCCGAGGCGCTGGAGCCGATCCTCGTGCCCGGCCGGCCGGTCCTGATCTTCGGCGAGCCCTTCGGCGAGGGACTCGGCATGCACGACATCCACCAGAACCAGGGTGACCCGTACGGCAGCCAGTGGTGGCCGGACAACGGCATCTGGCAGGACGGGGCGACGCTGACCCGGCGCCCGGACGGCCTCTTCGACGTGTTCATCTCCAGGTTCTCCACCCAGAGGGAACCCACCGACGCCGACGGCCATCCGGTCTCCTGAGCGACGGGACAGCCTTTAGCGGGCCGCGCGGCAGGCGCCGCTCGCGTCGTTCGCGGAGAATCCGGCCTCCTGGAGGCTCGCGGCGCAGCTGGTCTGGTTGCCGATCTGGCCCTCGTAGCACGCCTGCCCCACGGCGTCCGTGATCTGCTTGCCGTGCTGCACGAGGTACTGCTCGCAGTCCTGGATGCTGGCGGGGGCGGCGGTGGCGGCCGGGGCGGCGAAGAACGCGCCGCCGGCGGCGAGGACGAAGCCGGCGAGGAGGCTGGGGATACGGGCCGACGGACGCATGCGGATGCACCTGCTCTCGAGGTCGGGCACGTGGTCCGCCGGCGCGCCGGACCACGGGCGGGGGCGGCGTGGAGCTGGCACTCCGGGGGGCGACCGGCTCGACGCATCGGTCACCCCCGCCCTTCCGACGCTAGAGCACCGGGCGGCGGGTCGCCACCGCCGTACAGACCGCGGCGAGCGGCAGCTCCGCGCACACCGCCAGGGCCAGGGCCGTCGCCCGGGCGCCGCCCCCGGCCGCGGTCGTCACGTCGAACCAGACGTCCACCACCAGCAGCGCTGCCGTCGCCGCGGCCAGCGGCGCCGCCCGCGGATCGCTGCGCCCCAGCAGCAGACCCGTACCGGTCAGGCCCGCGGCCAGCAGGGCGTCCAGCCCGATCCAGGCGGTGGCCCAGTGCGAGACCTCCGCGGTCTGCGGCAGCGTCCTGGCCAGCACCACCATCCACGGCAGCAGCGCCACCCCGGCACCGGTGAGCAGCGTGGCCGGGCGGGGCATGCGGCGGGGCTGGAAGCGCGGGGCGACGAGAGTCATGGCGGTGGAGCTCCTTCCGGTCCCGGCGGTCCGTCCCCCGGTACGGCGACCACTCTGGCCGCGCGGCAGGCCGGAATCAGTAGCGGCACTGTCCGAACCGGGGGTGGCACTGGCTACACCCCCGGGCGGGCACCAGCGTGGTGGAGCAGCCCTGATCAGTGCGATTACCGTACGGGCATGGGACTTTCCGGGGCGCTGCGGCGGACCACACGCTGGATCGCCGACCATGCGCCCTGGTCCGCGTGGGCCTGGCGGAGCACCGCCTTCACCGCCGCCGCGATCCCGATGGCCCTCCCCGCCGCAGCCGCGTTCACGTACACGGCCGCGGCGCCGGGCCGCGCGGCGGCCGGGCTGCTCGTGATGCTGCTGCTCGGCCCGCTGCTCACCCTGCTCCAGCGCAGCCGGTTCCGGGAGCTGCTGGAGCGGGAGATACCGGCCGTCGCGTACGAGCACCGGCCGCTGAGCCCCCGCGGGCTGCTCGAACGGCTGCGCTCCGAGTCGACCTGGCGGCAGTACGGGTACCACCTGCTGGTCAGCCCGCTCGCCGGGACCGGCGGGGCCCTGATCGTCCTCGCCTGGGCGTGCGGGGTCGCCGGGGCAAGTGCCTACGCCTGGTCGTGGCTGCTGCCCGTCGAGGACCGCGACCTGGGCTGGACCCGGGGCTACGACGTCGTCACCGTGCTCGGCGCCCTGCTGCTGCTGGTCACCCCCTGGCTGGCCGCCGCCCTGGCCCGGCTCGACGCCTTCGCCGCGGCCGCCCTCCTCGGACCCAACCGGGCCAAGGAGCTGGAGCGCCGCGTCGAGGACCTCGCCGAGAGCCGGGCCGGTGTCCTCGACGCTGCCGACCTCGAACGCCGCCGGATCGAAAGGGACTTGCACGACGGCGCCCAGCAGCGTCTGGTCGCCCTCGCCATGAACCTCGGCATCGCCCGCGCCACGCTCACCGACCTGCCGCCCGAGGCGAAGGCCGTGATCGACGAGGCCCACCGCGAGGCCAAAGAGGCCATCGAGGAGCTCAACAGCCTGGTACGAGGCCTGCATCCGGCCGTCCTGGAGGACCGGGGGCTCGATGCGGCCCTCTCCGGGATCGCGGCCCGGGCGCCCCTGCCCGTCGAACTGACCGTGGAGCTGGCGCACCGACCCGGTCCCACCGTCGAGGCCGTCGCCTACTTCGTGGTCTCCGAAGCCCTCGCCAACGTCGCCAAGCACGCCAGGGCCTCCCGCTGTCGCGTGGAGGCCCGCCGGGACGCCGGCCTGCTGCGCATCACCGTCACCGACGACGGGGTGGGCGGCGCGGACCCGGCCCGCGGCACCGGGCTGGTCGGCCTGCGCAAACGCGTAGGGTCGGTCGACGGAACCATCTTGATCAACAGCCCCCTCGGGGGCCCGACCGTCGTGACTGTGGAGCTGCCGTGCGGGCTGTGATCGCCGAGGATTCGGTGCTGCTGCGAATAGGGCTGGTCAAGGTCCTCGAAATGGCCGGATTCGAGGTGGCCGCCGAGACGGGGGACGCCGAGGCCCTGCTCGCCGCCGTCGCCGAACACCGGCCCGACCTCGCCCTGGTCGACGTCCGCATGCCGCCCGGTTTCACCGACGAGGGCGTGCGCGCCGCCCTGATGATCCGCCGGCAGTGGCCCGGGACCTCGGTGCTGCTGCTCTCCCAGTACGTGGAGGAGCGTTACGCCGCCGACCTGCTGGCCAGCCGGACCGGGGGCATCGGGTACCTGCTCAAGCAGCGGGTCGCCGACGTCGAGGAGTTCATCGACGCCCTCAAGCGGGTCGCGGCCGGCGGCACCGCGCTCGACCCGCAGGTCGTCTCGCAGCTGCTGCTGCGGCGCGGCGGGGGCATCGACCCGCTGGAGCGGCTGACGCCGCGCGAGCGGGAGGTGCTCTCGCTGATGGCCGAGGGGCGCTCCAACGCGGGCATCGCGGCACAGCTCGTCATCAGCGAGAGCGCGGTCGCCAAGCACATCAACAACATCCTCGCCAAGCTCGACCTGCCACAGGCCGACGGGGATCACCGGCGGGTGCTGGCGGTGCTGCGCTTCCTGGACGGGACCTCGTGAGCGGGGGCGGCGGCGGGAGCGGCGACGCGGGCGGCTGGCGTCCTCGGCGGGTGGCGTGGATCGTGGCCGCGGCCCTGAGCGCCGTTTTCGTCGTCGCCCCGGCCGCCTGGCAGGTCTGGGGGTACACGTCCACCGCGAGCGGCACGCTGAGCGGCGGCAGCGGCGAACGGCCGGTGGCCGCCCTGGAGATCGATGCGGGCGGCGCCGACGTACGCGTCACCCCCCGCTCCGACCGGCAGGTGGTCTACCGGGCCGACGTGCGCTGGTCGCGCACCGCTCCGAGGATCGAGGAGAGCTGGCTCGGCGACACCCTGAAGCTGACGCCGCGCTGCCCGGCGGCCGGGGCCGTGGTGGAATCCGGCCTCGGCTGCTCGGTCGACCTGGGCGTCACCGTGCCCGCCGGCATTCCGGTGAAGGTGAGCGCGGGCTCCGGCACGGTGGACATCAGCGGGCTGGGCGGCGCCGTCGACGCGGAGGTCGGTGCCGGGCAGCTCCGGCTCACCGCACTGCGCGGACCGCTGCGGGCGAGCGTCGGCTCCGGCTCGCTCGAAGCCTCGGGGCTCACCTCGGCGCAGGCCGACCTCCGGGCCGGGGCGGGCTCGGCCGTCGCCCGCTTCGTCGCCCCGCCGGAACAGGTCACCGCCCGGGCGGGCGCGGGCCACATCCGGCTCACCGTGCCCACGGCCACCCGGTTCCGGGTCACGGCCCGGGCCGGGACGGGCCGCTGTGACGTCGCCCCAGGTATGCACGACCCCGCCGCGCCGGGCCGGCTGGACGTCTCGGCGGACTCGGGCCGCGCCGAGGCGGGCTACTGAGCGGCGAGGTGCCGTGCCGGGCGGCGTGGGGGCGTGCCCCACTTCCCCGAGACCGCTTAGCCCCGGGAGCAGCCGTCCGGCCGGACCGCGGCAGGGAGTCTGCCCCCGAGGGGCGGCCACGGCGGGATGCCGTGGCCGCCGGGGCGGTCAGGCGCGGGGCGGGACCCGGGAGGGGCGGCCCGTGCCGCGGGTGAGGGAGTACCCGAAGATGCCGGCGAGGGCGCCGAGCAGTCCGCCCGCCGCGGTCCAGACCCAGCGGTCGGACCAGCGTCCGCCGGACCAGCCGTCGGCCGGCTCGCCGACGGCCGCCGGCTGCGGCTTCGCCGAACTCCCGGAGGCCGCCTGCGCGGTCTTGCCGATGCCGGGTACGAGCGGCGCCGCCAGGGCGCCGTCCACCGCATAGGCGCCTCCCATGTCCCGGGTGACGGCCTCGACCTCGGCCCGTACCGGAAGACCGAGGTCCTCCTCCGCCACGCCGACGACCGTCAGACGGACGTAGTAGCTGCCGGGCAGCGGGTCGTTGGCCCAGGGCTCCGCACCGGGGCGGACGGTGCGCAGGGTGCAGGAGAGCTCGACCGTGGCGGCCTCCTTGGCCGCCGCGGCCTGCTGCGTGCCGTACGTGCACGCCTGGCGGCGGCGCAGCCCGTCGTAGAGGTCGAGCTGCCAGGTCGAGGCGCCGTGCCGGTTCGCCGTCGGGGGCAGTTTCACCGTGGCCTTGACCGTGGCCCGCTGCCCCGAGTCGAGCGGGACCACCCAGTAGAGGTAGTCGCCGGTGGACGCGTCGGCCGTGGCCCGCTGGCCGGGCCGGATCGCCGTGGCGGTACGGAACGCCGTGCCCGCCTCGGTCGGCCCGGACGCCTTGCCGCCGGGGCTCGGGCTCGCGCTCGCCGACGGGGTGTCCGCCGCGGCCGCGCCGGCCATGCCGAGCACACCGCCGACGGCGAGGGCGGCGGCGGTCAGTATGCGTACGGTACGCATCAGTTGGTCCTCCAGACCGAGATACGCCAGCGGGAGATCCATCCCCACAGCAGACCGGCGACGAGACCGGCGAGCACCAGCACGCCGAGCAGCCACCAGCCGCGGCCGAGGCCGAACGACGCCGCGTCGGACGCGTCGTCGGGCCCGTCGACCAGGTCGATGGTGAGCTCGACCGGCAGGCCCGGCGTGGTCTTGACCGAGGCGGGCGCCGAGAAGGAGTTGCTGATCTGCAGGCAGACGGTCTCCGTTGCCGACGTGCCGTCCTCCTCGGCGTCGGAGTCGAGCTCGGCCTTCGGATAGCGCAGACCGGCCGAGATCATGTCGGTGCGTCCGTCGCCCGCCTCCGAGCCGCGGACGATCTCCCGCCCGTGCACGGTCGTCGCACGCAGCAGGACGCCGTAGTCGTTGTTGACGGCCCGGTCGGCGGCGATGCTCACCGAAGCGCGCAGCTCCTGGCCGGGCTTGACGTCCACCCGGTACCAGCGGTGCTCGCCGAACGTCTCACGGTCGGTGTACAGGCCAGCGCCGAGCTGCGGGGCGCCCGCACACTGCTTGGCGCCCTCGGTCGCCACCGGGGTGACGACCGGGGTGGCCGCGCGGTCCACCAGCTGCTTGACGCGGCCGGAGAGCTCGGCGGTGTGCTGCACCGAGGTGTAGGTGCCGCCCGTGGCCTCGGCGATGCAGATCAGCTGGTTGCGCGTCTTGGCGTCCGGGACGAGCCCGAGCGTGTCGATGACCAGGTGGATGCCCTGGGCCGCGATGTCACGCGCCACCTCGCACGGGTCGAGCGGGGCGCAGGTGTCCTCGCCGTCCGTGATGAGCACGATCCGCCGGGTGGCGTCACCGCCCTTGAGGTCCTCGGCCGCGCCCAGCAAGGCGGGCCCGATGGGCGTCCAGCCGGTGGGGGCCAGGGTGGCCACCGCCGTCTTCGCCTCGGTCCGGTCGAGCTTGCCGACCGGGTAGAGCTGCTTGGTGTCCTTGCAGCCGAGCTGCCGGTCGTCACCGGGATAGGTGGCCCCGAGGGTCCGTATCCCGAGCCGTACCTCGTCCGGCGTGGCGTCCAGCACCTCGTTGAAGGCCTGCTTCGCCGCGGCCATCCGGGACTTGCCGTCGATGTCGGTCGCCCGCATCGAGCCGCTGACGTCGAGGACCAGCTCGACCTTGGGAGACTCCTTCGCCACCGGTTCGCCGGCGACGGCATTCGCCGGGAAGAGCCCGACCGCCAGAGTGGCCAACAGGCCGCAGGCCCCGGCCGCCACCCATTTTCTTGTGATCATCGCCGGATCGTATTGAGGATCCACCCCCAAACCAAACCGCTCCGGGGAACCCTGCCCGCCCCGGCGCCACGGTGGCCGACCTGCTGTCGGCGGCGGCCGCGGTTACGCTGGAAGGGGGGACGGTTCGCAGTGCCCCGACGGAGGCGACCTCATGAGACGACGTCATCATTTCCACATCGATCATGCGGGGCACTCCGTCAGCGCCACCGTCGAGACCGGCCACCACGTCGAGGTGGAGATCCTGGTCGACGGCAAGGAGACCGGCCACGGCACCACACACCACGACCGGCCCGTCACCGTACAGGTGGAACTGCCGACCGAGCCGCCGACTCCGGTGTCCGTCCGCGCGACACCCGGCCCGGGCCTCCCGCGCTGCGTCCTCGAGGCCCCGGACGCCGCTCCCCAGGTCATGTCCCCGCGCCACTACTGACGCCTGCCGGCGACGCGGCGAAGCGGCACGCCCCCCGGCCGTGGAGCCGGGGCACGTGCCGCTCCGGAGGGGATCAGGCGGGCGTCAGCTCGCCTGGAGGGTGACGTCGTCCACGACGAAGGAGGTCTGGAGGGACTGGTCCTCCACGCCCTGGAACTTCAGGGTGACGGTCTGGCCGGCGAACCGGGACACGTCGTAGCTCTTGAGCACGTAGCCCGGGGCCGCGTCCAGGTTGGACAGGGTCTCCAGGGTCTGGCCGCCCACCGAGACGGTGAACCGGTCGTAGACCACGCTCTCGTCCTCGTCGGTGTCGATGTGGAGGTAGAAGGCGAGCCGCGCCGTGGCGCAGCCGGCGGGCAGGGTCAGCGACTGCGAGGCGCTGTCCGTGTGGGAGCTCCCGTAGCCGGTCAGCCACGCCATGTACGAGCCGCTGTGCGAGACCTGGCCGGACTGGTTGGTGATGACCCCGGCCGTGGCGGTCCACGGGCTGCTGCCGCTCTCGAAGCCGCCGTTGACGACGACCTGGCGCGGGGTGCACGTGCCCTGGCCGCCTCCGACGGTCAGCGTGTAGGTGGTGCTGTGGCCGACCGTGCCGGTTCCGGTGACGGTCAGGGTGTAGGTGCCCTGCGCGGTGCCCGCGCCGACCTGGACGGTGAGCGTCGAGGAGCTGCCGGACTGCACGGACGTCGGGCTGAGCGTCGCGGTCACGCCGGACGGGGCGCCGGATACCGACAGGGCGACCGTCTGGGGGCTGCCGCTCACGGTGGTGGTGTTCACCGTGGAGGTGACGCCGGCGCCCGGGTCGGCGGAGCCGGCGGCCGGGGAGGTGCTGATCGAGAAGTCCTGCGCCGGGGTGTCGCCGCCGACGGCCTGCTTCCAGATCGTGTAGGCGACCCCGTCGGCGCTGCGGTCCAGGACCGTCGCGTTGATGTTGCCGGTGGTGTCGCAGGAGCTGTGGTAGCAGGAGTCGTACGCCGCGTTCGCGGTGCCGCCCCACTTCGTGGCCTGCGCCGAGGTTTTGCGGGCGCTGGCTCCGGCCGCGTAGCCGGAGGTGGGGATGCCGCCCTGCTGGAAGGAGTAGTCGTCACTGCGGCCCTGGCCCTCGGTGTTCTCCTCGGGGGCGAGGTTCAGCGAGGCCCAGTACGCCTTCAGCGGTGCGGCGGTGGCGGAGTTGAGGTTGTTGATGAAGTAGCCGCCGTTGGGCGAGCCGACCATGTCGAAGTTGTAGTAGCCCTTGATGGCGGCCTTCTCGGCGCTGCTGAGCCGGCCCACGTAGAACTCCGAGCCGTTCAGGCCCTGCTCCTCGTCGGTCCACCAGGCGAACCGCACGTGCTTGGTCAGGGTGGGGTTCTTCTGCGCGAGGACGAGCGCGTTCTCCAGCAGGGTCGCGGAGCCCGAGCCGTTGTCGTTGATGCCCGGGCCCGCCGAGACGCTGTCGAGGTGGGCGCCGAACATGATGGTCTGGTCGGCCGGTCCGCCGGGCCAGTCCGCGATCAGGTTGTTGGACGGGTAGGTGCAGGAGGTGCAGTTCTGCTCGGTGACGGTGAAGCCGGCCGCCTGCAGCTTGCCCTTGATGTAGGCCACGGACTGGGTGTAACCGGCACTTCCGGCCCGGCGGTTGCCGCCGTTCTGCGAGGCGATGGTGTTCAGCTGGGCCAGGTGCGCCTGGACGTTGGCCACGTTGATGTTGGGCGGGTCGTTCTGGGGCGGCGTGCCGCCGACGTTCAGGGTGTAGTCGACGGTGTGCGCGAGGCTCGGGCCCTGGCCCTTGACCGTGACGGTGGAGGACCCCGGCGCCGCGTTGGAGGTGGCGGAGAGGGTCAGCGTCGAGGACTGGCCGGACTGCACGGTGGCCGGGTTGAAGGAGGCGGTCACCCCGGACGGCAGGCCGGTGGCCGTGAGGGTCACCTGCTGCGCCTGGCCGGTGGTGGTGTTCGTGGCCACGGTGGTGGTGACCGAGGCGCCCTGCTGGACGGTGCCCGACGCCGGGTTCAGCGCCATCGAGAAGTCGTCGTTCTGGCCGCTCGGGGTGCAGGTCGGGTCGCCGGACTGGGCGGGCACGCTGATCGCGTCCCAGGCGGCCTTGGTCCTGGTGAACAGGTTGCAGGTCGTCGGGTCGAGCGACTTGGCGGAGCTGAGGGTCGCCGTCCGGTACTTCTTGTAGGACATGCTGCTGGTCTTGAGGAGCATGCCGCCGTAGAAGATCTTGCCGGCGTTCTGCACGCCCACGCCGGTGACCGTGGACTGGTTGCAGGTGGGGCTGTTCGGCTTGCCGCCGCCCGGGCTGCTGCCCTCGGCCAGCAGGTAGAACCAGTGGTTCAGCGGACCCGCGGCCTTGTGCACCTCGGTGCCGGGTATCGCGGAGCTGTAGCAGGCCGGATCGTTGTTGACGGCCGGCGGGTTGTACATGTTCCGGATCGGGCCGTTGCCCTGGAGGTTGATCATCTCGCCGACGGTGTAGTCCGGAGTGTCGTACGGGGCCGGCTCGTTGGCGTACGCCTCGGTCAGCGCGCCGAAGATGTCGCCGGTGGCCTCGCCGAGTCCGGACTCCTGGCCGCTGGTGCCGCCGGGGGTGTTGGAGTCGATGGCGTGCCCGTACTCGTGGCCCACCACGTCGATCCCGGCGATCCACTCGTTGGCGCTGTTGTGCCCGATGGTGACCGAGCTGCCGTCCCAGTACGCGTTGAGGTCGCCCAGACCCACCTTGCCGGGGAAGCTGCGGCCGTTGCCGCTGACGCCGTTGCGGCCCAGCCACTGGCTCAGCATGTCCCACTGCTTCTGGGCGGCGAACATGAGGTCCGTGCAGCCGGTTTCCTTGGACGTCGCGTTGCCCGTGCCCCAGGAGTCGGAGGACTTCGTGAACACGCTGCCGGTGCTGTAGTCCGCGCAGCTCAGCCCGGGCCGGTTCGGGTCGCTCAGCGAGAACGAGCCGCCCGAGGCGGTGGTGGAGATGGTGAGCGGGTTCGGGCCGTTCCACTTGCTGGTGCCGCTGCCGGCCACGACCTCGTCGTGGCGGTCGACGACCTTGCCGGTGCGGGCATCGACGAAGACGTGCAGTTTGCTGGGCGCCGTCCTGGTGTTGCCGGAGAGGACGGTCTCCCAGGCCAGGACCGGTTTGTCGTCCTTGAGCCTGACGACGAGGCGGCTGCCCTGCACCTGGTCGACCTTCGCCAGCTCCCCGCGCGAGGTGGCCTCGGCCGCCTTCGCGGTCACGGAGGGGGTGGTCGCCACGTCGATCACGGTGGAGGAGGCCGACTGGAGGGCGCGGACGTGCCCTTCGCCGTCGGCGAGGACGACCGCGTCGCCGCCGACGACCGGCAGGCCGCGGTAGCTGCGCTCGTAGGAGACGGAGTACAGGTCCTGCACCCAGGGGGTGACCAGGCGCCGGTCGTACTGCTGCTGGGGCGAGTTGACCAGGGTGTCGAGACCGCTGCGGACCGCCGCGTCGGCGGCGGCGACCGCGCGCTCGGCGGACTTGGCCTGCGGGGAGGGTGCGGACTGGGCCTGTGGTGAGGCGGACGCGGCGGTGGCCAGCGTGCCGGCGAGGCCCGCGGTCAGCGCCATGGCCGCCACGGAAGCCATCCATCTGGTGGGCTGCAAGAGTCCACTCCGATCGTGTGTGGGGGGTGCGGCTGGCTGTTCGCGCCGAGTATGGGCGTGGACATGGCGAGATTGGGACATCTCTGCGTGCATAAGACCCGCGTTATGGTGCCGTGGGGTCACGCTGCGTAAGCTGCCTGAATGCAGCTGGAGTTGAGGCATCTGCAAGCCGTGTGCCAGATAGCGGAGTCCGGCAGTCTGGGCGGCGCGGCCCGCCGGCTGGGGGTCTCCCAGCCCGCGCTCTCCGCGCAGCTGCGCAGGATCGAACGGGTCACGGGCGGCGAGCTCTTCGTCCGCGGCAGGCACGGGGTGGAGCCCACTCCGCTGGGCCAGTTCGTCCTGGCCAAGGCGCGCCGCGTGCTCACCGAGATGGAGACCCTCGGCGCCGAGACCCGCGCCATGGCGCCCGACGCCCCGCTGCGGCTCGGCTGCATCCTGCTGGTCCTGATCGACGGCCTGCTCACGCGGACGGACCTGACCCTGTCCGGGCGGGACATCACCGTGGACGTGGAGCACTCGGTGACCGCGCTCGTACGGATGCTCGGTGCGGGCCGGTACGACGTCATCGTCTACGGCGAGGTGAACGACCACGAGGTCGCACTGCCCCAGGGAGTCCTGGCCCGGACCCTGGTGCCCAAGGAGCCGTTCTGCATCCGGATGTCCACCCGGCACCCCCTGGCGGGGCGGGAGGCCCTGGACCTCGCCGAACTGGCCGACGAGCAGTGGATGACCCTGGTGGAGGACGACGACGGCGGCCCCGAAGCCCTGGTCGAGGCCTGCGCGAAGGCCGGCTTCGTCCCCTCCCTGCGCTACCGGATCACCGACCGCAAGATGCGCCACGACCTGGTGGCGGCGGGCCGTGCCATCTCACTCACCCAGCCCACGGCCCCCGCGGTGGAGGGCACGGTGATGCGCCCGCTGCTCGGCACCCCGATCACGGGCCGCATCCGCCTCGCCTGGAACCGCTCGTCGGTCTCCGCGGGCCAGGCGGACACCCTGTACCGCGCGGCGGCCGGCGCGTACCTGGCCAACGTGGACAACAACGCCTTCCACCGCACCTGGTGGAACGCCCACCCGGAATCCCACCCGGTCCTCGGGTGAGGGCCGGCCCCCTTGCCGGTGCCGTGCCGGGGCCGGCCCCTCAGACGGGGAGGCCGGCGGAGTGCGGCAGGGGCCGCTCGGCGCGGACCAGGCCCGCGACGTGGTCGGTGACCATGTCGAGGATCTCCGCCGCCGCGGCGGCGTCGCCGAGCACGAGGAAGTTCAGGGTCAGCCCGTCCGTCATCGCCGCCAGATAGCGGGCCAGTACGGGGACGGGGACGCGGAGTTCGAACTCCATGCCGAGCCGGACCTGCTCGATGAGCTCGCCGTACGTCGCGCAGTACAGCTCGTACTGCCGCCGGGCCAGATGCTCGAACCCCGGCTCGCGCAGGGCGTACTGCGTGAGCTCGTACGTGAGCATGTGCTCGGCGGGATGGGCGCAGACGTGGTCCCAGTACGCCTGGAAGCCGGCCCGGACGGTCTCGCGGAGGGTGGTGCGGGGCCGGATCGCCTCCTTGACCACCGTCAGGTAGTGCTCGGTGATCGTCTCGATGACGGATTCGAGCAGCGCCTGCTTGGAGTCGAAGCAGTAGTGGAAGACGCTCAGCGACACGCCCGCCTCGGCGGCGATGGACCGGGTCGTCGTCCTGGGGACGCCGTCGCGGGTCATCGCGCGGATCGCGGCCTCGGTCAGCTGCCGGCGCCGCTGCGCCAACGGCATCCGTGCCATGCGGATTCGGTTCCCTTCGTTCGCGTACCGCGGCGGACGGCCGGGGCCGGCCGGATCGAACGATCCGATCCGACCGGCCCCGGCCCCGGCGCCGCCTCGGCGCCGTCAGCTGCTGTAGACGCCGGCCTCGTGCAGGGAGTACCCCCACTGCGTGCCGCGCCCCACCCCGTGGACGCGTACGTAGCGGGCGGGGACGCCGGCGAACTGCGCCGTGTCCAGGCCGCCGTCACCGGAGGTCGTGGACCACACCGTCTGCCAGTTCACGTCGTCCGTGGAGACCTCGATCCGGTACGACTTCCCGTACGCGCGCTCCCAGTCGAGGGTGACGCGCTTGACGAGGCCGGGGGACCCGAGGTCGATCCGGAGCCACTGGTCGTCGTTCCAGTCGCTCGCCCAGCGGGTGCTCGTGTTGCCGTCCACGGCCCGGCCGGGGGCATAGCTGACGAACGGGTTCCACTCGGCGGAGCTGGCCGAGGCGGGCGCGCCCGCGGCGAGGTTCACCCCGGCCTTGTGCTGCTCGGACGCCCCCCAGGTGCGCAGGTACGACTCGGCGCCCTTGAAGAGGTCGTCCACGACCCCCTGGCCGCCGACGAGCCGGATGTCCTCGATCCAGTCGGGGACCAGGCCGTAGTGCGCGGCTCCGTCGGTGTTGAGGTCCCAGGTGCGCTGCCCGGTGGTCTGCTTGTCGATGACCGAGCCGCCGTCGGTGCTGCGGAACGGGTACTTGACCGGGTTCGGGGTGTCTGCGCCGCGTGGGCCCGGCCAGCCGCCGACCCCGTTCATGTCGGTGCCGTACCCGTAGCCGACGTGGTACTTGTCGCGCAGCGCATCCGTGCGCGCGGCCTCCGCGCTGAACCCCTCGGCGCCGTTCATGTACTGGGCGGCGAACCCGCCGAGTTTGTAGAGGCGCTCGGTCCAGCCCAGGTCCATCCAGCTGTGCGAGGAGATCACGCCGGGGTAGGACTCGGACTCGAGGATGTCGAAGGCCCGGCCCGCGGCCTTGACGCTCATGTGGTCGACTTCGAGCATCATCTTGCGTTTCATCATGCCGCGCACGGCGTACTCGCCGAGGTCGGTGAGACCGCGGGTGTTGCACTGCGCGCCGGCCGCGTACGAGGGGACGGACACGCCCGCCGGCAGCTCCTTCTGTGCCGAGGGGGCAGCCGCCAGACCGATCGGGTTGTCGTGCTGCGGGCCGGTGCACTGCTCGGTCTTCCAGAAGGTGCCGGTGGACAGGAACTGGCCCACGTTGATCGCCGTGCCCAGGGCGCCCTCGTCGAAGCGGACCCCGCAGAGGGCGTTGTCGAACTTGTGGCAGAGGAACATGCTGCGGACGCCGATCCGGTACAGCTCGTCGAGGCCGCGGTCGATGTCCGCCTTGCTGCACTGGGAGACGTCCAGGATCTGCTTGCAGCCGAACGGCTCGGAGGTCTCCACGCCCAGGACCACGGCCAGCTTGCCCTGCTGGATGACGTCGCGGGCCTGCGCCGAGTCCGTGACGATCCGGAACCAGCCCTTGCCCGGGCCGCCGTACATCTTGTCGATGTAGGCCTGCATGTCGTACGTCTTCTGCGCCTCGAGGCGGATGGCGGTCATCTCATCGCAGCTGCGGTCCTTGAAGAAGTAGACCGAGCAGATCACTCCGTTGGTGACGAGGTCGTTGACGAGTACGCGCTGGCCGCCGCGCCAGGCCCGCTCGATCCAGGCGTAGTAGTTCTGCTGGTGTGTCAGCGAGTCGTGGGCGGGCCAGTCCTTGAACGTCGGCCAGCCGTTGGGATCGTGCTTGCCGTCCCCGCCCTTGGTGATGAAGTCGAAGATCGCGAGCGTGCCGTCGGGGTAGTGCTCCGGGCAGTCCTTGAGCGCGTCGGCGACCCCGAGGTCGGAGAACGCCTTGCCGCAGATGAGCCGGCCGCCGAAGCCCTCGTTGGACATGATGTGGTCGTGGGCGTCGACGAAGCCCCGTACCTGTCCCTGGGCGTCGGTGCCCTTGAAGGGCTCGCCCGTCACGTTGATCTGGGAGTCGGGCGCGGGCCGCGCGGTGGGGTTCCACCAGCCGGGCTCGCCCTCCGCGGCGGCGCCGGGTGCGGGGCCGAGGGCCATGGCAACCATGGCGAAGAGCAGGGCGAGCAGCGCGAGGGGCCTGCGCCTGGTGCGGGGGGCTCGGGTCATGGTCATCACTCACGTCATCGGGAGGTGGATGGCGCGGTCGAGGACGCAGACCGTCGGAGAGAGCCGGTGAATTGTCATGTCCCGCGCAGGCAGTGCGATGAGAATCGCGACTGGTGCGAGCAGAGTCAAGAGTCCGGGACAGATGACCTGATGGAATGTCAGGTGTGGTGCGAGGTGCACGGGGGAGGCCCGGGGCCGGGCTCGGAGTGCCGCCGCCGGCCGGGATGACGGCCGCAGCGGCACCCGTCCGCGGGCGCTACTCGGCGCCCTCGCCGAGCACCGCCGCGATGCCCTGTGCGAGGCAGGTGATGCGGTGCGCCGGGATTCCGGCGATGTTGATCCGCCCTGCGGTCGTCCCGTAGATCGCGAACCCGCTGCGCAGCCGCAGCATCTGACGTGGCGTCAGGGGGAGCATGGAGAACATCCCCTTCTGCCGC
Organism: Streptomyces sp. NPDC032745; assembly: GCF_055579465.1. Taxonomy (NCBI): domain Bacteria; kingdom Bacillati; phylum Actinomycetota; class Actinomycetes; order Kitasatosporales; family Streptomycetaceae; genus Streptomyces; species Streptomyces sp. NPDC032745. Next base: position 587,828 of record NZ_JBVING010000002.1, on the reverse strand, counting down.
GCCAGTACATCGGCCTGTGCGTCCCAGCCCAGCGCGGTCAGCTCGGAGGTCAGGCCCTTCCGGTTGTCCTCGATCCGGGCCCGCATCCCGTCCAGCTCCGCGCGCCACAGGGCCCGCAGCCCGTCGTCCTCGAGGATCGCCGTCACCACCGCGGCGCCGTGCTCCGGCGGCATCGAGTAGAGGGTGCGCGCCGCGTTCTGCAGGGCCGTCTCCACGTGCCGCAGCGACTGGCGCGAGGCGCCGAGCACGACCGCGCAGCCGGTCCTGTCGCTGTAGAGCCCGAAGTTCTTCGAACAGCTGATGGCGACCAGCATCTCGGGCACCCGCTCCGCGAGCAGCCGCGTGGCCGCCAGATCGGCCTCCAGGCCGTCGCCGAGCCCGTGGTACGCGAGGTCCACGAACGGCACCCAGCCGGCCCGCTCGGCCAGCTCGGCCACCGCCTCCCAGTCCTGCGCCGAGGGGTCGACCCCGGTGGGGTTGTGGCAGCAGCCCTGGAGCAGGACCACGTCGTCGCGCCGCGCCCGCCCGAGGTCGCGCAGCATGCCGGCCGTGTCGAAGCGGCCCTCGGCGTCGAGCCAGCCGTACGTCCGCACGGTCAGCCCGGCGGCCTCGAGGATGGGCCGGTGGTTGACGTAGGCGGGGTCGCTGATCCACACCGTCGTGCCCGGCCGGGTGCGGCAGATCAGATCGGCCAGCAGCCGCAGCGCGCCGCTGCCCGCGACCGTCTGGACGGCCACGGCCCGCTCGGCAGCCCCGCCGGAGCCCAGGACCAGCGACAGCATCGCCCGGTTGAAGCCGGTGTTGCCGGAGAGCCCCCGGTACTCCTTGGACGCGGAGCGCTCCGCCAGGCGTATCTCGGCCTCGCGGACGGCTGCCATGACCGGGGTGCCGCCCGTCTGGTCGCGGTAGACGCCGAGGACGAGGTTCAGGCGCTCGGGCCGCGCGTCGGCGCCGTACGCCTCGGTCAGGTCCCACAGCGGGTCGACGGGCGGCGGAAGGAGGAGCTCAAGCATGGACGGGAACCTCGGGCTGGGTGCGGGTGCGGGTACGGGGGCGCCGGTTGGCGAGGGCGACGCCCGCGGTGATGAGGGGGACGCCGACGAGCACGGCCACGGTCGGTGACTCGTCGAGCAGGGGAATGGCGAGCAGGACCACGGCGACCGGGCTGAGGCTGCCCACGGTGGAGCTGCGCTCCGCGCCGAGGCTGCGGATGGCGAAGGCGTACAGCAGGCCGGCGCACAGGCCGACGCCCAGCCCCTGCACCACGAGGAACAGGGCGATGTCGCTCCCCGCGGCCGAGGCCAGGCCGGTGGGCAGCACCCCGGTCAGGACCAGCAGGGCCATCACCGCGAACGAGGGCAGGCACAGCAGACCGATCGATCCGACGGGATCGAGGTCCACCTCCTTCAGTCCGACGGTGTACAGGGCCCACAGCCCGCTGGCGACGAGCAGGATGCCGGCGCCCGCCAGCACCTGTGTGTTCAGCGGGACCACGTAGCGCCAGACCAGGGCGACCACGCCGACCGCGATCAGCCCGAGCCCGGCCGCCTGGGTGCCCCGGGGCGCGCCGCGGCCGCCGGCGACCATGAGCGCGGAGACGAAGAGCGGGACCATCCCGGGGACGATCGAGCCGACGAACGCCGCCGAGGTCAGGGAGCCGCCGTACATCGCGGCCAGGAAGAACGGCACCCCCGCACCGCAGGCGATCTTGAGCGCGGCGGCCGGGCGCACGGTGGCGATCCGCCGGCGCCGACGCCACAGTGCGGGCGCCAGGACGAGGAGCGGGACGCCGAAGCGCAGCAGGGCCGCGTCGGCGGGCAGCAGGGAGGAGGTGCTCAGGGCCCGGGCGCTGAGCGCGAAGGCGGCCCAGATCAGCACGGTCACGACCAGGGCCAGGGTGCCCTGCGCCTGCGGGGAGAGCCCGAAACGGCCTGTGGCGCGGGCCCGTGGGGGCGCCGTCGCGGGCCCGGCGTTCGTGGTGACCAAGGTGGCTCCTCCAGCCTCAGGGGCCGGATCCGGCCATGGAGCAACGCTAGATCTTTTGCCGGGGCAGCCGATTGCCAGTTCTGCCTCTCGGACATACGTTTGAGGCAGAATCTGCCAAGGAGTGGTGATGGACGCAGTCGATCTGCAGATCATCCGTGAGTTGCAGGCCGACGGACGGCTGTCCAACCAGGACCTCGCCGACCGGGTCCGGCTGTCCCCGTCGCCCTGCCTGCGCCGGGTGCGGCGCCTGGAGGAGGCCGGCCTGATCCGCGGCTACACGGCCATGGTCGACCAGGTCGCCTTCGGCCTGCCGATCACCGTCTTCGTCCGGATACGGCTGGACCGGCACACGAAGGAAGCGGTCAGGGTCTTCGAGGAGCACGTCGCGGTCATCGAGCACATCCAGGACTGCTACCTAATGGCCGGAAGCAGCGACTACCTGCTCCGGGTGGTCATCGAGAGCCTGGAGGCGTACGAGGCCCTGGTGCGCCACCGGATCCACGCAATCCCCGGCATCGCGTCGATCGAGTCGAGTTTCGCATTCGGCAGCGTGAAACAGTCACGGGTGTACCCGAGCCCCGCGTGACATCGTGACATGCGGACGCCGGAGAGGCTGTGGGCCTCTCCGGCGAATGCGGTGCGGGGGCGGTTTCCTGCCCTCAATTGCCGAGCTTCTGCTTCAGGTTCTCCTTGAGCTGCAGCTTGATGTCCTGCTTGTTCACCTGGCCGCCGGTGCCCTTGCCGTCGCCGCCTACGGCGGTGGCGTCGCCGGTGTTGACGGCGTCGGCGCTGGCGTTGCCGCCGGTGGCGTTGCCGGTCTTGATGTCGCATCCGCCCTCGCAGTTGCCGACGCCGCTGCTGGCGTTGCCGCCGGTGGCCTCGCCGCCGACCGTGGTGTTCTCGGCGTTGGCGTCGCCGCCGGTACCGATGCCGTCGGCGCTGTCCTGGGGGAGGTTGACGACCTGCAGCGGGGCGGCGACGGGTGCGGCCATCGCGGTCGCCGGCAGGGCGATGCCACCACCGACCAGCGCAACGGAAGCTCCGGCCAGGAAGATACGACGGGTCCAAAAGCGCTCAGACATGAGAATTCTCCATTCGGGATAAGAAAAGGCTGGTAAACCGTCTCCGGGAGATCCCCGGTGAGGGCGTACTTCAAATAAACCCGACGGGAGAACATGCGTCACGCCACTCGAACGCGTGGCTTGACGCACAGAATCGATCTTGATAGACCGGGCGCTCGTGCGGATCGCTGGATAGAATTCCCGGTAGGAAAGCGGCCCGCCGCCCCGGCGAGCCGTCGCCGGGTGGCCGGGTGAGGGTGGTGCCTGATGGGCACGGCATCGGACTTGAGCCTCTACGCGGGCCGACCCTCCGGCCTGATCGGGAAGCAGATCGCGGGTTACCGGGTCGAGCGCATGATCGGCCGCGGCGGCATGGCCGTCGTCTACTGCGCGCGGGACCTGAACCTGGACCGCATGGTGGCGCTCAAGCTGATCGCCCCGGAGCGCGCCCGCGACGAAACCTTCCGGCGCCGTTTCACCAGGGAATCGCGCGTCGCCGCGTCGATCGACCACCCGCACATCGTGCCGATCTTCGAAGCCGGTGAGACCGACGGCGTCCTGTACCTCGCCATGCGCTACGTCTCCGGCCTGGACCTGCGGGCCATGCTGGACCGGGACGGTCCGCTCCCCGTGGCGACCGCCGTCCGCATCGCAGCGCAGGTGGCGTCAGCCCTCGATGCGGCCCATGAGCACGATCTGGTGCACCGAGACGTCAAACCCGGCAACATCCTGATCGCCCCGGGCACCGACAGCGAGCACCCCGAGCATGTCTATCTCACGGACTTCGGACTGACGAAGAATGCGCGGTCGGCCACCGGAATCACCACGACGGGCGAGTTCCTCGGCACGCTCGGGTACATGGCCCCGGAGCAGATCTCCGGCCGGTCGCTGGACGGCAGGTGCGATCTCTACAGCCTCGCCTGCGTCGTGTACGAGACCCTCGCGGGCGGACCGCCCTTCGAGCGCGACGAGGATGCGGCGCTGCTGTGGGCGCACCAGTACGACCCCCCGCCTCCCCTGACCGAACGGCGGCCGGGAATCCCGCCCGCCGCGGACGAGGTCCTGGCCAAGGCCCTGGCGAAGATCCCCGAGGACCGCTACGACTCCTGCCTGGAATTCGTCGCGGCCCTGCGCGTCGCCACCGCGACCGGCGTCCCCCAGCTCGCCGGCCCGCCGTCCGGGGCGGATGCGCGGCCGGCCGGGCCCAGAGCGGAGGGCCCGGTGCAGACACCGGATCCTCCGCTCTGGGCCCGGCCGGTCTTCGCGCGCCCGCCCGGCGCGCTGTAGGCGACTGCCCTCCGTGCGAGCGGGTGGCGGCGGGGCGTCACAGTCCGAGGGAGATGGCCAGTCGGGTCAGTTCGGCGGTGCTGTTGATGCCCAGCTTGGCGCGGATGCGGCGGAGGTAGGCGTCGACGGTGTGCTTGGAGAGTCCCATGTGGCGGGCCGTCTGCAGGTAGGTGCGGCCGGCGGCGATGTGGCCCAGTGCCTCCTGCTCGCGGGGGGCGAGGGCCAGGGCGGTGGTCTCGGTCTGCGGGGTGGTGAGGGTGAGGCTCATGGGATTTCCCTCCGACGGATCGGATCGGTCATCTCTGCTCGCGCCCTCGGAAGCAGTTGGACATGTACCTGAATGTCCGGTTTGTTCTGTTTAAAATCCTGCGCCCGCACCTTCACGACGGTGTCCGCCGACTGTCACAGGCGTGTGACAGGGCCCGTCTTCCCGTTCGTCCGCGCACACCGCACCACCACGGAGTGCTCGGCGTCCTTAGAACCCGATGAGGGACTGCTCGGCCCAGATGGTCTTGCCGATCGGGGCGTGCCGGGTGCCCCAGCGCTGGGCAAGCTGGGCGACCAGCAGCAGGCCCCGCCCTCCCTCGTCGAAGGTCCGGGCGCGCCGCATGTGCGGGGCCGTACTGCTCGTGTCGGAGACCTCGCAGATCAGGGTGCTGTTCTCGTGGATCAGCCGCAGCTGGATGGGCGGCTCGCCGTAGCGGATGGCATTGGTGACCAGCTCGCTGACCAGGAGCTCGGTGACGAAGGAGGCCTCCTCGAGACCCCAGGCCGCCAGCTGGTCGGTGGTGCTCCGACGCGCATCGGCGACGATCGCGGGGTCGGGGGACAGGTCCCAGACGACGACCCTGTCGGAATGCAGGGCCCGGGTCCGGGCGACGAGCAGGGCGACGTCGTCATCGGGACGGTGGGTCAGCAGGGCGGTCAGTACGCGGTCGCACACCGTCTCCAGCGTGGTGGCGGGACGGGTGAGGGCCGCGAACATGTTGTCCAGGGCCTCGTCGATGTCGTGCTCGCGCGCTTGCAGCAGGCCATCGGTGTAAAGGGCGAGGATGCTCCCCTCGGGAAGCTCCACCTCGACGGTCTCGAAGGGCAGGCCTCCCAGGCCCAGCGGCGGCCCGGCCGGGACGTCGAGGAGGTACACGGAGCCGTCGGGGGAGACCACGGCGGGCGGGGGATGGCCGGCCCGGGCGACGGTGCAGCGGCAGGTGACCGGGTCGTAGACCACGTACAGGCACGTGGTGCCGATGCCTCCCGCGGCTTCCCCGACGCCGCCCCCGTCGGCCTCGTCGGCGGACAGGTGGATGATGAGGTCGTCGAGGTGGGTGAGCAGCTCGTCGGGCGGCAGGTCGACGTCGGCCAGGGTACGGACCGCGGTGCGCAGCCGGCCCATGGTGGCGGCGGCGCGGATGCCGTGGCCGACGACGTCGCCCACGACCAGGGCCACCCGTGCACCGGACAGCTGGATCACATCGAACCAGTCGCCGCCCAGGCCGGCCGCCGTACCTGCGGGCAGATAGCGGGAGGCGATCTCCAGTGCCGCCTGGGTGGGCAGCGTGTGCGGCAGCAGGCTGCGCTGCAGGGTCATCGTGGTGGTGTGCTCCCGCGAGGACCCTCGCGCCTCGTGGATGCTGACGGCCGCCCTGGTCGCGAGCTCCTCGGCCAGCCGCAGGTCGTCCGGCTGGAAGGGGTCACCGCGCCGGTGACGGCCGAAGACCGCCACGCCGAAGGTGACACCGCCGGCCCGCAGCGGCACCACCATCACGGAGTGGGTCCCGTACTCGCTGATCCACGCGGCGGCCCTCTCGTCCGCGGCCACCCATTGGGCGAGGGCCGGGTCGGTCGGCCCGTACACGGCGCCACGCCCTGTGGCCAGACACTCGGCCGGCGGTGACAGCGGCGGATAGCTGGTCGTCCCGCCGACCGCGACCTGGGACTCCGGGTTTCCTTCGAGGACCGACCGCACAGCGGTACGGCACACGGTGACCGGCCCCGATGCGGGGCCGGCGGACGGCTCGTCCTCGCGCGGGGGAGGGTCCAGCAGGTCGACGAACGCGAAATCGGCCAGCCGGGGGACGGCGACGTCGGCCACCTCCTGCGCGGTACGGGTGTTGTCCTGGGTGGTGCCGATGCGGGCGTCCGCGACGTCCGGCACGAGGATCCGCTGCCGGTCACCTTCGCTCGCGGTCCTCTCGTGCGCGGCCAAGGACACGGCACGCACCCGGCCGTCCGGGTCGCACAGCGGGGCCAGCGAGGTCGCCCAGCCGTGCTCCGTGCCCGCACCCGTGGAACGGACGAAGGAGTCCAGGTACTGCGGCTCACCGGTCGTCAGGACGAGGCGCATCCTCCGCTCGGTCTCGTCGCTCACGGGATCAGGCGCGATCTCCGGCAGCCGCAGCCCGCGCATCTCTGCTTCCGTGAGGGACAGCGTGCGCTCCATGCCGGCATTCGCCCGGACCAGCCGCAGGTCCGCGTCGAAGACCGCCAGGAAGCAGGGGGACTGGGTGAACGCCCACTCCTGCAGCGGTTCGTCCCAGGGTGTGCCGGGCTTGCCCGGCACGGCGGACACCACGAGCCACTGGGCGCTCCCTGCGGTGGACGTCCGAGGGTGCGCGAGCAGTCCCAGTTCCACCCGCCGGCCGTCCCGGTGCCGCAGTGCCACGGTGCCGCTCCACCGCTCCCGGCCGGCCGGGAGCCGGGCCGCATCGCCCCCGGGGCCGTCGGCGAGCAGGTCGGCGGCGGGCACCCCCACGACCTCCGACGGCGTGTACCCCAGCAGCCGACGGGCTTCGTCACTCCACTCCGTCACGATGCCCTGCTCGCTGATGGTGGCCGTGGCCGTGTATGCCGACTCGAGGGAGGCGTTCGTTTCCTCCGGCCGCTCACCAGGAAAGCTGGGAAGTTGCTCCATCGCCGCTCATCTCGCCCTCGCTAGTTCCTCTGCCGCTGTCCCACGGCAACCCCTGCACGGCCAGGCGCTCCACTGACAAGCATGATCCGGCAGGGCAATGAGCACCAACGCAGTGCTGCCAAGGGGGGCGCTCAGTCGTCCGGCCGCGAGGAGGCGGCTGCCGGGACGCTCGGTGACGGGGCGGGGTGCGCGATGACGAGGGCGAGGACTGCGTCCCCCGCCTGCCACAGCATCGCGCGGCGCCGTCCGCTGAGTACGGGAGGCCAAAGGCCGGTGATGCGGATGCGGCGCGGAGCGTCGCCGAAGACGCCGCTGCGGTCGGCCTTGACCGCGGCTTCCTTGAGCGCCCAGGCTCCGGCCAGGACATCAGGCCGGTCCGTACCGATGAGGGTGAGTTCCGGGGGAGAGAAGACGTGGGCCCCGACACGGCGGACCGCGGCCGCCGATTCCGTCCCGCACAGGTCGACTCCGACCGGTTCCGGTGCGAGCGCCGCGGCGATGTGCCGGGCGGTGTGGCTGATGGAGACGTTCACGTCCGGCACCGGGCTGCCGCCGACGACGACGTACGGACTGCCGTCGTCACGCGGGAGGATCTCCACGTCGTCCGCCGGCGCGCCGACGGCATCTGCGACCAGTCGCTTGGCGAGCACGCGACCGGCCACCCACTCGGTCTGCCGCCACGCCGGCAGCGCGTGGACCACGCGCCGTTCGGCCGGTGAGAGGCGCGGCGGGAGAAGCGGTGACGCAGGCGCTGCCTGCCACGGGCCCGGGCGGTGGGCCACGACCAGGCCGGCTCCGCCCCATCGGTGGACGTGGCCCGGCGTGATCGGCGGGAAGGTGGTGTCCATGGCAGCGGGGGTCAGGCGGCCACGGCCTGGTCCAGGTGCCGCAGCTCGTGGCCCAGCGCGGTCACGGCGTGACGGATCTGGTCGCAGGTGTGGTCACAGGTGATGAAGAAGCGCAGCCGGGCCATTTCCTCGGGTACGGCCGGATAGAGGATGGGATTGACGCTGATGCCCTGCTGGAACATGGCCTCGGCGAGCCGCAGGGTCTTCATCGAGTCCCCGACGATGCACGGGACCACCGGGGTGTCCTGACTGTCCCCGACGTCGACGCCCGCATCGCGCGCGAGGCGGACGAACAGCGCGGCGTTCTCCGCAAGCCGCGCCACGCGCTGCGGCTCGGCACGCAGCAGTCGCACGGCCGTCAGCGACGCCGCGGTGTCGGCCGGGGTCATGCCGGCGCTGTAGACGAAGCCCGGAACGGTGTAGCGCAGGTACTCGACGACCGAGCGGCTCCCGGCGACGTAGCCGCCGCAGCTCGCCAGCGCCTTGGAGAGCGTGCCCGACCACAGGTCGACGGCCGAGCGGTCGGCGCCGCAGTACTCGCCGATGCCGCGCCCGGTCGCGCCGATCGTCCCGATGCTGTGCGCCTCGTCGATCATCAGCAGCGCGCCGTGCCGGCGCTTGACCTCGACGAGGGCGGGCAGGTCGGCGATGTCGCCGTCCATGCTGTACACGCCCTCGATGACGACGAGTACCCGCCGGTACTGGTGGCGGACCTGGCCGAGGACCGCGTCGAGTGCGGCGGCGTCGTTGTGCGGGAACGGACGCCGGGTCGCGCCGGAGAGCTTGCATCCCTGCAGGATGCTGTCGTGGGCGAGGGAGTCGTGGATGACGAGGTCTCCCGGTCCGACGAGGTGCCCGATCACGGTGACGTTGGTGGCATGCCCATTGGCCAGGGTGATCGCGGCTTCGCATCCGAGCAGGCCGGCGAGTTCCCTCTCGAGCTCCAGGTGGAGCGGACGGCTGCCGGACAGCAGCCGGCTGGCGGACACGGACGTGCCGCAGCGTGCGATCGCCTCCTTGGCCGCCCCGGTCACCTCGGGGTGCGTGGCCATGCCCAGGTAGTTGTAGCTGGAGAACGAGACGAGTTCCCGGCCGTCGACGACGGTCGTGTCCGTGATGCCGCCCTCGTGGACGAGGAAGTACGGATTCGGCAGACCCATCCGGGCGAGCGTGGCGAAACGCTCACCGTGGGCGGTGACCTCCGGGAAGCACTCGATCCGCGTCTGCTCCTCGGGCAGGTCGCAGGGGGGCGGGGCCGGGGCTTCGTCGCCGTGGTCGGCGCGCTGTACGGGGACGGCCGCCGGTGCGGTGTCCGCGGAGCCGCCCGAGATCAGCGCGGCGATTCTCCCGGCGGTCGGCCGGTCGGCAGCCCTCTCGTCGAACGTCCACTGCGGCCACTGCCGATGGAGGGAGGTGAACAGATCGGTCAGCATGAGCGAGTCGAAGCCGAGATCGTCGATCAGCAGCTGGTCGCCCCGCAGATGACTCACCGGGAACGCACTGATCCGGGCCACGTGCGCGAGCACGGCGTCGGTGACCTCGTCGGCACCCGGGGCCGCTGACGGCTCCTCGTCGGCCGGGGCGGGACTGGCCGGGGCAGCCGGCACGGGTACGGGTACTGCCGCGGCCGGGGCGGTGACCTGTGGGGCGTGGTGCTGCACGGGGAGCGCCTCGGTGAGGCGGCCGAGCAGCGTCACCTGCTGCCGGACCAGCTGGAGCAGTTCGTTCACCGGGTCGTTCACCGGGTCGTGCATCGGGGCATTCATCGAGTTCTCCTGGGGCGGTGCGGGCCGGGGCGGGAGGACGGCGGCGGGGGTGTCCTGCGGTGCGGGACGCTTGCCCCGCACCCAGTAGGACTGGGTGTCGAGCCTGGCCACCGGCAGGTCCAGCAGACGGCGGGCTTCCATGGGAACCAGGGCGCGCGGGTCGACCGGGGCGCCCAGGACCGCGAGCCGGGCGAGGGCCCGGACGAACCCGCGTCCGCCGTCCGGCTCCGCCTCTGCGGCGGCGACGGCGTGGACATCGCCGTGCCCGGTGAGGTTGCGGCGGACCGAGGTGAGCAGCGAGCTGCCGCCGGTCACCTGGAGGAAGACGCGGGCCCCCTGGTCGTAGGCGGTCCGGACGGCATCGCCGAAGCGGACCGGCGCGGACGCGTGCCGGGACCACAGCTCACGCAGCCGGTCGGCGTCGGCGCAGACCGCCCCGTCCACGGACGATACGAACGGCAGGGCGGGACTGCCGAGGGGCCGGTCGGCGAGGTACGCGCTCAAGGCCTCGTCGGCGGCGGCGAACCGCGGCGAGTGGAAGGCGCCCGACACCTCGAGGGGCAGCGTGACGACACCGGCCTCGGCACACGCGCGCCGCATGATGGCGAGTCCCCGCAGCGAGCCGCTGACCACGAGCTGCCGCGGCTGGTTGAAGCACGCGAGCCACACGTCGCCGATGCCGGCCATGAGCCGACGGCAGGTCTCCTCGTCGCCCTGCACGGCGAGCATCCCGCCCCGGGAGCCGGTCTCGGCCCGTCGGAGGGCTGCGCCGCGGTGGCCCAGCAGCCGGACGGTGGCCTCGTCGGTGAGGGCTCCGGCCGCTGCGGCCGCGGCGAACTCTCCGACGCTGTGGCCCAGGGTGAGGTCGGGCGCGAGGCCGCAGTCGGCGAGGAGGTGGGTGGCGGCGATCTGGACGGTACCGAGCAGCGGCTGACACACGTCGGTGGCGGCGAGCCGCTGCCTGAGCTCCTGGTCGTCGCCCTCGCCGGCCGGGGCCTCGCCGTACAGCAGATCGGTGAGGTCGAAGCCGATGTTCCGCCGGGCCACGGCGCTGAGTGCGTCGACGGTGGCCCGGAAGCCGGTGAACCTCCCGTAGAGGTCCTGCATCATGCCCGGCCGCTGACTGCCCTGCCCGGGGAAGAGGAAGGCGATGCGGCGCTGGGCGGGGGGCAGGGGAGCGTCGGCGGCGAAGGCGCCGTCGCCGAGGTCGCCCCGGGCGCCGTCGGCGAGCTGGCGACGGGCGTCGCGCAGCCGCCGGACGAACGCGTCGGTGTCGGCGGCGACGACCGCGAGCCGGGCGGTCAGGGGCTCACGTGCGCCCAGGGTGTGGGCCACGGCCGCCAACGGGGGGCGGTCCGCCGTGTCGAGTGCGTCGAGAACGTCGCCGATGTGCTCGTCCAGCAGTTCAGGGTTGCCTGCCGAGAGCAGGACGAGCTGGGGTCCGGTGGCCTCGGCCCGTCCGGCGGGGTGGCCGACGGCAGGGGCGGGCTGCTCCTCCAGGACCACGTGGACGTTCGTGCCGCCGAAACCGAACGAGCTGACGGCGGCACGGCGCGGGGTGCCCGTGGCCCGAAAGGGCCGCGCGGTGTCGGCGAAGCGCAGGCCCGCGGCGGCGATGCCCAGGTCCGGATGGGGCGCGGTCTCCGGCTGCGGCACGATCGTGCGGTGGTGGACGACCAGGGCCGTCTTGATCAGCCCCGCGATGCCTGCGGCGGACAGCGAGTGCCCGATGAGGGCCTTGCCCGCCCCGAGGTAGCACAGTGCGGGATCGTCGTCGGGGAACTCGGTGCGCAGCCGGCGCAGCGCCTCCACCTCGGCACGGTCCCCGACGGTGGTGCCGGTTCCGTGGGCCTCGATGAAGCCCACGGACGAGGGGGCGACCCCGGCGTCGTCGTAGGCCCGGTGCATGGCGCGCAGCTGGCCTTCGGGGGTGGGAGTCAGCGGTCCGGGGGACGCGCCGTCGTTGGCCGAGCCGATGCCCCTGATCACCGCGTAGACGCGGTCGCCGTCGGCGAGGGCGTCCGCGAGCGGCCGTATGACGACGGCGCCGGCGCCTTCGCCGAGGACGAAGCCGTCGGCCGCCCCGTCGAACGGGCGGCACACACCGGTCGCGGAGAGTGCGCGGAGCTTGGAGAAGCCGACCAGGCTGTCGGGGGTGAGGCTGAGGTACACGCCGCCGACGACGGCGATGCGGCAGGTGCCCTGGCCCAGGTGGGCGATCGCCTGGTCGAGGGCGACCAGTGAGCCGGAGCAGGCGGCGTCGACGGCGAAACTGGGGCCGCCGAGGTCGAACTGCCGGCTGACCGTGCCCGCCGCCATGTTGAGCAGGCTCCCGGGCAGCGTGAAGCTCTGGACCGTGCCGAGCCGTTCTGCCTCTTCCCTGGCGGCGTCGAGACCGCCGGGGTGGTCCGCCGCGGGTGACTCGTCGGCCAGGGCGATGACCCGGAGGGGGGCCGCCATGAGGTCCTTGTAGTCGGACACCGATATGCCGAGGAAGACCCCGGTGTTCTCGCGGTCGAAGTCGCCACGGCCCAGCCCCGCGTCGTCGAGGGCCTCGCGGGTGACGTCGAGCATCAGCCGGTGCTGCGGGTCCATCGCCCGGGCGCGGGCGGGGGGCACCCCGTAGTGCGGGGCGGCGAAACGGTCCACGGCATCCAGGAAGGCGACCTGGTCGGTGTACGCGGCATGGGGGGCCGACGGGTTGTCGGGCTCGTGGAAGGTGCCGTGGTTCCAGCGCTCCGCCGGGACGGCGGAGAACTGGCGTTCCCCGCTCAGCAGGAGCTTCCAGTAGGCGCGGATGTCGGGGGCGCCGGGGTAGCGGCAGCCGAGTCCGGTGATGGCGATGTCGGTCATGACGGGTCTTCTTCCTTTGCGTGGTGCCCCGGGCGGACGGCCACCAGGGCGGTGGGGACGGGCTCTGCACCGTGGGAGTCAGCGGTGCGGGGGTGCGGGGGCAGGTGGGGCGGTGCGGACCGCAGGTCACCCCTGTCGGCCGTGGCCGGGCGGGGAACGGCCGCCGGATGAGGCACCCTGCGCCCGAGCGGCCATGGCGCCCACCAGTTCAGGCCGCCGGCCAGGCGCATGAGCGCCGGTACGAGGACGCCCCGTACGAGGGTGGCGTCGAGGAGGACGCCGAGGCCTGCGCCGATTCCGAAGAACTGCAGGAGCGAGACCTGGGAGGTGCCGAAGCTCAGGAGCGTGAACGCGAGGAGGGAACCGGCGGTCGTGACGATGCCGCCCGTGTGGGCTATGCCCGAGACGATCGAGCTGGTGTTGTCCTCCCCGGCCTCGTGCGCCTCCTTGATGCGCGCGAGGACGAACACCTCGTAGTCCACCGAGAGCCCGAAGACGATGCAGAACAGCAGCACCGGCATGGTCGTGCTGAGTGGCCCGGGCGTGAAATGGAGCAGGTGCTGAAGATGGCCCGTCTGGAAGACCCACACCATCGCGCCGAGGACGGCCGCGAGGCTCAGGGCGTTCAGCGCGATGGCCTTCAGCGGCAGCAGCAGGCTGCGCGTGAAGCCGAGCAGGAGCACGAACGTGGTGAGCGTGATCAGGGAGAGCGCCAGCGGAAGCCGGTCTCCCACGGTGGCCTTGGCGTCGACCAGGACCGCGCTCGGTCCGCCGACGAGGACGTCGGTGCCCGCCGGGGCGGGAGTCGCGCGGACGGCGTGCACGAGCTGCTGGGCGGCCCCCGACTGGGGGTCCACCTGCGGCACCACGGAGAGCTGGGCCGGGCCGTCGCCCGCGGGCCCGGCCGCGGATCCGGCGGATCCGGAGACCGCTGCCCGCGCACCGTGCCGGAAGCTGCCCTCGGGCCCCGCGACCTGGGCGACGTGCGGGAGCGCGGACAGCCGGCGGGCGTAGTCCTCCCGGGCCGGCGGGGACGCCGTACCCGTCATGACGACCGTGAGCGCGCTCGGGCCGTTCATGTCGAACGCACCGCGCACCAGGTCCCCGGTCTGACGGCTGGACGAGCTCACGGGCAGCGCCCGCTCGTCAGGGGTGGCGAATCCGGCGTGTGCGAACGGCCCCGCGAGCACCACGAGCAGACCGATCACCGGCAGCGCCGCGATCAGCGGGCGGCGTACGACGATCTGCGCCAGCCCCCGCCAGAAGCGCGACTCCGAGCCGGCGTGGGCCCGGCGGCGCCACGGCACGGCCAAGGCGTTCACCCGCTTTCCGAGCAGCGCGAGCAGGGCCGGCAACACGGTGACGGCGCTCACCGCGGCGATCGCCACGACGGCGATGCCCGCGTAGGCGAAGGAGCGCAGGAAGTAGGGCGGGAACACCAGCAGCGTCGCGAGCGCGGCGGAGACCGTGGCGGCACTGAAGAGGATCGTGTGGCCCGCGGTACGCACGGTGCGGAGGGCGGCGCTGCGCGGACCGTGTCCGTCGGCGAGTTCCTCGCGGAACCGGGAGACGACCAGCAGCCCGTAGTCGATGCCCAGCCCCAGGCCGAGCGCGGTGGTGAGGTTCAGCGCGAACACGGACACGTCGGTGACGGCGCCGAGCACGCTCAGGACCAGCAGCGTCCCGGCGATGGCCAGCACCCCGATGAGCAGGGGCAGAGCCGCGGCCACCGCACTTCCGAACACCAGGACCAGCAGGATCAGGGTTCCCGGCAGCACGACGGACTCGGCGCGCTTCAGGTCGGACTCCGAGAGGTCCTGGAGCTCGGCGTCGATGAGCGCCGGTCCTCCGGCGTGCACCGTGAGGGCCGTCGTGGCGGCCGTCGGGGTGGTGAGCTCCTTGCTCAGCTGCTTGACCCGCGCACCGAGCTGTTCCCCCTCGCCGTCCACGTGCGCGACGAGCATCGCCGCGTGGCCGTCCCGGCTGCGCAGCTCCGCCGCGTTGCCGGTCCAGTACGAGGTCACGGCGCTCACGTGCGGTTGCGTACGAAGGCGTCCGGTCAGGGCCTCGCCCGCGCTGCGGGCTGCCGGGTCGTCGACGGAACCGCCGCGGGCCTGCGCGACGACGACCAGGTTGGGGGACGCCCCCAGGTGTTCTGCCGCCACGCGGGCGGCGCGGCTGGACTCCGATCGGGGGTCGTCGTACCCCTGCGTCTTCAGTCGGCCGGTTGCCCCTGCACCGAACACGGCGGACAGCACGAGGAAGGCGAGCGCGGCAAAGAGGACGAGCCGTGGACGGCGGGTCACGAAGACCCCTGCACGACGGGACATGAATGGCTCCGGTCCGGATGGTGTTTCGCTCCTGCTCTTGAGCAGGACGGTCGATTTCCACCGTGCCGGGAGGGGGGACGGGGCCATAGCCCCGGCTATTCGTTACTTGACAGCAGCCGCTGCGTACAGGGCCGGAGGAGTTCATCCGGGCATGGCGCAGCCTTGTATCAAGATCGGTTCTGGGCGTCAAGTCACGTGTTCGAGTGGCGTGACGCGCGTTCTCGCTTCGGGTTTATTTGAAGTACGCCCTCACCGGGGATCTCCCGGAGACGGTTTACCAGCCTTTTCTTATCCCGAATGGAGAATTCTCATGTCTGAGCGCTTTTGGACCCGTCGTATCTTCCTGGCCGGAGCTTCCGTTGCGCTGGTCGGTGGTGGCATCGCCCTGCCGGCGACCGCCATGGCCGCACCCGCCGCCGCCCCGCAGCAGGCCGTCAACCTCGTCCAGGACGACAGCGCCGACGGCATCGGTACCGGCGGCGACGCCAACGCCGAGAACACCACGGTCGGCGGCGAGGCCACCGGCGGCAACGCGAACAGCGGCGTCGGCAACTGCAAGGGCAAGTGTGTGATCAGCACGGGTAACGCCACCGGCGGCAACGCCAGTGCCGACGCCGTCAACACCGGCGACGCCACTGCCGTGGGCGGCGACGGCAAGGGCACGGGTGGCCAGGTGAACAAGCAGAGCATCAAGGCGCAGGTCAAGGAGAACCTGAAGCAGAAGCTCGGCAATTGAGGGCAGGAAATCGACCCCACACCACAGACGCCGGAGAGGCCCTCAGCCTCTCCGGCGTCTGTTTCGTGCTTCTCCGGCTGGTCAGCCGTTGCCGCCCGTGGCCGTCGCCTCACCGGTCACGGCCGTTGCGTTGCCGCTGTTGAGGGCGTCGGCACTGGCGGCGCCGCCCGTCGCGGCACCCGTGGTGATGGTGCACCTGCCGATGCAGGTGCCGACACCCGAGTTGGCGTTCCCGCCGGTGGCGGTACCGCCGACCGTGGTGATCGCGGCAATGGCGTTGCCGCTGACGGCGCTGGCGTCACCCCCCGTGCCCTTGTCGTCGTCACCCATGGCCCGCGTGCCCTGCCCGACCGAGTTCATGGCGTCGAACGTGCCGCTCAGAGACTCGCCGCTCACGGCGGTGTTGACGGCGTCGTGGCACAGACCGCTGCACACGTTGAAGGCGCCGTCACCCACGGCGGTGTTGGTGCTGGTGCCGCAGAGGCCCGCGCACTCGTTGAACGCGCCGGCCCCCACGGTCGTATTGGTGCTGCCGTCGCACAGTCCCCGGCACACGCCGGAGGAACCGTCGCCCACGGCCGTATTGGTGCTGTCGTGGCAGATCCCCTCGCACACGCCGGAGGTACCGTTGCCCGCGGCGGTGTTGCTGCTGTCGTGGCAGAGCCCCCTGCACGCGCTCGGTGCGGTGTCGGTTGCGGCGGTGGTGATGCTGGCGTAGCCGTACTGAGGGGATGCCGGTGCGGCCATCGCGGTCGCCGGCAGGGCCACGACGCCGGCCAGTGCCACGGAAGCCGCGGTCAGCACGATACGACGGGTCCAGGAACGCTCGTTCATCGGAATTCTCCGGGATTCTTGTGCGAGGTCTTCGCCTGTGGCCAAGCAGGCGGGCGCTGAGGCTGCCGGTTGGATACGCCCGGTGCTGTGCAGACGCCGGGGATCCCTGGGCTTATGCGAGGCCGACGTTAGCGTGTGGATCATGCCGCGAGCAGGATCTGGCGAAGCGCGGCGTGTTCCGGCGCTTCCCGGTATCAAGATCGATTCTGGGCGTCAAGTCACGTGTTCGAGTGGCGTGACGCATGTTCTCCCGCAGGGTTTATTTGAAGTGCGCCCTCACCGAGGAACGCCCCGGAGAACACGAAGCCGGAATATATCCCGGAACTTTCCGCGGGGCGGAATGCGAACTTTTTGATACCGAATGGAGAATTCTCATGTCTGAGCGTTTCTGGACCCGTCGTATCGTCCTGGCCGGAGCCTCCGTGGCGCTGATCGGCGGCGGTGTCGCGCTGCCGGCGACCGCGATGGCCGCGCCGACCGCCGCCCCGCAGCAGGCCGTCACGCTCCCCCAGGACAGCGCCGACGGCATCGGCGTCGGCGGCAACGCCCATGCCGGCAACACCACCGTCGGCGGTACCGCCCGGGGCGGCGGCGCCTACGCCGGAGTCGGCAACTGCGAGGGCGGGTGCACGGTCACCACCGGTGTCGCCCGCGGCGGCAACGCCAGCGCCGACGCCGTCAACACCGGCGACGCCACCGCCGTGGGCGGGAACGGCACCGGCACCGGCGGCGCCGTCACCACACAGGACATCAAGCAGGAGGTCCTGCAGAACCTGAAGGCGAAGCTCGCCCACTGAGGGCCGGCAGCCCCCACAGCCCCACATGCGGACGCCGGAGAGGCCCACAGCCTCTCCGGCGTCCGCATGTCCGGCGGTTCAGCCACCGTCCTGCATGGACTCCAGGGCCTCCTTCGCCCGTTTCTCCATCTCCGCCGGGGGGATGTCCTCCACGTGCGTGGCGATGTTCCAGCGGTGGCCGAAGGGGTCCTCGAGCTGCCCGGTGCGGTCGCCGTAGAACTCGTCCTTGACCGGCGACACCTCCGTGGCGCCGCGGGAGAGGGCCTCGGCGAAGACGGCGTCGACGTCGTCGACGTACACGTGCAGGGTGACGGGCGTGCCGCCCACCGTCTTGGGCGAGCGGAATCCGATCTCCGGGTACTCGTCGGCGAGCATGATGACCGAGTTGCCCAGCTCCAGCTCGGCGTGGCCGATCCTGCCGTCGGGCGCCGGCATCCTCATCCGCTCGGTCGCGCCGAGCACGGATACGTAGAAGTCGATCGCGGCTGCGGCTCCGTCGGTACAGAGGTACGGCGTGACCCGCGGGTATCCCTCGGGAATGGGGTTGACGGCCACCGGGCTCCCGCCCTTCCTGACAGTGGCGGTCACCGCCGACCGCCGTCTGCGACCACTGATATCCCGCTCCCGCAGAGCCCGCTCCGGCGCCGCGCGGCACCCCCGCACCGGTTGCCCCGAAGGGCCCATCCGGGTCACCGGAGGCCTGCTTCCGGGTCCGTACGCAGAACAGGGGCGGCCGGGTCGGGACGGCGGGGTCAGCGGACCGCGACCACCACGTGGCTGTTGCCGAACTGCCAGACGGTGCCGACGTGCTCGAAGCCCGCCTCGCGCAGCAGCGCGAGGTGGTCGGTGAGGGTCAGGTCGTTCCCCTCGCACCGCGGGTGGGCGCTGCGGTCGCGGGCGGCGAGGAGGGGCGTCAGCTCGGGGTCGGCCCGCACCCCCGACCACCACGACTCCCAGTCCTCGTGCGCCAGGGCCTGCTGGCGCTCGGCGCGCCGCCGGCCGATGTCGACGGCGAGCTCGTGGACCTTGGGGGAGTCCGGTTCCAGATGGTCGCCGTTGACGAGGACTCCGCCGGGCCGGATGCACCCGGCCAGCTCCTCGTACGTCCGCCGCAGGGCGTCCGCGCCGAGGTAGTGCAGGGCCGTCGTCGAGACGGCGGCGTCCACCGGGCGGTCCAGCGCGAGCCTGTCGAGCCAGCCCGGCTCCCCGATCGAGGCCTCGGCGAAGCGCAGGGCCGCTCCGTGGTGCGCCCGCCCCAGTTCCAGCAGCAGCGGATCGGCGTCGACGCCCACGACCTCGGCCGCGGGCATCCGCTCCGCCATGCGCGCCGCCAGTGACCCCGGCCCGCATCCCAGGTCGACGAGCAGGGGAGCCGCGCAGCCCGCCGTCACGCGTTCGACCACGTCGGAGATGACGGTGAACCGCTCCTCGCGGTCGACTGCGTAGCGCTGCTGCTGCCGCTCCCAGCGTTCCACCCACCGGCCGGCCGCCACCGTGTGCACGTTCATGTTTCTGTCCGCTCGCGCCTCTGCCGTTCTCACGGCCCTGAACTCCACATGAAAATCATTGCAGATTGGCGAGGGTGGTGAGCAACGCTTCGATCTCCTCTGCCGTGTTGTACACGTGCAGGCTCACCCGCACCGATCCGTCCTTCACCTCGGCGCCCGCCTGGCAGTGTCCGTCGGAGCGGACCATGAATCCGTGGCTGTAGAGGATGAACCCGAGATCGCGGGATTCGATCTCGCGGTGCCGGAACGCCACGATGCTCCGCCGCCGCTGCACTTCGGCACCGGCCGCCAGGCTGGAGCGGCAGCCGAGCACCTCGTACGCGTCCAGCCCGCTCAGGCCGTCCGTCAACCGGGCCGCCAGCGCCACCGTCCACGCCTCGATCCGGTCCGTGCCGGCCGCGTCGAGCCAGTCGAGCGCGGCGGTCAGGCTTGCGATGCCGACGGTGTTCGGGGTGCCGGCCCAGCCGCCCGGCCGGAACTCCGGCCCCCGTCGGCCACGGGCCCAGACCGCGCCGGTGCCCGGCAGGGCCAGGGCCTTGTGCCCGGAGAACACCACGAAGTCCACGTCGAGTCCGGCAACGGAGAACGGCAGGTGGCCGATGCTCTGCGCGGCGTCGAGGCAGATCGGGACGTCCGGCCCGATCACCCGGCGGATCCGGTGCACGTTCATGTCGGCGCCGTAGACGTGGTGCACATGGGTGGCCGCGACGAAACGGGTGCGGGGTCCGGCCGAGGCGGCGAGTGCCGCCGGGTCGTAGTCGCCGGAACCGTCCTGGTAGGGCAGCTCCCGGACCCGGATCCGTACGCCCTGCCGGGCCAGCACCTCCCGTACTTCCAGCCACGGCGACAGGTTCGCCTCGTGGTCGGCGAACGGGACGACGATCTCGTCCCCGTCGGTGAGCCGGCCCGCCAGCCAGTCCAGGGCGACGGTCCGCAGCCCCTCGGAGGCCCCGCTGGTGAAGTGCACCGACGACCGGTCCTGTTCGGGGTCTCCCAGGAACTCCTTGACCCGGCCGCGGGCCCGCTCCACCGCGGCCGTCGTCGCATTGGCCCAGGGGTACGAGCCGCGGCCCGCGTTGGCGTTGGAGGTGGTGAGGTAGTGCTGCACGGCGTCCAGTACGGCCTGCGGCTTCTGCGCGGTCGCCGCGCTGTCCAGGTAGGCCAGCCCCGGGTTCGCCACGATGATCGGGAACTGGGCGCGCAACGGGCGCTGCCAGGAACGCAGTTCCTCGAGAGCGTCGGCGTCGGCCATGTCAGTCACGCACCAGCGGCGCGCCCGCGTCCCGCCACGCGATGATCCCTCCTGCGAGGCTGCGTACGTCGGGATGGCCCATCCGGGTCAGCAGGGCGGCGTAGCGCGCCGACTGCTCGCCCACCGGGCACGCCAGCAGGACGGGCCGGCGTGTGCTGAACGGCATCCCACCCCGGACGAGTTCGTCGAAGAGCTCGTCGACGATGTTCACCGATCCGTCGATGTGCAGCGCGGCGTAGGCGAAGGAACTGCGCAGGTCGATCACCAGTGGTCGCTCGGCTGCGAGCCACTTCTGGGCGTCGGCCACCTCGATGACCTGGGCCGCCCGTACCTCGGTGTCGGTCAGAGCGGTCACGGAGTTCCGTGCGGGCGGGCGGCCCAGCAACTCGGGGCGACGCTGTTTGACGTAGCCGAGATAGCTCTCCACCCGGTCGCAGACGATGAAGACCGCGCTCCTGCGGTCCGTCTCCGTCAACTCTGCGTCGATCGGCTTCAGATGGCGGACCGTTCCCCGGTACGCGGCGCCGCCCGTGGGTCCGGCGAGGATCCCGCAGCGCCGGACCAGGGTCAGCATGCCGTCGATGGCGTCGTCGGCGCTGACCGACTCGATCGTGTCGTACGTGGCCGGGTCGAAGAGGCCGACCTCGTGGACCTCGTCGACGTTGCGGATGCCGGGGATGAAGTCCGACTTCTCGCCCACCAGTCCGATCACCCGTACGGCCGGATCATGGGCGCGCAACGCCCGTGCCACGCCCGTGGAGGAACCCGCCGTGCCGACGCAGGCGAGGAACCAGTCCGGGGCCCGGCCGTCCAGGTCCGCCACGATCTCCGGGCCCGTACCCGACTCGTGCGCCTCGGTGTTCAGCGCGTTGAAGTACTGGTCGGTGTGCAGGTGGGCACTGCCGGACTGGTTCAGCCTCTGGTGGAAGAGGGTCAGCGGGTCCTCGGTGTCCGTCGGGTCCAGGCATTCGCTGCGGCCCGGCAGCTCCTCGATCTCGGCGCCCAGCAGCAGGAGCAGGTCCTTGACCTCGGGTATGCGCATCCGGTTGGTGACGCTCTTGAACGACAGCCCGTGCATGCCCGCGATGACGGCCAGGGCCTTGGCCGTGTTGCCGCTGGACAGCTCGACGACCGTCGCGCCGCGCTCCCGGGCGCCGGGCAGGCCGGACCGGGCCATGTTCCAGGCGGCCCGGTCCTTGACGGAACCGAAGGGGTTGAGCATCTCGAGCTTCGCGTAGACGTCGATGTGGCGCAGGCCGTGTACGGCCGGATCGATACGGACCAGCGGGGTGTTGCCGATGGCCTCGGTGATGCTGTCGTACCTCATGACTGTCCCCCCGAATCGGTGATCGGCCAGTACTCCTCGATCGGCCAGTACTCCTAGATCGGCCAGTACTCCTCGTCCAGACACCAGCGCCAGGCGCCTCCCTCCTGCGCTTCGTGTCCGTCCTGTCCTTCCTGACGTTCCTGACGGACGGCCACCTTGCGGGCCACCGGCTGCTGTTGTGCGCGGGTGGCACTGAAGTCCATGCAGTACCCGGCGGTGTTGGCGAAGCCGAGCAGGTCTCCAGGCCTCGGCAGCCGCGGCAGGAACACCGTTCTGCGGGTGATCAGGTCGGCTTCCAGACAGAGGTTGCCCATGAGGTGGACGCCGACCGGCTCCTGCGGGCCGGCGGGTGCGCCGTCGCGGGGCACGACCACGGGGTCCATGAGGATCCCGTGGTCCTCCAGGCTGACGTCGCTCGCGTTCATGGCGAGGCGTACGAACGCAGGGCCCGCGTCCCGGTGCCGCACCTCCAGGACCCGGGCCAGAGACAGCCCGCACTGGTCGGCGAGGGCCCGGCCCGGCTCCGTGTACAGGTCGCAGAGGCTCTCCAGCAGCAGGGTGCCCAGCGGCCGGCCCAGTGTGGGGGCGGGCTGTGACAAGAGCGCGTCGAGGTAGGCGGCGCCGGCGACCGGGCGGTGGGCGGGGTACAGGCTCAGGGCGCCGCGGAGCGTACCGCCCTCGGAGTGCAGACCGTAGCCGTGGCCGCCCCACGCAAGGGGCGGGCGGCGGCCCATCACCGCGGCCGTGAGCTCGCTCGTGTAGCGGTCCCACTGGCCGGCGTGCGCGAGGTAGCTGACGCCGAAGCCGCCGCCGATGTCCACGGCGCGCGGCTGGAATCCCCGTAATCGCAGGTCGTCCATGGCGCGCAGGCAGCCTTCGAGGGCGATGGCCTTCTCGTCCGGGCTCGTGGTGTCGAGGTGGTACGCGACGCCGACCGGATCGAGGGAGTCCCGGTGGCGTTCGAGGAGGTCCAGCAGCGGGCCCAGTGCCTTCACGGACGTACCGAACCGGCTCCTGCGGGACAGCATCCTGGCTCCCGAGGTCTCGAACTCGCAGAGGCGGAGCAGGACGCGCGCACGAGGCAGGTCGTGGCGCCGGACGAGTGCCGCCAAGGACTCCAGCTCGCCGGGGCCGTCGGCGTTCACGGTGACCCCCGACCGCGCGGCGAGCCAGAGGAACGCCGGATCCTTGGGACCGGTCGCCATGATGCGGTCCGCGGTGAAGCCGTCGCCGAGGGCGTGCCGGAGCTCGCCGAGGGAGGCCACGTCCACGGCGGCGTCCGCGGTGGTGAGCCGCCGGACCAGAGACCGGGCACGGTTCGCCTTGTGGGCGAAGAAGACGTGCCCGCCGAGGCGGTGGCGGCGGTAGACGGAGCGGAAGCCCTCGGTGTTCTCCGCCATCTGGTCGGGCACGAGGACGTTCAGGGGCGAGCCGAGGGCGTCCACGAGCATGTGCAGGAACGGGGCCGAGCCGAGCAGCGCAGCGAGCCGCGGTGCCAACCGCGGTTCCAGGTACAGGGGGCCGGTGTCCATCGCAGCTGCTCCTCCCGCGCTCCGATCGTACGACGATTTACCTCGCGGCCCTGTTCCTGCCCTGCTGGCCGGGTTCGGACGCGTGATGGAGGGAGATGACCGAAACGTGACGGGGCGCGCCAGAGCACTTGGCGGGCTCAGACGGCTCAGACGGCTCAGACGGCTCGGAGGGCGAGGTACATGAGGATCTCGTCACGGTCGTCGCCGGGCGCAACCCGCAGGCCGCCGGGCCAGCGCCCGATCTCGCGCCAGCCCAGACGGGCGTAGAACTCCTCGAGCCCCAGCCCGGCCCGGACGGCGATGTGCAACTGCTCCAGCCCCATCTCCTGCCGGGCGAGATCGTGCACCCGGTGCATCAGGGCGGTACCGATGCCGCGGCCGCGGAACTCGGGGTGGGCCATGACGTGGTTGACGGCGCCGCAGTGCGCGACGAGGGGGTGCGGGTCACGGCGCAGAATCAGCCACCCGGCGAGCCTCCCGCCGACGGTGGCGATCAGCATCCGGGCGCGGTGCGGCTCGAGCTCGGCGACGAGCAGGCCCAGGGCCGGGTCGGCCTGGCCGGTGCTCACCGGCGGCATGGGGAGCCCCCGGGGGATGACGGCGCCTCCGGCGTTGATCACCCGTACCCAGCAGTCGACGAGCTGTTCCCGGAGTTCGGCAGTCAGTTCCCGGGGGCGGGTGATCTGCGCGAAGTCGAGTGGTTGCTGCGCGGTCATGGAGCGCAGCTTGCCAGATGCGGCATCGACGGGTGCCCCGGCCGGGTGAGGACGGACCGGCCGGGGCGGGGCGCGCCGCGGGTGCCGGCGGTCAGTCCGTCATGGCCGGGGCCGTACGCCCGAAGTGGCGGGCGGTGGGTACCAGCGCAGCCGCGGCCGGGACGAGGAAGCAGGCGGCGGCGCACGCGGCGAGTACGGCAGTGACCCCGAAGACGCCGATGGCGGGTGCGATCAGCGCGAGCCCGACGGGTGCCAGGCCGTACGACACGAGGAAGTCCAGGGAGGAGACGCGGGCCAGCTTGTCCGGGGCGACCTCGCGCTGGGTGGCCGTGAACCAGGGCACGTTGAACAGCTCGATGCCGATCCCGGCGACGGCGTACGCGGTGACGACCACGACCGGGTGCACGGGCAGCATCAGGCTCAGCGGGGCGAAGCCGTACGCGGCCAGCCCGGCGAGGGCGGCCCAGCCCGGTGAGCGGGGCCGCCGACGGGCGATGACCAGGGCGCCGACGAGCGCGCCCAGGGTGTACGCGGTCATGGCCGCGGCCAGCACCCACTCGGTGCCGTAGCGGTCCCGGCTGATCAGGGGCAGCGCGACGCTGGTGGCGGAGTAGCCGAGGGCGATGACGGCGACGAGGGCGCCGAGTCCGGCGAGGAACCAGGGATGGCGCCGTGCCTCGCGTATGCCCTCCAGGAATTCGGCGCGGAAACCGGCGCGCGGGGTGGGTTCCGCGGCCGACCCGGTCGTGTCGGCGCCCTTGCCCGGGACGAGCGCGGCGACCAGCCAGAGCAGGCCGATGCCGAGCAGCAGCGTCCCGACGTCGAGGAAGGCCGCGAGCAGGGCGGTCAGGGCGGGTCCGGCGAGGGTGGAGCTGCGTACCGCCATGGTCATGGCGGCGTTGGCCTGCTGACGGCGCCCGGGCTCGACGGTCTCGGCGGTGAGTGCCTGGAACGCGGGGCGGCAGGCGCCCTGTCCGGCGCCGGCGAGGGCGGCGGCGGCCGTCATCAGCACGAGCGAGCGCCCGAGTCCGGCGGCGAGGAGGGGCGCGGCGACCGCCGCCGCCAGGGCGGACCAGAGGACGACCGCGCGGCGGGAGTGCCGGTCGGCCAGCACGCCGCCGACGGTGACGGCGGCGAGGAAGCCGGCGGTGCGCGCGGCGAGGACCAGGCCCAGGCCGGCGGCGCCGAGGTCGCGGTGCAGGACGGCGAGCCCGAGGACGAAGGGCAGGGCCCAGGTCGCGAGGCCGGAGGCGGTGGTGCCCGCCCACAGACGCAGGAACGCGGGGTCCAGGAGGACGGAACGCGGGGGCGGGGCATCGGTCTTGGCCGCTGTCGGCGCGGGTGTGGTCGCCACGGTGTGGGTGCTCCTTGGGGGGCGGGGGAGCGGCTCGGCGAACCGCACCCCGAGGTCGTTAATGAAAATGAATACCATTACAGTACTCTCGAACGTGGCACTCCTGCCCGGTGCACGACAACACCCACCCACCCACCCCTCCCTCCCAGACCGGAGAACCCATGCGCCATCCCGCCCGCCTCGGCATCGCCCTGACCCTCGCCCTCGCCACCGCGGGCTGCTCCACGGCAGCCGGGGACGGCTCCCGGGCGGACGCCAGGCCCGGGGCCCGGAACAGCGCCGAGGGGGCTTCCGTCACCAGCTGCGGCCGACGGGTGTCCTTCGCCGAGCCGCCGCAGCGGACCGTCGCCCTGGACCAGACCTCGACCGAGACGCTGCTCGAACTCGGCCTCCAGGACCGGATGGCGGGGACCGCCAACCTCAAGACGAAGATCCCCGCGCCGTACGAGGCCGCGTACGCAAAGGTCCCGGTCATCGCCCCGAAGATCGCCACCGGTGAGCAACTGAGAGCCGCCACGCCCGACTTCGTCGTCGCCGGTTCCACGGACCTCTACACCGAGGACCGCGCCGGCACCCGCGAGGAACTGGACGCCCTCAAGGTCCCCACCTTCATCAGCGCCGTGGACTGCCCGCAGCAGAACCCGGCCGGCAAAACCCCCTTCGAGCTGCTCTTCTCCGACTACGAGAACCTGGGCAAGCTCTTCGGCGCCGAGGAGCGGGCCGGGAAACTCGTGGCCGGCCAGCGTGCGGCGGTCGCCCGGGCCGGGGAGAACGCCGCCAAGGCCGCCCAGGGAGGCGACCGGCCGACCGTCGTCTACCTCTACTCCGTCTTCAACGGCATGCCGTACGTGGCGGGCAGGACCGGCCTGCCCAGTGAGATGAGCCGGATCGTCGGCGCGGAGAACGCCTTCGACGACACCGACGAGGACTGGCCGGAGGTCTCCTGGGAGGAAGTCGCCCGGCGAGATCCGGACTTCATCGTGATCGGCGACCTGTCCGAGCGCGGCCGTCCCGGAGACAGTGCGGCCGAGAAGCGTGCCGCGATGACACGGCACCCGGTGATCTCGAAGCTGGCCGCCGTCCGCGACAACAAGATCCTCGAGGTGCCCGGCATCGAGCTGGACCCGTCCGTGCGCTCCGTACACGCCCTCGGGCTGCTGGCGAACGGCATGAAGGACCTCGGCTATGTCCGCTGACCCGGACACCCGGACGGACCGGGCGGATCTCCTGCTTCCGGCGGCCCGCGGGCGGGTGGTGACGGGGGGCTCCGCCACCTGCCGGCCCGGCCGGTCCGCGGCGGCCCACGTGGTCCTCCTGCTCCTTGCCGCAGGCGCCCTCGCGGGCTCGGTGGCGACTGCCGTGCGCACCGGCACCGCCGACGTCGGCTGGGCCGGCCTCACCCGGGTCCTCGGCTCCCACCTCGGCCTGGACGTGGTGCCGTTGCCCCCGCTGGTGGACTCGCTCATCTGGGACCTGCGGCTACCCCGCGTGCTGATGGCCACCCTCGTCGGCGCCTCGCTCGCCGTGTGCGGCACGGTGCTCCAGGCGGTCACCCGCAATGCACTCGCCGACCCCTACCTGCTCGGAGTCTCCTCCGGCGCGTCGACGGGAGCCGTCACCGTCGTCGTCCTCGGGATCGGCGCGAGCACGCTCGGGGTCACCGGCGGCGCACTCGCCGGCGCGCTGCTCTCCTTCGGCCTGCTCCTGCTGTTGCTGCGCCGCACCGGACTGGATTCCGTCCGAATCGTCCTCACCGGCGTGGTGGTCGGCCAGCTGTTCACCGCAGTCACCTCGCTGGTCCTGATGGCCTCGGCGGACGCGGACACCACGCGGGCCGTCACCCACTGGCTGCTGGGCTCGATGGCGCCGGCCCGCTGGAACACCGTCGTGGTCTGCGCGATCGTCACCCCGCTGGGGCTGCTGGTGGCGTGGCTCTGCTCGAACTCCCTGGACGGGCTCGCGTTCGGCACCGACACGGCCGCGTCGCTCGGGATCGGCGTACGGCACACGAGGATGCTGCTGCTCGTGGTCACGGCCGTGCTGACCGCGGTCGCCGTGGCCACCGTCGGCGCGATCGGTTTCGTGGGGCTGATCGTCCCGCACGGGGTCCGGTTCCTCGTCGGCCCGCTGCACCGCCTGCTGCTTCCGTACGCGGCGCTGGCGGGCGCGGTGTTCCTGGTCTGGACGGACGCGCTGGCACGGATCGCCTTCGCACCGCGAGAGGTTCCCGTCGGCGTGATCACCGCCCTGCTCGGCGTACCGCTCTTCCTCCTCGTGCTGCGCCGGCGGGGTGAACTGTGAGGATCACCGCCGAGGGGCTGAGCTGGTCGGTGGCGGGCACGCCGGTCGTACGCGAGGTCAGCGCGGACATCGCCCCCGGCGAGACGGTCGGGCTGCTCGGGCCCAACGGCTCGGGCAAGTCCTCGCTGCTGCGCTGCCTGGCCGGTCTGCGGGCCCCCGACGCGGGCACGGTCCGGTACGACGGAGAGTCCGTACGCCACTGGAGTGCGCGGCGGATCGCCCGTCATGTCGCCTTCGTCGGACAGGACCCGGGCGCGGACAGCGATCTGCCGGTCGCCGACGTCGTGGGCCTGGGCCGGACCCCGTTCCGGGACCGCTGGCGCAGGCCGGACGCCACCGACCGGGCGGTGGTCGCCGCCGCGCTGGAACGCGTCGGACTCACCACACTCGCCGGCCGCTCCTGGAACGCCCTGTCGGGCGGCGAGCGGCAGCGCGCCCACATCGCCCGCGCGCTGGCCCAGCAGCCGTACGGGCTCCTGCTCGACGAGCCGACGAACCACCTCGATGTCAGACACCAGTTGGAACTGATGGAGCTGCTGGCCGGCACCGGCCGGACGGTCCTGGTCGCGCTGCACGACCTGTCGCTCGCCGCCCGGTACTGCGACCGGCTGATGCTCCTGCACCACGGCCGCCTGATCGCCTCCGGCACCCCCGCCGCCGTTCTCACCGCCGAGTGGCTCGCCGAGGTCTTCGAGGTCGACGCCGAACTCACCACCGACCCCCTGGGCCACCCCGCGGTCACCTACCGCGGGCCGCTCGACGCCCCCGCACTCCGACCCGCCCTGTGAAGAAGGAAGCCCATGCACCGCACGACCTCAACCCCCACCCCTACGCCCGTGACCTCCGTCGACGGGCTCATCGAGGCCGTCCTGGCCGGTGAACACGGCCCGCTCCCCTGCGAGCTCGTCGCCACGAGCGTGTTCTGGATCCATCACGGCACCCGCCTGGCCGGCGGCGACACCACCTACCTCAACCAGTACGTACTGGTCCGCCTCGGCGGCTCCTTCGGCGCCTGTGCCTTCGAGGCGGGCGAGATCGCCCCGTCGGTCTGCCACGACTCCTCCGGCACCCCGCTCGACGTCCTGCTGCGCGAGGCCCCGCGCCCGCTTCGGATCGCCGCCCTCGACGCCTACCTCTCCGAGACCCGCCCGCACCGCGTGGCCGGAGCGGCAGGAGACGCCGAGCCCGTGACCCTCCCCACCGGTACCCCGGAGGTCCGGGCGAAGGCCCGCGACGCGGCCATCGCCGGACTGCTCGACATCGAGGAGGGCGCCCGGGTCGGCCTCATCGGCGTCGTCAACCCGCTGGTCGCGGCGATCCGCGAGCGCGGCGGCGAACCCCTGCCCTGCGACTTCAACCTCAAGGCCACCCAGTGGGGCGACCCCGTCACCGACGACATGCACGAGGTGCTGGAGCGAGCCGAGGCCGTCGTGGCCACCGGAATGACCCTGAGCAACGGCTCGTTCGACACCATCCTGGAGCGCTGCCGTACCCGCGGCATCCCGCTGGTCGTCTACGCGCAGACCGGCAGCGCCGTCGCCCGCGCCTTCCTCGGCTCGGGCGTGACCGCACTGTCCGCGGAGCCGTTCCCCTTCTCCCAGTTCAGCGCCGAGGAGACGGTTCTGTACCGCTACCGGACGGTGAGCCGCGCGTGATGTCCACCGGCACCGGGGACGCCCCCTGCCACCACGGCGAGATCCTCCAGGGCGTCTTCCTCGACGACGACGGCCGCAGGTGCGCGGGCCTGGTCACCCTCCCCATGGCCGGCCCGGGAAGCCACGCCGAGTTCGTCCGCCGGCCCGCTACGGCGCCGGAGGCGCTCACCGCCGTACCCGCCGGCCGTACGAAGGCCGTACGGGCCGCGGCCCTCGCGGTGGCGGAGTGCGCCGAGCGGACCGGACAGCCTCCCTGCGGCGGGGAGTTGCTGCTCACCGGAGAGATACCGGTGGGCCTGGGCATGGGCAGCTCCACCAGCGACGTGATCGCCACCGTACGCGCGGTCGCGGACTCGTACGGGCTGTGGCTGGCCCCCGACACCGTGGCCCGGCTGGCCGTCCACGCGGAACTGGCCTGCGATCCGCTGATGCTGGACGGCCGGCCGGTGCTCTTCGCCCAGCGGGAGGGCCGGGTGCTGGAGGTCCTCGGCCCGGCCATGCCGCCGCTGGTCGTCGTGGGCTGTGCCCTCGGCGGGGGCGCGCCCGTGGACACCCTCTCCCTGCCCGTCAGGGAGGCCTCCGAGGCCGACGTACGGGCTTTCGAGCGGCTGCGCACGCTGCTGCGGCGGGCGGTGGCCACCGGGGACGCCCAACTGCTCGGCGAGGTCGCCACGGCCAGCGCCCGGCGCGGCCAACGGACGCTGCACCACCCGGAGTTCGATGCGCTGACCGGCATCTCCCGGCGGTCCGGGGCGGTCGGCGTACAGATCGCGCACAGCGGCTCGGTGGCGGGAGTGCTGTTCGACCCGGCCGCACCGGGCCTGCGGCACCGCGTGCGCAGCTGTCTGCGCGCCCTCGACGCCCACGGCATCCCCGCCACCCGGACCTTCACGACCTTCACCACCACCCAGGAGATCCTGCATGGACCAGCACATCGCGGAGGCGATCGGCCGTCCGGACCTGATACGTCTCGACGACCGGCTCGTCTGCCTGCGCTTTGAAACGATGAAGGTGGTCTCCGCCCTCGCGGCGGTGCGCCACCTGCTGGACACCGGCGCGGTGCGCCGCGGGGACACCCTGCTGGACAGCTCCAGCGGCATCTACGCGTACGCCCTCGCCCTGGCCTGCCACCGTTTCGGCATGCGCTGCCACATCGTCGGCTCGACGACGGTGGACCACACGCTGCGCACCCAGCTCGCCGTACTCGGGGCGACGCTGGAGCAGATGCAACCGTGCAGCGACCTCAAGCTCGACCAGAAGCGGCGCGTGGTGCGGATCCGGGAGATCCTCGCCGCACACCCCGAGTACCACTGGATGCGGCAGTACCACGACGACGTCCACTACCTCGGCTACCGCGCGATCGCCGACCGGATCCGGCAGGAGACGGGCGACGTGACCGGGCTCACCGTGGTCGGCGGGGTCGGCTCGGGGGCGTCCACGGGAGCTCTCGCCCGCTATCTGCGCGGGGCCGCCGCCGGCCCCGCCGACGTCGAACTCGTCGGCGTCCAGCCGTACGGCAGCCTCACCTTCGGCGCCGAACACGTCTCCGACCCCGAGATCATCATCGCCGGGATCGGCAGCTCCATCCCCTTCGGGAACGTCTCCCACGAGATGTACGACACCCTGCACTGGATCTCCTTCGACGCGGCGCTGGCCGGCAGCGTCGACCTGCTGCGCCGGCACGCGGTCTTCGCGGGCCTGTCGACCGGAGCCGGCTACCTCGCCGCCCGTCACGAACGCGGACGCTCGCCCGAGCGGACGGTCCTGTTCATCGCCGCCGACACCGGCCACCGCTACGTCGACACCGTCTACGCCCGCCACCGCGATGCCGCGCGGATCGCGGACCTCGTCCCGCAGGAGGTCTCCGACCAGAGCCGGCTGGCCCTTCCCTGGTCCCGTATGCGCTGGAACCGGGCCGCGGCGCCGGATACGGGCCTGCCGGCTCCACGGCGTACGCACCCCTGGTTTTCCACTCAAGAGATCTGAGTCATATGTCCTTATTTGTAACGCCTTCGCGAGTGAAGCAGAACACTCTCCGCAACGTTTTGCGCATGGATCTCGGGTGCCCGGGCAGGCGGCCGGACTGCTGGTGCAACCGGCAGGGGGATTCGAAAGAAGCGAAAGGCCGTACGTAACGTGACCGGAGCACAACAGACCATCCATGTGGGCGGAGAATGGCGCGCAGCCCTGTCCGGCGCCACCCGCGAGATCATCGACCCCGTCGACGCGACCCCGTTCGCGGTCGTGGCGGAGGGCGGTGTCCAGGACACCGACGACGCCGTGGCCGCGGCACGGGCGGCGTTCGACGACGGCGCGTGGCCGCGTACGCCGGTCGCCGAGCGGGCCGCCCTGCTGCGGCGGGTCGCCACCCTGCTGGAGCGCGACCGCGAGCGGATCGGCGCCCTGGAGAGCCAGGACGCGGGCAAGACGCTGGAAGAGGGCCGCGTCGACGTCGACTGCGTCCGCGATGCGTTCCTCTACTTCGCCGACCTCGTGGCGAGCGAGGACGGCGGACGGGTCGTCGACGCCGGTTCGGACGAGATCCGCAGTGTCGTCGTCCACGAGCCGGTCGGCGTCTGCGCCCTGATCACGCCATGGAACTACCCGCTGCTCCAGGCCAGCTGGAAGATCGCGCCCGCACTCGCCGCCGGCAACACGTTCGTGATCAAGCCCAGCGAGATCACCCCGCTGACCACCGTCGTGCTGATCGAACTGCTCCTGGAGGCCGGACTGCCGCTCGGGGCGGCCAACATCGTCACCGGTCCCGGCGGCACCGTCGGCGCCCGGCTCGCCGAGCACCCCGATGTCGACCTCGTCTCGTTCACGGGCGGTCTCGTCAGCGGTACGAAGGTCGCCAGGGCGGCAGCCGACAGCGTGAAGAAGGTCGCCCTCGAACTGGGCGGCAAGAACCCCAACGTCGTGTTCGCCGACGCATGTTCGACCCCTGAGGGGTTCGACACCGCCGTCGACCAGGCGCTCAACGCCGCCTTCATCCACAGCGGCCAGGTCTGCTCGGCCGGCTCGCGCCTCATCGTCGAGGAGCCGCTGCGCGAGCGTTTCGTCGCCGAACTCGCCCGCCGGGCCGAACTGATCCGGCTGGGACGCGGCACCGACGCGGGCGTCGAGTGCGGACCGCTGGTCTCCGCGGCCCAGTTGGCGAGGACCGAGGAGTACGTGGCCTCCGCCCTCGCCGAGGGCGCGGTCCTGCGCGCGGGCGGCGGGCAGCCGGCCGGTCCCGGCTACTTCTTCCGGCCCACGGTCCTCGACCGGTGCCACCGCGGGATGCGGGTCGTACGCGAAGAGGTCTTCGGCCCCGTCCTGACCGTCGAGACCTTCCGTACCGAGGAAGAGGCCGTCGCCCTCGCCAACGACACCGAGTACGGCCTCGCCGGAGCGGTGTGGACCTCCGACGAACAGCGTGCCCGGCGGGTCGCCGCCCGGCTGCGCCACGGAACCGTCTGGATCAACGACTTCCACCCCTACCTGCCACAGGCGGAATGGGGCGGCTTCGGGAAGTCCGGCATCGGCCGTGAACTGGGCCCCGGCGGTTTCGCCGAATACCGCGAGGCCAAGCACATCTACCAGAACCTCGCCCCGCGCCCCGTGCGCTGGTTCGCGGGCACGACGGCGAAGGACCGCGCATGAACGACCACGACGCGTACGACCGGCATGTGTACGACTACGTCGTCGTCGGCGGCGGCACCGCGGGTTCCGTGATCGCCTCCCGGCTGACCGAGGACCCGGACGTCAGCGTCGCCGTCATCGAGGGCGGCCCCAGCGACCTCGGCCGCGACGACGTCCTCACCCTGCGCCGCTGGATGGGCCTGCTCGGCGGCGAGCTCGACTACGACTACCCCACCACCGAGCAGCCCCGGGGCAACTCGCACATCCGCCACAGCCGTGCGCGGGTGCTGGGCGGCTGTTCCTCGCACAACACCCTCATCGCGTTCAAACCCCTTCCCTCCGACTGGGACGAGTGGGCGCAGGCCGGCGCCGAGGGGTGGGACGCGGCAGCCATGGATCCCTACTTCGCCCGGCTGCGCAACAACATCGTCCCCGTCGGCGAGGCGGACAGGAACGCGATCGCCCGGGACTTCGTCGACGCGGCGCAGACCTCGCTCGGTGTTCCGCACGTCGAGGGGTTCAACAGACGGCCCTTCCACGAGGGCGCCGGCTTCTTCGACCTCGCCTACCACCCGGAGGACAACAAGCGGTCGTCCGCTTCCGTCGCCTACCTGCACCCGTTCCTGGACCGGCCGAACCTGCACATCGCCCTGGAGACCTGGGCGTTCCGGCTGGAGCTGGAGGGGACCCGCGCCACCGGCGTGCACATCCGTACCCAGGAGGGCGCGGAGCACGTCGTACGCGCCCGGCGCGAGGTCCTGGTGTGCGCGGGGGCCGTGGACACCCCGCGCCTGCTGCTGCACTCCGGCATCGGGCCGCGCGCCGACCTGGAGAAGCTCGGCATCCCCGTCGTGCACGACCTGCCGGGCGTCGGGGAGAACCTGCTCGACCACCCCGAGTCGGTCATCGTGTGGGAGACGCACGGCCCGATCCCGGAGAACTCCGCGATGGACTCCGACGCCGGGCTGTTCGTCCGCCGGGACCCGGAGGCCGAGGGCCCGGACCTGATGTTCCACTTCTACCAGATCCCCTTCACCGACAATCCGGAGCGCCTGGGCTACGAACGGCCCGCGCACGGCGTGTCGATGACCCCGAACATCCCCAAGCCGCGCAGCCGTGGCCGGCTCTATCTGACGAGCGCCGACCCCGAGGACAAGCCCGCCCTCGACTTCCGGTACTTCACCGACGAGGACGACTACGACGGCCGCACCCTCGTCGACGGCATCCGTATCGCCCGGCAGATCGCGGCGAGCGAACCCCTGGCCGGATGGCTGAAGCGCGAGGTGTGCCCCGGTCCCGAGGTGACCTCCGACGAGGAACTCAGCGCGTACGCACGCCAGGTCGCCCACACCGTCTACCACCCGGCCGGCACCTGCCGGATGGGGGCCGCCGACGACGAACTCGCCGTCGTCGCACCCGACCTGAGGATCCGGGGCCTCGACGGCATCCGGATCGCCGACGCGTCCGTCTTCCCGACCATGACCGCCGTCAACCCGATGATCGGCGTGCTCATGGTCGGAGAGAAATGCGCCGACCTGCTGGGAGGAACCATCCGATGAGCACTGCGCCGCACACCACGACCCTTCCGGACACCACGACCGCGCCGCAGACCCCGGCGGAACCCGTCTTCTCCGTACGTGACCTGTGGAAGGTCTTCGGTCCGAAGGCCGACCGCGTGCCCGCCGACCGCGAGCTCGCCGCCCTCGGCGCCGCCGGGCTGCGCGAGCGCACCGGCTGCACCGCCGCGGTCCGCGACGTCTCCTTCGACGTCCGCAAGGGCGAGGTCTTCGTCGTCATGGGCCTGTCGGGCTCGGGCAAGTCGACGCTCGTTCGCTGCCTCACCCGGCTCATCGAACCCACCTCGGGCACGATCGCCATCGACGGCGAGGACGTGCTGTCCATGGACACCGGCCGGCTCCGCGAGCTGCGCCGGCACCGGGCGGCAATGGTCTTCCAGCACTTCGGGCTGCTGCCCCACCGGACGGTGCTCGACAACATCGCCTACGGGCTGGAGATCCAGGGCGTGGGCCGCGGCGAACGGCGTGAGCGGGCGGCGGAGTTCGTCGCCAAGGTCGGCCTGGACGGCATGGAGCACCGCAGGCCGGGCCAGTTGTCCGGCGGCCAGCAGCAGCGGGTCGGGCTGGCCCGCGCACTCGCCGTGGACCCCGAAGTCCTGCTGTTCGACGAGCCGTTCAGCGCGCTGGACCCGCTCATCCGCCGCGACATGCAGGAGGAGGTCGTACGCCTGCACCGGGAGGAGGGACGCACGATGGTCTTCATCACGCACGACCTGAGCGAGGCGCTGAAGCTCGGCGACCGCATCGCGCTGATGCGCGACGGCCGGATCGTGCAGCTCGGCACGCCGGAGGAGATCGTGGGCGCCCCCGCCGACGACTACGTCAGGGACTTCGTCCGGGACGTGCCGCGCGAGCAGGTGCTGACCGTCCGCTCGGCGATGCGCCCCGCCCTCGCCGGCGAATCCCAGGCCGGCCCCGCGCTCGCCCCGGACGCCACGGTCCACGAGGCCATCCAGGCCGTCGTCCGTACGGGCGCGAACGCGCGGGTCGTCGAGGACGGCAGGTGCCTCGGCGTGGTCGACCACGCGGGACTCCTCGGTGTCGTCGCCGGGGTACCGGCCGCGACCGGAAAGGCGGCGGCCTGATGTACGCCCATACGACCTGGCCGCCTCCGTGCGGCACGACCGGCGCCGGCGCCGTGCCGGCCGACGCCGGGCGGTGGGGCCGATGACCGCCACCGTCACCCCTGCTTCTCCGGGCTCCGCGACCGACGCCGGAGCCGGTGTGCTGCGCGCGCTCGCGCGCCACCGCGGACGGCTGATCGGCGTCGGCGCGGCCCTCGCGCTCGTCCTCGGATCCGTACTCCTGGGCGCCGGAAACTGGCCGGCGTCGCTCTCCGTCGACCTGTCGGGACCGCTCAAGCGCACCAGTGACTGGATCATCGACAACCGCGACGGACACCCCCTCTTCCTCTACTTCCTCGGGCACGTCAGCAACGTCGTGGTCGTCTCCGTCCGCGCGGTGTACCTGGTGCTGCTCGCCCTCGGCTGGGCCGGCGTCACCGCCGCCGCCGGGTTGCTGGCCTGGCGCGTCGCGGGAGTCCGGCTCGCGCTGACCTCCGTCGCCGCCTTCGCCGTGTGCGGACTGCTCGGCATGTGGGTGCCCACCATGCAGACGCTCGCCCTGATGGTGGTCGCCGTCGCCGCGTCCGTGCTGCTCGGCGGTCTCCTCGGGCTGGCCGCCGGCCTGTCGGACCGTATGCACCGCATCCTGCGGCCCGTGCTGGACACCATGCAGGTCCTGCCGGCCTTCGCGTACCTCCTGCCCGTCGTCCTGGTCTTCGGCATCGGAGTGCCCGCGGCCGTCCTCGCGACCGTCGTCTACGCGGCCCCGCCCATGGCCCGTCTCACCGCGCTCGGGCTGCGCGGCGCGGACGCCGGGGTCGTGGAGGCCGCCACCTCCCTCGGCGCCACCGGCAGGCAGCGGCTGCTGACGGCCCGGCTGCCGCTGGCCCGCAAGGAACTGCTGCTCGGTGTCAACCAGTCGATCATGATGGCCCTGGGGATGGCCGTGATCGCGTCCGTCATCGGCGCGGGCGGTCTCGGCGACCGCGTCTACCAGGCGCTGGCCTCCGTCGACGTCGGCGCCGCGCTCGCCGCCGGCGTGCCGATCGTGCTGCTCGCCATCGTCCTGGACCGGGTCACCGCCGCGGCGGGGGAGCGGATCGGCGCCCCTGTGACCCCCCGGAGCGGGCTCGTCCGGAACGTCGCCGCCCTGCTGACCGCCGCGGTCGCCGTCGGCGGCCGCCTCGTCGACGGACTCTCCTGGCCCGCCGGGTGGACGCTGGACATCGCGGAGCCCGTCAACGGGGCGGTCGACTGGATGACCGCCCACCTCTATTCCGGCGTGCCCCTCGTCGGCGGCACCGCCGACTGGGCGGGGCACTTCACCACGTGGGTCCTGAACCCCCTGCGCGACGCACTGCAGTGGCTGCCCTGGTGGGCGGTCCTGCTGGCCGTCGGCGCACTCGCCCTGCTCATCGGCACCTGGCGCACCGCCGCGACCGCCGTCCTGGCGATGGCCGCGATCGGCGTCCTGGGTGTCTGGGACCCGGCGCTCGACACGCTGTCCCAGGTGCTGGCCGCCGTCGCCGTGACGCTGCTGCTCGGCTTCGCCCTCGGGGTCGCCGCGGCACGCAGCACCCGCCTGGGGCGTGTGCTGCGCCCGGTCCTCGACGTCTTCCAGACGATGCCGCAGTTCGTGTACCTGATTCCCGTGGTCGCCCTGTTCGGTGTGGGCCGCGCCCCGGCGGTCGCGGCCGCCGTGGTCTACGCGCTGCCCGCGGTGGTGCGGATCACGGCCCAGGGCGTGCGCGCGGTGGATCCGGCCGCTCTGGAGTCCTCGCGCTCGATGGGCGCGACCGGGCGGCAGCAGCTGTTCCAGGTCCAGCTGCCGCTGGCACGGCCCGCGCTGCTGCTGGCCGTCAACCAGGGCGTGGTGCTGGTCCTCGCCGTGGTCGTCATCGGCGGCCTCGTGGGCGGCGGCGCGCTCGGCTACGACGCGGTCTTCGGTCTCGCCCAGGGCGACCTGGCGACCGGTCTGGTCGCCGGCGCGGCGATCGTCTGCCTCGGCCTGATGCTCGACCGCGTCACCCAGCCGACACAGCGCCGCGACCTCGCCGGAAAGGGGGCCTGACATGGCTCGCACACGATCCGCCGCACTCGCGGCCGGCCTCGCCGTCGCCCTGACGGCCCTCACGGGCTGCGGCGCCGCCGACATGACCCGCCAGGCCTCCCCGTACGCCGACGCGAAGGGCTCCCGCACGGTGACGCTGTCCGTGCAGTCGTGGGTGGGCGCGCAGGCCAACGTCGCCGTCGCCCAGTACCTGCTGGAGCACGAGCTCCGCTACCGGGTGGACACCGTCCAGATCGACGAGGTACCCGCCTGGGACGCGCTCAG
Source organism: Streptomyces sp. NPDC032745 (assembly GCF_055579465.1). Lineage (NCBI taxonomy): Bacteria > Bacillati > Actinomycetota > Actinomycetes > Kitasatosporales > Streptomycetaceae > Streptomyces > Streptomyces sp. NPDC032745. The sequence goes on along the minus strand of NZ_JBVING010000002.1, from coordinate 550,174 downwards.
CCAGGGCCGGGTGGACGCCATCCTGGAGGACTGGGGCCACCCGGAGCAGGAGAAGCGGTACGTCGACGACAAGGGGACGATCAAGCGGGGTGGCGATCTCGGGGTGACCGGCCACATCGGCTGGTTCGTGCCGACGTACTTCGCCGAGGAACACCCGGACGTCACCGACTGGAAGAACCTGAACAAGTACGCCGACCAGTTCCGTACCGCGGAGAGCGGCGGCAAGGGCCAGTTGCTGGACGGCTCCCCGTCCTACGTGACGAACGACAAGGCACTCGTGAACAGCCTGGGCCTCGACTACCAGGTCGTGTTCGCGGGCTCGGAGGCGGCGCAGATCACGCAGATCAGGCAGTTCGCCAAGGAGAAGAAGCCGTTCCTGAGTTACTGGTACAAGCCCCAGTGGCTGTTCGAGAAGGTCCCGATGACGGAGGTGGAACTGCCCGCCTACCAGGAGGGCTGTGACGCCGACCCGGAGAAGGTGGCCTGCGCGTACCCGCACACGCCGCTGCAGAAGTTCCTCAACGCCCGCTTCGCGGACGGCGGGGGCGATGCCGCCGCCTTCCTGAAGAAGTTCCGGTGGACGACCGAGATGCAGAACGACGTCGCCCTGATGATCGCGGATCAGAAGCTGTCGCCGCAGGAGGCGGCGGGCCGCTGGGTGAAGGAGAACGAGGCCACCTGGCGGGCCTGGCTGCCGTCCTGACCCGGGTGCCGCACGGAGGGGGGATCCACGGGATCCCCCCTTTCCCGTTTCGGCGGCCCCGCAATGGGGCGCCCGGTCTCCTAGGCCGGGAGGCTCGGCCAGGGACGGGACCGTGCTCGTCGTGGTCGACCAGCCGGCCTCCATCGGCGCTCTGCCGCCGGCGGTGGCCCGGGACATGGGCTGCCCGGTCGCCCATCTGCCCGGACTGACGGTGCGGCGGATCGCCGACCTCCACCCGGGTGAGGCCAGGGCAAATGACGTCGGCTGAAATACCACCCCGCAATCACGTCTGCCGCAGCCCGATGATTCTCTGCCAGGGCCCACCGAATTGGGCCAGGTCAGGGTCCGGCTCCAGGTAATCCACGTCACCTCGAGTTCCCCTTGAGTCGCTCTCGGAATCAAATTGAGAGACGCATGAGCAGCGTGATAGTCAGATAACGCGACTGCTAAATTGTCGGATTCATGAACTGTTGTTCGTGATAGACATGAACGAATATGCGAGGCAAAGGGACTGACGCGACCGCTCCGAGACCCCGCCGCACCCACGTCTCCTCCGGGACCCGGCCGGACAGCCCCGAGCCTCCCGTTGACGTGTGTACGCATGCGCAAGCCGCGAACCCACCCACCGACATCATCGACAGTGAGGGAATTGTCGTGCCGGCACACCAGAAGCTCTACCTTCGCCCGTCCGTGGTTGCCCAGCCCCTGCTGCACCGCTGGTACGCGTGGCCCTATCTCCTGGCGCCCCACACCGGCGCACTCAACCTGAGGGACCGTCTGCTGCCCATCGTGGACAGCTACTTGAAGGCGCCTCACCTCCACGATGCGGTCATCGCGGACCCGCACCGCTACGGCGCGCCCTTCCTCGACCCCGAAGGCGCCACCCACGATGAAGTCCAGGCGGCCCGCGAGACCATGGTCAAGGAAGGCCAGGCCAAGCTCCAGCTCGCCGACGACATAACCGAACTCCGGGCCCTGCTACGGGAGAAGGCACTCGGCGGGCCGATGGAACCCCTCTATCCTCTGGTCCCCCACTCCCTCCGCGGGCGGGTGGAACTCGTCTACGACACGGCCCATCGCCCCAACTTCCGCTTCTTCGAAGCGCTGATGTACAGCTCGCCGGCGTACGAGCGCCACGGCCAGTGCGTCTCTCTCACCGCCGCAGCGAGCCCCCAGCCCTTCGTGTACAGCAGCCCCGTCCTCCCGCGCCCCGACCGCCTGGACATCGATCTGCCCTTCGACTCCCCGCTGTGGGACGAACTGTTCGCGGCGCGCCTCGACCCCGTCGACGTCCCGCACCTCGCGGAACGCCTCGGCGTCGCCGATGCCGACCTCCCGGCGTTCACCGAGCTGTTCCACGAAGCGCCGCCGGCACAGCACACCCCGCCCCCGCCCGGAGACGTCCGGACGCGGTACATCAATCACGCAACCGTGCTGATCGAGACCGGGACCACGTCCGTACTCCTCGACCCGCTCATCGGCTACACCGACGACGGCTACGAGCACTACACCCTCGAAGACCTCCCCCGGCACATCGATGCCGTCGTCATCAGCCATTTCCACTCCGACCACTTCTCGCTCGAGACCCTGCTCCAACTCCGCACCCGCATCGGCACGATCATCGTTCCCCGCGCCTCCGGCGGATCGCTGCCCGATCCCAGCCTCAAGACCATGCTCCAGGCCCTCGGCTTCTCCAACGTCCAGGAGCTGGCCGAACTCGAGACCCACCGCGTGGCCGACCACGTCGAAGTCACCGCCCTCCCCTTCGTGGGCGAGCACGCCGACCTCGACATCCGCACCAAGATGGTGCCCCTCGTCCAGGCCGGCGGCCGCAGGTTCCTCTTCGCCACCGACATCACGCCGCTCGAGCCCGCGCTGTTCACCAACATCCCCGGCCTCACCGAGACTCCTCTCGACGCGCTCTTCATCGGCCTCGAGTGCGTCGGAGCCCCTCTGAAGTGGCTGTACGGGCCGATGCTGGAGGGGAAGCTCTCCCGTGAGCACAACACCGGGCGCCGGCTCAAGGGCAGCAACGCCGCCCAGGCCGACGAGCTCGCCCAGCAGCTGGGCGCCCGTCACGTCTACGCCTACGCCATGGGCCTCGAACCCTGGCTCAAGCACCTCACCGGCTCCGAGTACGACCCCGAAGCCGAACAGGTCCAGCAGGCCGGCGTCCTCACCCAACTGAGCGCCGAACGCGGCATCACCGCCGAGCTCCTGCGCGACCGGGCCGAGCGCACCTGGCCCGCCGTAGACCCGGCGAAGCCGTAGGCCAGAGCGGTCACTTCTTTCCGTAGCCGGAGCGGGCCGCGAAGACCGGCGCACTCGTCCGCGCCTCGAGCGCCAATAGAGGGCCCTTCTATCGGCGGCGGTTAGGCTATTCGTATCGAGAACTGACAAGAATTCGGCAGGGGGCGTTTGTTTGTGAACCATGGCGATCCGAAGACCCTGACTTCCCTTTTTGAGGAATGCGCCAGAAGATTGCCGGGTCATATTGCCCTGGAATTCGAAGGCGAATTTTTGAGCTACGGCGAGCTGAACCGCCGGGCAAACAGGCTGGCCCACCACCTACGGGACACCGGCGGAGTCCGCCCCGACGACCGGGTGGCGATTCTGGTCCGGAACCCGCCGGACGTGATCATCGCCATGCTGGCCACCCTCAAGGCCGGCGGTGCCTATGTCCCCCTGGACCCCGACAACCCGCCCGCGGTGACCCAGCGGATCGTCGAGAACGTGGCACCCAGGGCCATGGTGATCGAGTCGTCGGCGGCCGCCGGTGCGATGTTCTTCGACGGCGAGCTCTTCGTTCTGGACGTCATGGGCGGCGCCCTCGATACGGCGGACTCCGACCCCGAGCCGGTGGCCACGCCGTCCGACCTCGCCTATGTGGTGTACACATCGGGAACGACCGGGACCCCCAAGGGCGTGGCCGTCGAACACCGCGCGATCGTCAACACGCTGACCTGGCGCAATTCCTATTACGGGTTCGGTCCGGAAGACGTGACTCTGGCCATTCCGCGGCCGTCTTTCGACAGCGCTGTGGTGGACACCTTCTCCGCCCTCACCTCCGGTGCGCGTCTGGTTTTGCCGCGCCGGGACCGCATCACGGACCGGCGTTATCTGACCGGTCTGATGGAGCACCGGAACGTCACCCATTTCCTGATCACCCCCATGCTGTACAAGCGCCTCCTGGAAGGCATGGAAGCGCAGCAGGTGAAGTCCCTGCGGTGCGTCACGATCGCCGGTGAATGGTTCGCCTCGAGTCTGACCCAGGAGCATTTCCTGCGTATCCCGGAGGTGCATCTGTACAACGAGTACGGACCCTCCGAAAATGCGGTCTGCTCCACTGTCCACCGCCTCGCGGCCACCGACGAGCGTGTGCTCATCGGCAAGCCGATCGAGCACACCGAGGCGTTCGTCCTGGACGAGGACGGCGCGCCCGTGGCGCCGGGCGGAATCGGGGAGCTCCACCTGGCCGGCGCGGGCCTGGCCCGGGGCTACCTGGGCGATCCCGCGCTGACCGCGGAGCGGTTCTTCACGCCGGACTCGCCCTCGATCGCCGGCAAGCGCGTCTACCGCACCGGCGACATCGTCCGGCAGCACGGGAACGGCGACCTCGAGTTCATCGAGCGCCGGGACGGCCAGGTGAAGATCCGGGGCCGCCGCATCGAGTTGGGCCACGTGGCCCAGGTCCTCTCGCAGGACGCCGCGGTCGGCCACGTCCACCTGCTGCGCCACGCCACCGACTCCGATACGCCGCTCCTGATCGCCTTCGTCCAGGGGCCCTCCGTCGAGGACGTCGACCGGCTGCACGCCCTGGCCCAGGAGAACCTGCCGGAGTACATGGTCCCTTCGGCGATCATCCCGGTCGACAGCGTGCCGCTCACCCGCCACGGCAAGGTCGACAACACGGCCCTGGTGGCCCTGTACGAGGATGCCGTCGGCCAGGGAGCGGCGGGCCCGGAGCCGACGACAGAGGCCGAGGCCGCGCTCCTGGAGATCTGGCGGGAGCTGTTCGCGCCCCTGCGCATCGGCCTGGACGACGACTTCGTGGCCCTCGGCGGGGACTCCCTCAGCGTGATGGACCTGCTCTCCCGCGTGGAGATGCGGATCGGGGTCCAGCTCGACGTCTCGGACCCCTACACGGACCGGACCGTCCGGAGCCTGGCCCTCAACATCGAGAACCGACAGAACGACAAGGTGGGTACAAAGTGAGCAGGCAAAGCGGTACTGACTCCGTGTTCGGCGGTGTCGACTACGACGTGGTCATCGCGGGCGGCGGCCTCGCCGGGCTCTGCCTGGCCAAGCAGCTCAAGGACGCGCAGCCCGAGCTCTCCGTCCTCGTCTGCGAGCGCGAGCGCTCACCGATCCCGCTGTCCGCACACAAGGTCGGCGAGTCCTCGGTCGAGGTGGGCGCGTACTACTTCCACCACGTCATCGGCCTGTACGACTACCTGGAGGAACAGCACCTGGAGAAGCTGGGGCTCCGGTACTTCTACGGCGGCGGCTCGGGCCTCCACGAGGAAGCCGAGTTCGGCGTCAACCGCTTCCTCCCGGCGAAGTCCTACCAGCTCAACCGCGGCTCCCTGGAGGAGCACCTGCGCGTGGTGGCGACGGATGCCGGTGCGGAGCTGACGCAGGGCGTCAAGGTGCTCGACATCGAGCTCGGCGAGCAGGACGCCCCGCACCGGGTGACGTACCAGGCCGTCGACGAGGACGGCGCGCAGCCGACCAGCGTCACCTGCCGGTGGGTCGTCGACGCCACGGGCCGGCACCGGCTGCTGCAGCGCAAGCTCGACCTCACCAAGAGGTACCCCAAGCCCCACAACTCGGTCTGGTTCCGGCTCGAAGGCCGGCTCGACACCGACGAGGCGGTCGGCGCGGAGCACACCGGCTGGCACGACCGCATCACCGAACCGCGCTGGCAGTCGACCAACCACTTCATGTTCGAGGGCGGCTGGGTGTGGGCCATCCCGCTGGCCCCCAACCACACCAGCGTGGGCATCGTCGTGTCCGACGAGCTCCACCCGGTCACCAAGTTCAACCGGATCGAGAAGGCCATCGACTTCGTCGCGGAGCGCGTTCCGGGCTTCGACCCCGCCATCCGCGAGCTGCCGGTCCTCGATTTCCGCGTACTGAAGAACTACAGCCACTCCTCGCAGCAGGTCTTCTCGCAGGACCGCTGGGCGTGCGTCGGCGACGCCGCGGTCTTCGCCGACCCCTACTACTCCGTGGGGTCGAACCTGATCGGCTACGCCAACAGCTTCGTGACCGAGATGGTCGGCCGCGACGTGAAGGAGTCCTTCGACGAGGGCTTCGTGCGGTACGCCAACCGCTGGTTCCTCTCGCTCGCCGAGGGGCTCACCATGAACATCCAGGGCTCCTACGCCTTCCACGACAACGCCGTGATCATGTCGTTGAAGACGATCTGGGACTACTACGTCGGATGGTCCTTCTCCGACCCGCAGTTCTACGGGAAGACCTTCCTGGACGAGTCGGCGAGCACGACGCTCAGCGCCCTCGGCGCGCACGCGGTGGCGACCCAGGGCACCATCATGAACCTCTTCCAGGCCTGGGCGCGCAACTACCGCGGCGTCTTCGAATTCGACTACATCGACTACTACGACGACGTGCCGACGCTCGCCCGGCTCTTCGAGCAGAACCTGCCGGGTGACGAGGTACCCGCCTTCGGCACGGTGCTCACGAGCGTGCGCGACGGTCTGGACCGCATCGAGGAGCTGGCCCACGTCGTCTTCTACCTCGCCCTCGAGGACGCCCTTCCCGAGCGCCTCGAAGAGATCCGCTCGCGCGGCTGGCTCAACGTCTCGGCACTGAGCCTGGACCCGGAACGCTGGGAGCAGGACGGGCTGTTCGCGCCCAGGAGCCGGCCGAGGCTGGACGAGCTCAACGCGCTGGAAAAGGAGATGCGGGCCCTGTACCGCACCTCGGCGTCCGCCGGACGCTAGACCACCGCCCACTCACCCGGGATCCCGGGTGAGTGGGCGAGCACCGTCTCCTCGATACCCCTCCGTTCTCTGATCTGGAGTCTCAATCCACTGACGCTTGAGCGGTATTGCGGGCCGCTCGGAGCTGTCGTAGCGTCAAATGCATTGAATGCCCGGTGCGTCGGAGTCAGCCGGGGTCGGCGACTTTCATGTCACCACCGCCGCAGCGGCGCCCGAGAGCAGCCCACACCCCACCGCCCCTTGTCCAGGAGCCGGTGCAACCCGATTTGCGTGCACCGGCCGGAAACGCCTCCCGAAGGGCTCATCGCGTTGCGTCACTCATCGACTTCGGCTGATTCGATCTACCCGCGGCCGCTCGAGGCCTATGGATGGTCCCCTGAGCTCGACGACCAATTCGCCTCCGTTGCCGACGCCTCGTGGGTGCCCGGTCGGGTCATCCGTGTCGACCGGGGCCGTTGCGACGTCGTGATCGCCGACGGCGACTCCGAGGTGACCGTCGTCCATGCCGACACCGGTCCGGTCGCGGACCCCGACCCGACGAAGATGCCCTGCACGGGCGACTGGGCGGCGGTCCGGGTCGGCGCGGCCGGCACCTACGTCCAGGCGCTGCTGCCGCGTCGCACGGCGATGGTCCGCTCCAGCGCCTCCCAGCGCTCCGAGGGCCAGGTGCTCGCCGCCAACATCGACACCATCGGTGTCGTCGTGGCCCTGGACACGGAGCCGGACCTCGGCCGGATCGAGCGGTTCCTCGCCCTCGCGTGGGAGAGCGGAGCGCAGCCGGTGATGATCCTCACCAAGTCCGACCTCGCGGAGGACGCGGACAGCGTCCGGGAGACGGTCGAGCAGGCCTCGCCCGGGGTGGACGTCCTGGTCGTCAGCGCCACCACCGACGACGGCATGGACATCCTCGCGGCCGTTCTGACGGGGACGAGCGTCCTGGTCGGACAGTCGGGCGCGGGCAAGTCCACCATCGCCAACGTGCTGCTGGGCCGCTCCGTGATGGAGACCCAGCAGACCAGGAGCGACGGCAAGGGCCGCCACACCACGACGACCCGTGAGCTGATGCCCCTGCCGGGCGGCGGTGTGCTGATCGACACTCCCGGTATCCGCGGCGTGGGCCTGTACGACGCCGCCGACGGCCTGCAGCAGACGTTCTCGGAGATCGAGCAGCTCGCCGAGGACTGCCGGTTCCGGGACTGCGATCACGTCGCGGAACCCGGCTGTGCGGTACGCGAGGCCATCGAGGACGGCATGCTGCAGCAGCGCCGCCTGGACAGCTACCACAAGCTGCTGCGCGAGAACCAGTGGATCGCCTCGCGGAGCGATGCCCGCCTGCGCCAGGATCGCCTCAAGGCCCTGAAGACGCAGGGCAAGGAAGGCATGGCCAACATGATCGCGAAGCGCGGCTGACGCGAGGCAACGGCCAGGCCGGAGTACCGGGCGCCCGGGTTGCGGGCCGCCCGGTACTCCGACCCGACAAGTGCATGGGCACCCCCTGTGGTGTCAGCGGTGACCGCGTACCGGCTGGGCCACGGCCCGGCGGTGCGCGGTCCGTTCGCGTCCCACCTCGGTGACGGGTGTGCCCGCACGTGCCCGATGCGGTGTTCGAACCCATGGCGGCTCACACGCCGTGGAGAACGCCGCTTGGCCAACGGGCAGTTGTCTTCATTCGTCCCCGAGCAAGGGAATGTGTCCATGACATCCGACACTGTGGTGCCCGCCACCACGATCCGCCCCCGACGCACGGGCGCCGCGCAGTCAGCGCGGGCCCACGCCAGGCTTGCGCTGACCACGGCAGCCGTCGACGGCCTGGCCAAGGTCTCCGGCGGGCGCCCCCTGGAAGAACTGGTCGCCCTCACCGCGGCGACGGCAGTGGTGGTCGGCGCGGCGGAGCACACCGACGAGCCGGTGGTGGCCGTGTCCGGCCCGGCCGGGCCGGTGCTTGCCGGGATCGGGCTCGCCGCCCCCTCCACCGTCGGCGATCTGGTCCGGGCCGCCGACTCGTCACTGCGGTCGGCGCCCGTGGTGACCGACGAGGCGGCGCTCGCCGGCGCGGTGATGGTCCGCTCGGCCCGGGTCGGTGCCGGCCTCGCCGGCCTTGCGTCCCAGCAGGACGCCATCGAGCTGAGACTGACCGAGTCCGGTGCGGACGGCGTACGCGAACTCGTGGCCGAGTCCGGACCGGAACGCGCCGAGGCCTGGTTCCTGGACGTCCTGCTGCGGTCGGTGTCCCGTGTCCTGGCCGGATTCGTCGATCCGCACGGCCCCGCCGCCGCGCTGCCGCCGGCCGCAGCCGACGATGCCGCGGCGGCCATTGCGCTCGGCCGACGCGGCTTCGAACCGCAGGGCGTCACCACGACGTTGACGGCGCCGATCGAGGAAGCGGTCCGTGCGTACCCGGACCGTACGGCAGTCGTCGCCGGTGCCGAGTCCCTGACGTACCGCGAGTTCTGGCAGGCCGCGCAGGCCGTGGCCGCTCGTCTGCAGGCGGCGGGCATCGGACGGGGACACCGGGTGGGCGTGCTCACCGGCAAGACGATCCACGCCGTGCCGGCGATCACCGGCACCCTGCTCGCGGGCGCGGCCTACGTGCCGCTCGACCCCAGGTCACCGGCCGCGAGGCTGGCCGAGATCCTCGACGACGCCGAATGCGCAGCCGTCCTCGCCGCGCCCGACCTGCAGGGCGGGCTGCCCGTCGGCCTCACCACCCCGGTGATCGACATCGAGGCCGCGGTCGTCGGCCCCGCCGCCGAGCCCGGGACCGACCGGCCCGGGCCGCTCCCGGACGACCTCGCGTACGTGGTGTACACCTCGGGGTCGACCGGCAGGCCCAAGGGCGTGGAGATCCGGCACCGTGCCATCGCCAGCTACGTGCACTGGAAGCGGGGCAACCACGGGCTGGACCTCGACACCAGGCTGCTGCAGCTGCCGTCGCTGGCCTTCGACAGCTCGGTCGCCGACCTGTTCCCGGTGCTGGCCTCCGGCGGGCGCCTCGTCCTCGCGGACACGCACCAGCTGCTGCCGCGTCAGCTGGCCGAGCTGGCGCAGCAGCACCGCATCACCCACCTCACGACCGTCCCGAGCCTCTACCGGGTCCTGCTGGGCGAACTCCCGCCTGCCGCGGCCTCACTGCGCGCCGTCACGGTCGCCGGCGAGGCCACGACGCCCGATCTGGTGCACCGCCACCACGAACTGCTGCCCGGAGTCAGGCTGATCAACGAGTACGGCCCGACGGAGAGCTCGGTGGGCGCGACCGCGTTCGACCACGGCACGGCCGCCGGACCCGGCCTCCCGATCGGGTGGCCCATCGGCAACACCGTCGCCAAGGTGACCGGCGGCGACGGCCGGGCCCTGCCGATCGGATTCGTCGGAGAGCTCAGGCTGGCGGGACACGGCCTCGCGGACGGATACCGCAACCGGCCGGAGCTGACGGCGGCGGCGTTCGTGGCCGATGCCGAGGCGCCCGGAGGGCGGAGCTACCGCACGGGGGACCTCGTCTGGTGGCGCCCGGACGGAATGCTGGAGTTCACCGGGCGGGCCGACGACCAGGTGAAGATACGCGGCCACCGGGTGGAGCCCGGTGAAGTGGAGAGCGTGCTGGGACTGCTGCCGGGAGTTCGCCAGACGGCGGTCGCCGTGGTCAGCGGCCCCGACGGCGCTCCGGCGCTGGCGGCCTGGCTGGAAGCCGTGGACACCACGGTGGAGGAGGTCAGGGCACGGGCCAATGCCGCACTGCCGCCCGCGATGGTGCCGACCTTCATCACGCTGATCGACGAGCTGCCCCGGATGGTGAGCGGCAAGATCGACCGGGGTGCCCTGGTGCGCCTCGCCGAGACCGGAGCCGCCGCGGCACCCGAGTCCTCCCCGTCGCGGACGGGAGCGGGAGGCGACGATCTGGAGGCGAAGGTCGGGGCCATCTTCGAGGAGGTCCTCGCCTCCGGCCCGATCGATCCCGACGGGGACTTCTTCGACGAGGGCGGGCACAGCCTGCTCGCGATCTCCGTGATCGACGCCATCGAGAAGCAGCTGGGCGTGAGCATCGACCTGGGTGACTTCTTCGACACCCCCACGGTCCGCGAGGTCTCCGCACTGATCCGGAAGGCCACGCCGGACCACGAGGCGTAGCCGCGCGGAGACGCCACGCACTGTGCCCGGGGCATTCCTGCCCCGGGCACAGTGCGTGGCGTTGCGGTGTGCGGTCGTCGGCTAGCCGATCAGGCGGGAGCCGACGGACCGGCGCATGGCACGGGACTTGCGGAGGTCGTGGGTGACGTTGACCCGCTTGAGCCAGCGGTCCGTGCCGTCGTAGCGCGCCTGGAAGGCACTACGGCTGTGCACCACCCGGTGGTTGTTCATGAAGACACAACTGCCGGCCTCGAGCGGGCAGTCGGCCAGGCCGGCGTCGAGCAGCTCCGCCGCCGCCGCGAAGGCCCGTACGGCCTCGGTGTCCTCCTCCGGCGCCGACATGTGCGTCGCGTCGAAGCACAGCAGAGGGTGGGACCGGGAGCCGGTGAGCATGGGCACCAGGCCGAGCCCGTCGATGAGGCGCGCGATGTTCTCGAAGACCAGCCGGTCCTCGTCGGTGCGCACCGTGTTGTTCTCCGGCAGGTGCGACTTGTCGGGAACGATGCGGAACCGGCTCTGGAACAGGACGTCGAGGACGTCCTGCGGCAGTACCGAGAAGTCCGCCTCCGCGACGGTCACCGGTACGGCGTCCGGGTTGCGCAGTGCCGACAGGATGATGTAGTCGGCGCGGTAGGGATGGAAGGCGTCCTCGGTGTGCAGGGTCAGCGGTGTCTTGCTGCCCGTACCGAGCAGCTCGCGCTCGTACTGGCGGATCGGGAACACGTCGTTGACCAAGTGCCCGTCCTGCTGGCTGGCCCAGCCGAACGGTTCGCCGAGCAGCGAACCGTAGAGGAGGACGAGGATCTCCTCGGGCAGTTCGCGGTGGATCCGGGTCTCGTCCTTCCAGTGCGCGGGCGTGGGCCCGATGCGCTCGTCGTCCACGAGATGGCCGTTGACCACGCAGAAACCGCGTGCCTGGTCGAGGGAGAAGGCACGCAGAAAGCGCCGGACCCGGACGGGCAGTTCGCCGGCGAGCAACGGCAGGTCCTGGAGCAGCCGTTCGTCGTCGGCGGCGAGGTACTGCCCGGCCAGGCGCAGTGTCAGTTCGGACACCTGCCGGGCCTCGGCCGCGGTCAGCCGCAGCTCCGTCCCGGTCCGGGGCCTGATGGACGTCGTCATGGTTCATCTCCTCATGTGCAGGGGCAACTGGTCGGTTCAGGCGTCGAACCGGAAGCCGCTGAAGGCACGGTGCGTCAGCGCCGCTTCGGGTCCGGGCTCCGCGGGGTCCCGCAGGAGGCGCGCCACTTCGTCGACGAGCCGCCGGGCCATCCGCTCGGCGGTGTCCGCGGCGTAGCGTGCGGTGTCGTACTGGAGCCACAGCCGCATGCCGTCCGCGTGTTCCACGAACTGGAAGGACAGCTCGAACATGCCGACGCGCCGGGGGACCGGCCCGCCGCGCAGGGCGATCCCGCCCGGCTGACACGGTCCGGTGTCGATGCGGGGATACAGGGCCACCCACACGTCGAAGAACGGCATCCGTCCGGGGGACCGCGGTGGAGCGAGCGCCGCCACGAGCGTGTCGAAGGCCACTCCGCTGTGGTCCACCGCGTCCACCGTGCGCTGTGCGACCTGATCGACGAGGTGGTCCGCCGAATCCTCGTCCCGGACCTGCAGTCGCAGCGGGACGGTCGCGACGTGGAAGCCGACCGCGTCGTTCGCACCGAGCCGGGCCCGCCGGTCCACGGGGGTGCCCAGACAGATGTCCGTGCTGCCCGTGATCCCGGCCAGGGTACGGGCGACGGCGGCGGCCAGCGGCACGAACAGGCCCGCGTGGTGCCGCCGGCCCAGGTCCGTCAGCCGGCGCATCACGTCCGGACCGATCTCCCGCACGGCGATGCCGGTGGCGATGCCGGCCGGCTGCGTCCGCGGACCGCGCACCGGGAGGGGCAGCGGCGCCGGAGGGGGGAGGAGCACGCGACGCCAGTGGTCGAGCGCGGCCTCCTGATCGGACGAGCGGTGAGCGGGCCGGTCCTCGGGCGGCCCGGCCGCAGCCGGGTCCGCGTAGGCCGCCACGAGTTGCGTGGCGAGGATCTCCAGGCTGCGTCCGTCGCACACGAGGTGGTCCGCGAGCAGCAGGAACGACCACCGGGCGTCGGGGCGCAGGAACAGCGTGGTCCGTACGAGCGGGCCGGTCGACGGGTCGAACGGCACCGCGAGGCGCTCTTCCACCAAGGTGTCGAACCGGGTGTCGTCCTGGTCGTGCCCGCGCAGGTCGACGACCTCCAACGGCGGCACGTCGTCGGTGACCACCGCCCGCGGTTCGCCCTGGGCCTCGACGAAGACGGTCCGCAGCGCCGGGTGGCGCCGCGTGAGGCCGTCCAGCGCCGCCGCCAGCCTGTCGACGTCCACGGCACCCTCGCCGTCCAGCAGGCAGGGCACCGTGTAGGCCGCGGAGTCGCCGTCCCCGCGCTGCCGTTCGAGCCACAGCCAGCGCGTGGCTTCGGCGACTTCGGCTCCGGGGAGGGCAGCGGCGGGCCGTTGCCGCGAGGCGGCCGGCTCGGACGGTTCCACGGCTCCGGGGACGAGGCCGGCCAGCCGGGCCGCGAGCAGTTCGGGCGAGGCGGCGTCGAAGATGTCCCGCACGCGGACCCGCACGCCGATGGCCATTTCCACGGCCACGGCGAGCTCCAGCGCGGACAGACTGTGTCCGCCGGCGACGAAGAAGTCGGTGTCCGCAGTGACGTCGTCCAGTTCAAGTGCCGCGGCGAACAGCTTGCACAGCCGCTGCGTCAGGTCGGGTTCAGGCATGGTCGCCCCATCCCGTACGGCTGCGGGCGGTGTCAGAAGTCATAGTGTGTGTCGCTCCAAACAGAGCCGGGTGCGGACGGCTCCGGGGTCGGGGGCAGGGTCGGTGACGGGGGGCCGGCGGGCGGCGCGGACTGGCCGGTGGCCAAGGTGCGCAGCACCGCGGCGACGTGATCGACATAGCCGCCGGCCTCCGCCTCGTCGAGGAGGTTGTCGTCGTAGGTGAGGTCGAGGTGCAGTGCGTCGCCCTTGACGCGTGCGTACAGCCAGAGGTCACTGGTGGCGGGCAGATCGTTCACCAGCAGGTCCTCGACCACGTAGCTCTCGGGGCGCAGGCCCGCGTTCTCCCAGCTCACGCCCAGATCGAGCAGCAGGCTGCGGCCCGGCGCCGCGCGCAGCGCCAGCCGCTGCGCGAGCACGTCGAACGGCAGCCGGGAGTGGTCGTAGGCCTCGAAGATCCCGGTCTGGACCCGGGACAGCAACTCGCCCCCGGTCACCGCGTCGTCCACCGTGACCCGTAGGGGCACCGCGTTGACCAGGTAGCCGATCAGCGCGTCGGCCTCGGGCCGGTGGCGGAGTCCCGCGGCGAAACCGACGACGAGGTCGGTGGCCCGGGTGCGCTGGTGCACGGTGACGGCGAAAGCGGTGACCACCTGCGCGAACGGGGTCGCGGGGGCGCCGCGGAGCACGGCAGCGGGAAGGGACCGGTGAACCAGTGCGGTCCGGCCCCGGCGGCTGCGGCGGCGGGCCGGGTCCACCGGATCGGGCCCTTCCGCGACGCCGCGCAGCTGCTCCCGCCAGAACTCCACCTCGCGCTCCGCCTCGGGCCCGGCCAGCCACTCCTGCTCCTCACGGACCCAGTCCTGGTAGGTGTACGGGAGCCGGGGCAGTCGCGGCGCTTCGCCCGCGACGGCCTGCTCGTACGCCGTGAACAGGTCGTCCAGCAGCACGTCGACGCTCGCGCCGTCGTAGATCAGGTGGTGGGCGGTGACGGTGAGCAGATCACCGCCGACGGGCCCCGCGAGCAGCCGCACTTCGAACAGCGGCGCCTTGTCGAGGGCGAAGCTGACCCGTCGGGCGTCGTTCAGCGCGGCCGCGACTTCCGGCCCCGAGGGGTCCGCGCCGGGCAGATCCACGACGACCAGCGGTGCGCCGTCCGGCAGTCGGTCCAGGACGGTCAGCTCCGCATCCGTTCCCCGGGGCAGAACCTGCGCGCGCAGCATGTCCTGGCGCTCGACGACGGCACCGAGGGCGCTGCGGAGCGCGCCGGCATCGATCCGGCGGCCCAGCCGTACGAGGTCGGAGATGATGAAGGTGTCCGAGCCCGCCCACCGCGAGGTCAGCCAGACGCGGTGCTGTGCCCGGGACAGCGGCAGGAACCCGCTCTCCGAGGACGCCCCCGCGACCGGGCCGCGCTCCGCTGCGGCCTTCGCCGACTCCCCTTCCAGCGCCGTGGTGAGCGCTGCCACGGAAGGGAACGTGAAGACGGCGTGCACCTTGACGTGCAGGGCGTGCGCGATGCGCGCGGCGGCCAGACTGTGGCCGCCCATCTCGAACAGGTTCGCGTCCGGGTCCGTTACGGGACGCTCCAGAATCTGCGTCCACACGTCGGCGACCCGCTGCTCGGCCGGGGTGAACGGCCGGGCCGCTGCGGGGGATTCCGCGGCGGCCAGGGCCTCGTCGGGCGCGGGCAGCGCCCGGCGGTCGAGTTTGCCGCCCGCGGCCACCGGGAGGGCGGGCAGGCGAACGAAGGCGGCGGGCATCATGTAGGCGGGCAGCCGCCCCGCGAGGTGCCGGCGGAGCGCCGCCGGGTCCGCCTCGCCGACCACGTAGGCGACCAGCCGTGGTTCGGCGCCGGTCGTCGGGAGCACGGCGGCGTTGCGCAGGCCGGGGGCTTCGGCGAGGACCGCGGCCACCTCGTTCGGCTCGACCCGGTTACCCCGGATCTTGAGCTGGTCGTCGGCCCGGCCCAGGTACTCCAGGCGGCCGTCGGGCAGTCGGCGGGCCAGGTCGCCGGTGCGGTACATGCGCTCTCCCGGGCGTACCCGGCTGGTCACGAAGCGGGCGGACGTCAGCCCCGCGTCGCCGAGGTAGCCGCGGGCCAGGCCCGCTCCGCCGATGCACAGTTCGCCCGGGGCCCCCAGGGGCACCAGCCCGCCCCGCTCGTCGAGCAGGTCCACCCACTTGCCGGGCAGCGGTCGGCCGATCGAGGCGTCGCCGGAAGCCGTTCCGGACCGCATGTCCGGCGTGCGGGGGGCCCCTGTGGTGTCCACCGGCTCCACCGTGGTCACCACACTGTCCTCGGCCGGGCCGTACTCGTTGAACAGCCGGACGCCGGGAAGGAGTTCGGCATGCCGGGCGGCGAGCGCCCGGGTGACCCGCTCCCCGCCGAGCACGACCTCGCGCACCTCGCGGAACGCCGGGCCGACCTCGTCGAGCAGCATCTGGTAGAGACTCGGCACGAGCATCACGTGGCGGATCGGGTGCTGCCGCATGACCGCGGCCACATCCTCCGGCGTGAGCAGTTGCTCCCGGGTGACGATCACCATGGGCGCGCCCGAACCGAGCGCGCTGAACACGTCGGCGATGCCGGCGTCGGCATGGATCGGATCGACCTGGAGGACCGCCCCGTCGGCGTCGAGACCGTAGTGGTCGATGCGGAACCGGACGGAGTTGACTATGCCGCGGTGCTCCACCATGACGCCCTTGGGTGTTCCGGTGGAGCCGGAGGTGTACACGACGTATGCGAGGTCGGCGGGGCCGGCGGGGTGGAGCGGCCGTGGCTCGTCCCGGACCGCAGCGGCCTCGGCCGCTTCGCCGACGGTCACCGTGGGCAGGCCCTCGGCGGCCGTGGTCTGCGTGAACTCCGCCGACGTGACGGCGGCGACCGCGCCGCTGTCGCGGAGCACCCGCGCCAGCCGGGCCGGTGACTGCTGCGGATCGAGGGGAAGGAACGCCGAACCGGTCTTGAGGACGGCGAGCAACGCGACCGGCATCCACTCGGAGCGCTCGCACAGCACCGCGACCACGCGGTCGGGCCCGGTCGGCGCCACCGCGGCGATCCGGGCGGCCAGGGCATCGGCCCGGCGGTCCAGTGCGCGGTAGGTCAGGACACGGTCGCCGCAGACGACGGCCCGGCCCTCGGGCGCGCGCTGCACCTGCTCGCGTACGAGGTCGAGGAGGGTACCCGCGGTGCGCGCGGCAGAGGCGCTCTCCCCGGTACCGGCCGCGATGAGCGCGGCGCGCTGTGCACCGGGCAGCAGGGGGGCTGCGCCGACGGGGGCCTCGGGGGCGTCCGCCAGAGCGGTCAGGAGGTGGTCCAGCTGACCGGCGAGCCGGTGCGCGGTCGCCGCGTCCAGTACGTCCTCGCGGTAGGTGACCGCCACCTCGATCGGACGGGCCGGGCCGGGTTCGCTGAAGCTGAAGGCGAGGTCGAACCCCTCCGCGCCGCTGTCCAGGCGGATGTGTTCGGCCGCCGGGCCCTCCTCGGTGCCCAGCGGGTCCGCACCGGAGACGGCGGCTTCGACCAGCACGTCGAAGAGAGGATTGCGTCCCGTGATCCGCTCGCGCCCCATGGCCTCCACGAGGTGCTCGAAGGGGTACTCCTCATGGGCGCGGACCTCCCGCGCGTGCGCCGCCACCGCCGCCACCACATCGGTGAAACCGAGCTCCGGCCCGACCGGGGTGCGCAGCGCCACGGTGTTGACGAACAGTCCCACCGAGTTGGCCAGTTCGGGACGGTCGCGGCCCGAGACGACCGTGCCGAGCACGATGTCGTCAGCCCCGCTCCAGCGCAGCAGGAGGACACGGACGGCGGCCACCATCGCCGTGAACGAGGTGGTGCCGAGCTGCCGGCACAGGTCCTGCACGGACCGGGTCGTGCCTTCGCCGAGCGTCAGCCGGACGGTGCCCGCCGCAGAGCTGCGCTCCGTCGGCCGGTGGCGGTCGAGCGGCAGGTCGACGCTCGGCGCGCCGTCCAGGGTGCGCCGCCAGAACGCGCTGCTCCGTGAGTCGTCCGGGAGGTCCTGCTGACCGAGCGCGTACGCACCGTACTGCGTGGGCTCCGGTACCTGTTCCCTGCCGTTCAGGAACCGCTGGAGGTCGCGCAGGATCACCGCGAAGGACCAGCCGTCGCAGACGCTGTGATGGATCGACAGCAGGAGTGTGCCGCCGGGGCGCCCGTCCTCGACGAGCCAGTGGGCGCGCAGCAGGGGACCCTCGGCCGGGTCGAACACGTGGCGCTGTTCCGCATCCGCGATGCGCCGCAGCAGATCGTCGGCGCCCCCGGTGCCCGTCCGGTGGACCCGCAGTTCGGGCCGGGCCCGGTCGGGAGCCAGCACGATCTGGTGCAGGCCGTCGGGGGCGGTGCGGAACACGGTGCGCAGCGCCTGGTGCCTGCGCACCGTCCGCTCCAGCGCGTCCGCCACGTCGGCCGCCTCGGGGGAGCCGGGCAGCCGGAAGGCTTCCACCATGTTGTACGGGCGGACTTCCCCGCCCTCGTACTGTTCGAGGAACCACATCCGGCGCTGGGCGTTGCTCGCGGGGACGGGGTCCGGGGTCTCGGGCCACGGTGTCCCGACGGCGGGATCCGCACACCCCTCGGCCGCGGCGCGGCGCAGCAGCGCGCCGAGCCCCTCGGGAGTGCGGGCGATGAGCACGTCGCGGACGGTGATCACACCGCCGTCGGCAGCCGCGCTGAGCCAGCCCGCGAGGAGGGCGGCGGTGAGGCTGTGGCCGCCCGCCGCGAAGAGGTCCTCGTCCCCCGCGCGCGGCGCGGCGCCGAGCACATCGGCCCAGATCCGGGCGGCGGTGCGGTCGGCTTCGTCGTCAGGCTGCCAGACCTGCCCGTCCAGGCTCGCCACATGGGCCAGGATGGCCACGCGGTCGATCTTGCCGTGCAGGGTGACGGGCAGCTCGTCGAGTCGCACGATGCGGCCCGGGACCATGTAGCCGGGCAGGCGCAGCTCCAATTGCCGGCGCACGTCGGCCGGTTCGAGATCCCGGTCCGAGGTGTAGACGGCCACGACGGCCGGCGGTCCCGAGGGGGCGGTGAAGGGAAGGACCGTGGCGGCGACGATGCCCGCGACGGAGCTGAGGGACGCCTCCACCTCGCCGAGCTCGACCCGGTTGCCGTGGATCTGGATCTGGTTGTCCCGGCGGCCCAGGAAGACCAGCTCGCCCTGACGGTTCCAGCGGCCGAAGTCGCCGGTCCGGAACACCCGGACGCCGGGGTGCGCGGGGAGCTCGCAGAACCGCCCGGGGCCGGTCGGTTCGTCATCGGCGTAGCCACGGGCCACGCCGGGGCCGAGCACGTGGATCTCGCCCGGGATGCCGGGCGGTGCGTGGTCTCCGTGGGGGGTGAGCACCAGCACGCCGAAGCCCTCGGCGGGCCTGCCGACCGGGACGGTGGTCAACTCGGGGAAGGCCGATCCGGGGCAGGTGAAGGTGGTCGCCTCGATGGTGGCCTCGGTGGGCCCGTACAGGTTGCCGAAGGTGCCCACGCGCAGTCGGTCCGCCAGCCGGGGCAGGAACCCCGCCGGGATCTCGTCGCCGCCCAGCAGGCAGATGCGGACTTCTTCGGCGGCTCCGGCGGGCAGCCCTTCGGCCATCACCGCGAGCAGGGAGGGAACACAGTTGATGACGTTCACGCGCAGGCGCCGCGTCGCCGCCCAGAACTCCGCGGGCGAGAGCGTCTGGGGTGAGCCCATGACCACCACGCAGCCGCCCGCGGCGAGCGTGGTGAAGATCTGGTACGTCAGGGCGTCGGAGGTCACCGCCGACAGCAGGGCGCACCGGCTCTCCTCGTCGAAACCGAGCAGCCGCCCCGAGGTGAGGGTCTTGTGGGCGAGCTGGCGGTGGGTGAGCGCCACCGGGCGGGGGAGGCCGGTCGATCCGGAGGTGAAGAAGAGGATGGCTTCGTCGTCGGGACCCGGTCCGGCCACCGCCCCGGGGCCGTCGGCGGTGGCCAGGGCCTGGGGGGACACCACCGGGATGGCCACGTGTCCGGGCAGTTCGTCCTCTGCGGAGATGACGCAGACGGCCCCGCTCAGGCGCAGCTGACGGGCGACCCGCTCCGGCGGGTGCGAGGGGTCGAGCGGAACCATCGAGGCGCCCGCCCGCAGTACCGCCAGTACCGCCAGCACGAGTTCGGGGCTCTTGGGCAGCAGCAGTGCGACCCGGTCGCCCGGCTTCACACCGTGGTCGAGGGTGAGCGAACGCGCGGCGCGCGACGAGCGCAGCGCCAGCTCGCGGTGGCTCCACACCACGGTGTCGTCGGACACCGCCTCGCGATCCGGGAAGCGGTGCGCGGCGTCGTCGACGATGCCGGTGAGGGTCGCGTCGGCGAAGTCGGCCGCGACGGGCAGGCCCGACCACCGCTCGAGTTCGGCGCGCTGTGCGGGACCGAGGACGTCCAGCTCCGCGACCGGCCGCCGAGGTGAGCGGCCGAGTTCCGCGAGGGCGGCCGCCGTGCAGCGCAGAAGGGCCGGCGCGGCCACCGGCACCTCGCCGTCCGCCTCGGCGGTCAGGGTCAGCCGGCCGTCGGCCCGACGCAGGGTCAGGCGCAGGCCGACCGGCTGCAGCAGCTTGCCGCCCGCCTCCTCGCACACGACGCCGAGCCGGCCGAGAGCAGGGCCCACGGGCACGTCGGCGAGCTGCAGGCGGGAGGCGATCGCCTCACGGTCGCGCCAGGCGAGGGGCAGGGCGGATTCGAGTTCGGCGTGCAGCGCCATCAGGAAGGCCGAGGCCGGCGCCTCGCGGTCGAGGGGAGCGCAGAGCGCGAGCTCGTGTGGCGCCGTGTCCGTGCCGGTCCCCGGGCCCGCCCCGGGCGACGCGGTGGGCACCGGCACCAGGATGACGTGCCGGGATTCCTCGTCGAGCGCGGCCAGTGCGAACCGGGTGGCCGCGACGGTCAGCAGCAGGAGGCCGGTCGCGTCGCCGCCCGTCAGGGCGTCCAGCCGCTCGGTGACCGCGGGTTCCAGGACGTACTCCGGCGCGTCTGCGTCCGGGGAAACGACATCCAGGAACGGAACTCCGCGGCCGGCCGCCAACCGGGCGAGCCAGGATTCACTCAGGGCATTGTCACTCAGCATTTTGTACGCTCACCCAATACCTTCGATGGTTCTGAAGAACTTGACGGCACCTTAAGATCCTGCGCAAGGGAAATGAGTCTTGTCAATCGTGAATCCGATGCCTACAGTCGACCATTGCCCTCACTTCCTCCGGTCGTTATGATTGCCGATCATCGACGTCCGGCACCACGATGAACTCACCAACCGACGGGATCTCGCATGCTCAAATCGCAAAGGCTCGCCACGCTTCCGATCGATTCCTACGACCTGGCCGAAGATCTTTCGGTCATCGATTCAAACGATGCCGGAGGCGAGTACGACGCATTTTCCTTCGGATTCTGGTCCGCGCATGTTCTCGCGAACTCCGGAGGAAGCGGCAAGGACACGGCCTTCCGGCCCTACGATGGCCAGCTCACCCTCACTGAGCTGGGCAAGAAGCTTCCCGGGATCATGTCGCTCGTCACCGACAACTTCCCTCTCGAGCGGCTTCAGTGGGTGCGTGTATTCAGCCTCAGTGACGGAATTCTCGCGCCACACGTCGATTTTCTAGAATTCTCCGAGCCGGGCACGAGGCTTCAGATACCCCTGCGCACGGACGAGGACTCCCTGCATTCCGAGAACGACATCGTCTACCACCTCCGCCGTGGCGAGGTATGGAAAATCCACACCACTGTTCCGCACTCGGCCCGGAGCGTCTCACCGCTCGCCAGACTGTCCCTCTGCCTTGATTTCTCGGATGCCGACGCACCCATCGAAATCAAGAACGCAATCCAATCGGAGCTGCCCGTCCGAATCATTTCGCGTCCTGAGGTCTCGGACGCCGACGTGGCAGAGCTGCTGTCCTCCGCCGCCGATATGAACGACACCAACCTGCGCGCCTCCTTCCGGAAGTTCGCCGCGGTCCACTTCACGCGCCAGGCCGATGCGACGGCGGCGTTCGACTGGTTCGTCGAAGCCGCCGTGCGCACCGGGGACAACGCACTGGTCGAGAAGGCCAAGGCGTTCCGGACGTACTGCATCGAGAAGCGCGGCTACCGCGAGGCGTTCGCCTGGTGAGGCACCAGGGACAGGGGCTGCGCCCCATCGCCGGGCAGGGCCTTGCGGTCGAGCTTGCCGTTGGGTGAGACGGGCAGGCCGTCCACCAGCCACCAGCGCACCGGCACCATGTAGTCGGGCAGGACCGCGAGCAGCGCCCGGCGCAGTTCCGGGGCCGGCGGCGGATCACCGGTGAGAGCAGCGTGCAGCTCCACCGCCCCGCCGGTCCGCACCACCGCGAACGCCGCGGCGTCCTTGACCCCGGCGAAGTCCGTGAGGCGCGCCTCCACCTCCCGGGGTTCCACGGCATTGCCCCGGATCTTGATCAGGTCGTCCATCCGGCCCAGCAACTGGAGCGTCTGGTCGGCCCGCCACACCCCCCGGTCCCGGGTGCGGTACAGCCGCTTGCCCGGACGGAACGGATCGGGCACGAACGCGGTGCGGCTCAGCTCGGGATCGGTGTACCCCAGGGCCACCCCCACACCGCCGATGTACACCTCCCCGACCTCCCCGTCGGGCACCGGCACGCCGTGCTCGTCCAGGACGTAGACGTAGGTGTTCCACACCAGTGACCCGACCGGCGGCCTCGGTTCGAGATTGCCGGCCGCGCCGCTCATCGAGTGGCTGGCCACCATGTGGTTCTCGGCCGGCCCGTAGTGGTTGTGCAGGGTGATCTCCGGCCGGCGCGTCAGCAGTCCCTCCAGCGCCTCCGTGACCTTGACCGTCTCGCCCGCGCTGATGATGTGGCGCAGGTCCGCGGCGTGCTCGAGGTTCGTCGGCAGCGTCATGACCACGTCGATGAGCGACTGCGGGAAGTCCACGACCTCGATCCGTTCGTCGATGACGAAGTCGATCAGATCCCGTGGATCGCGCCGCACATGGGGCTCCGGCACATGCAGGCACCCGCCCGAGGCGAGCGTGTAGAACATCTCCTGGACCGACACGTCGAAGGTCAGCGGCGCCACCTGGAGGACCCGCCGCCCGCGCCCGAGCCCCGAGCCGTCCACCTGCCAGGAGATGAAGTTGGCCAGGCAGCGGTGGGTCTGGACGATGCCCTTGGGGTTGCCGGTGGATCCGGAGGAGAAGATGACGTACGCGGGATCCTCCGGCGCAGGAGGCCGACGGACCGCCGCCGCGCCGCCCGCCGGATCCGGTGCCACCAGATCCGCCAGAGCGGTCGCTCGCATCCCCGAGGCACCGGTGTCCAGCGCCCCTGGATCGGCCGCGACCAGCAGTGCCGCGCTGCTCGCCCGCAGGATCTGCTCGATGCGCTCGGGCGGGTACGTCGTGTCCACCGGCAGATAGGCGGCCCCGGCTCGCAGCGTGCCCAGGACCGCCGCGGTGAAGTCGGCTCCCGCCCGCGCGGCGATGAGTACCGTGTCACCGCGCGCGATGCCGAACTCCCGCCCGAGCCGGCCCGCGACGGTGTCCGCGAGACGGTCGAGTTCCGCGTACGTCACCTCCCGGCCGGGCTCGCGCACCGCGGGCGCCCCCGGGTGCGCGGCCACCTCGCGGTCGATCAGCTCCAGGACCGTGGCCACGCCGGTGTCCACCACCGGCCCGGCGTGCCCCGGGGGAGGGGACGCCGCGGTCATCGCCGCGCCCCCTGCTGCCCCTCCCAGGACCGGGTGACCGACCCCGGCAGGAACGAGTAGGGGTCCTGCGGGTCGTCGGCAGTCGCCTCGATGGCGATGTGGTGACCGACGCCGAGGTCCCGTGCGAGCTCCTCGAACACCTCGACCATGACGAGGTCCTGGAGCGCCAGGCCCGTCGAGTCGTACACGGTGGTGACCGGGGACAGCTTCCGGTGGGCCTCCGGGTCCCGGAGGATCTCGGTGAGCGAGGGCCCGATCTCCTCGGGAGTGAGCTGCTGGCAGTCGCCCTCGGCTCGCGCCTGCGCCACGTGGTCGGGGCAGACGACCGCCTTGCGCAGCAGCTCCAGCGGCAGCTCGGTCTTCCCCGGCATGTCGGAGCCGATGGCGTTGATGTGCACCCAGGGCTTGAGGTTGGTCCCCTGGATGACCGGGCCCGCGTACGGCGCGACCGAGGTGGCGGTGCACAGCACGTCGGCCCGCTCCTCGACCTCCGCCAGCGGCGCGATCCGTACGGCCCCGGCAGGCAGCCGGGACCTGGCCGCGAAGGAGTTCTCCGCCTGCACGTCCTCGTCGCACACCAGGATCTCGGAGAAGGAGAAGACCCGGGACAGGGCGTGCAGTTGTGTCACGGCCTGCGCGCCGCAGCCCACGAGACCGAGCACCGCGGAGTCCGGACGCGCCAGCACCCGGCTGGCCAGCGCGGACGCTGCGCCCGTACGGATGGCGGTGGCGAAGGTTCCGTCGATGACCGTCCGCAGGTGGCCGCTGTCCGCATCGAAGGAGCACAGGGTGGACAAAATGGTGGGCAGCTGGTTCTTGACCGGATTGTGCGGGTTGTAGCCGACCATCTTCATGGACACCGTGGCGCCGTGCCGGAGCGCGGGCATCCACTCCAGCAGTCCCAAATGTGGTGTCTCGATGAGGAATCCGTCCCGCTGCTTCATCTCCACCGGTGCGTCGCGGCCGGTGGCGAGAACGGTCTCCAAACGGTCGATCGTCAGATCGTAGAGTTGCCCCAGCCCCACCTTCGTGACGATGGTGGCAATGGCTTCGGCGTCGACTATGCGCGTGCGCTCAGCTTGCAACGGTCTCTCCTGGCGCTCAGTGTTCGGGCTGGTCCGAAGAAGGGGAAGGAACAGAGGATTTCGAAGAGGCCGAGGGGCCGCGCCCGTGCCAGGACTCCCACAGTCCGGCGTACGCGCCCCCCGCCGAGACGAGCTCGTCATGAGCCCCTTGCTCGGTGATGCGGCCGGCCTCCATCACGACCACACGGTCGGCGTCATGGGCGGTGTGCAGCCGGTGGGCGATGGCGATGACGGTGCGCCCGCGCAGCACCCCGGCGAGCGAACGCTCGAGGTCGCGGGCGGCCCGCGGGTCGAGCAGCGAGGTGGCCTCGTCAAGTACCAGGGTGTGCGGATCGGCCAGGACGAGCCGGGCCAGGGCCAGTTGCTGTGCCTGGCCGGGCGACACGGGGTTCTCGTCGGTGCCCAGCTCCGTGTCGAGACCGTCCGGAAGGGCCTGGACCCAGGCCTCGGCGGCCACGGCCGCCAGGGCCGCCGTCACCTGCTCGTCCGTGGCGTCCGGCGCGGCCAGTGCGACGTTCTCGCGCACCGTTCCGAGGAACACGTGGTGTTCCTGTGTGACCAGTGCGACGTGGCGGCGCAGTTCTTCCAACGGCAGTTCGCGGAGCGGCACTCCGCCCAGCGTGACCGATCCGGTACGCGGCTCGTGGATCCCCGCGAGGATACGGCCGAGGGTCGACTTCCCGGCCCCGGACGGGCCGACGATGGCGATGCGCTCACCGGCTCCGACGCTGAGACTGACGTCCTCGATCACGTCGTGACCGGCCCGGTAGGCGTAGGCGATGTCCTCCGCGGCCAGCCGGTCGCCCTCGGGCCGCCGGCCGGAGTCGCCCGCCGGGCCGGCCTCGGCCTCGATGCCGATCAGGCGGGCCAGCGAGGCGTCGCCGACCTGCAGCTCTTCGAGCCAGCCGAGGAGTTCGTCCAGCGGGTCGATCACGGCCCGGGTGTAGAGGGTCGCGGCGGTCACCTCACCGAGGCTCACCCAGCCCTCGATGTAGAAGAGGCCGCCGAACAGCAGGGTGGCGGCGACCGGCAGCACGTAGCCGAAGTCCATCAGCGGGAACCAGACGCTGCGCAGGAACAGCGTCCGCCGCTCCGCGCCGTTCGCCCGCTCGATGTCCTCGTCCGTGCGGCGGATGCGCGAGCCGGACCGGTGCAGCGACTCCACGGTGCGGGCGCCGGTCACCGTCTCGGAGAGGCCCTGGGCGAGGTCGGAGTAGCCGGCCGCCTCGGCCAGGTAGGCCTCCCGGGCACGTGCCAGGTACCAGCGGGTCGACCAGACGATGAGCGGGACGGCGACGAGGCACGGCAGGACCATGATCGGGCTGGTCACGACCAGCGCCACCAGCGTCAGTACCACCGAGAGGCTCGCCACCAGGATCGACGGCGCCCCCATGCGCACGGCGTTGGACAGTGAATCCACGTCGCGGGTGCTGCGGGTCAGCAGATCGCCGGCCCCGGCCTTCTCCACCGTGTGCAGGGGCAGGGTCAGGACCCGCCGCACGAACCCCTCGCGGATGTCGGCCAGGACCAGCTCACCGAGCCGGGCCCCCTGGAGGCGGGCGGTGCGGGTGAACACGCCCTGGAGCAGGAGGAGTCCGGCGATCGTCGCCACGGTGACGTCCACCTGGTCGGTGGTGATGCCCTTCTCCACCTGCCCGACCAGACGGCCGAGCAGGGCGGGCACGACCAGACCGCAGACCGTGGCGAGGACGAACCAGAGCACGGTGCGGGTCAGCAGGCCGGTATGGCTGCGCACCAGGCCCCGTACGTGACGGCGGACCGTCTTCGCGTCGGCTACCGGAAGACTCACTGGGCACTCCTCTGAGGGCGGCTGTCGGAAGGGCGGGGGACGATGACGGTCACGCCTCCTCCCGCATGACGACGGCGGCGTACTGGGACGCACCGGTGGCGAGTTCACGGTGCGTGCCGGTCGCGACGACCTTGCCGTCCTCCACGTAGGCGACCTCGTCGGCCTGGTCGAGCAGCAGCGGGCTGTTGCTCACGACCACGGTCGTGAGCTCCGCCCTGGACCTGTGGAGCCGTTCGGCGATCACCGATTCGGTGTGCGCGTCCACGGCACTGGTCGGATCGACCAGGACGAGGACCTGGGGCTGCGCTGCCAGCGCGCGCGCCAGCCGGAGCCGCTGCTGCTGGCCGCCCGAGAAGGCGGAGCCCCCTGCGGTGACGACGGTGGACAGACCGTCCGGCAGAGCCTCGACGATGTCCTCCGCGTTGGCGTTGTGCAGGGCCTGGGCCCGTACCTGGTCCGAGCGTCCGCCCAGATCGTCCGCCAGGACACCGGAGAAGAGGGTGTCGTCGTTGCGGGCCACCAGGACGAGGTCGCGCACCTGCTCCAGCGGCAGCGAGTCCAGTGGTATGCCGCCCACGGTGACCTCACCCGGGGCGTAGCGCCCGAGCCGTTCGGCGATCTCGGCACCCTCCTCCGGAGTGGAGGCGGCGATCACGGTCATCAGCCCCGGCCGGACCCGCAGCCCCGATGCCGCGTCGTACAGGTCGGGCGCCTCGGAGAGGTCGGCCCGTGCGACGTCGGAGGCGGCGTCGGGCTCGAGGGCCAGTACCCGCACGACGCGCTGCGCCGCCACATCGGCGCCGACGAACGACTGCACCGCCGAAGTCGCGGTGCGCATCGGCAGCATGAGGAACGCGGCGTACCCGTAGGCGGCGACGAGTTCACCGGCGGACAGACTGCCTCCGACGGCGAGGCGGGCACCGATCCAGACGACCGCCACGACGAAGATCCCGGGGAGCAGGACCTCGGCGGCGGGCAGCACCGATTCGACCTTCGCCACGTGGACGCCCGCCTGCCGCAGCCGCTGGGAGTCCTTGCGGTAGCGCTCGCCGAACGCGGCCTCGCCGCCGATGCCGCGCAGGACGCGCAGACCGGACACGATGTCGCCGGCCCGGTCCGTCAAGTCACCCTGCAGGTCACGGTAGCTGCCGATCCGCTTGTGCAGCGGCCTGAGCAGCGGGCCCGTGCCCGCGAGCAGGACGGGGACGCCGATGAGGACGAGCAGGCCGAGGGTGACCGAGGTGGAGAGCAGCACCATGGCGACGAGCACGACGGTGACCGCGCTGCCGATGCCGCGGGCGAGGGCTCCGGGCAGGGCGCCGATGCGGGAGATGTCCGACGTGCCGATGGCCACGACCTCGCCGGTGGAGATGCGCTTGGGCAGGGTCGCGCCCAGGCGTGCCGCGTGCGCGGCCACGAGACGGAACGTCAGGTAGTTGGCCTTGAGCCGGCCGATCGTGTCACAGCGGTGGCGCAGGACGCTGCCGGCGGTGGTCACCAGGGCGAGCCCGACGATGACGCCGGTCCAGACCAGCAGCCGGTCGGTGTCCTTCTCCGACATGGCGTCGATGGCCCGGCCGATGGCGAAGGGGGTCAGGCCCATGCTGGCCATCCACAGGCAGCCCCACAACACCCCGAGGAACAGTGTGCTCGACTGCCTGCCGATCAGCCATCGAAGATAGCTCCGGGGCGACCGGAGGTCCGGATCCCCCAGTTCGGGCAGCGGATTGTTGCTTGGCAATGCGAATTCCTTCGGGGTTGTCCCGTCCCGGGCGGCCGGGGCGGTCAGGGGGACTGAGGGGTACTGAGCGGTTCTGCCGTCGGGGGACGCCCGGGAGCGTCCCCGGTCAGCCGTGCGGTGACAGCAGACCCAGGACGAACGCCCTCAGTTCGGCGGTCACGCGGTGTGGATCGGCGAGGTGGTAGAAGTGGTCTCCGGGGAAGGTCCGCACGGCGGCGGCACCGGCGGACCAGGCGGGCCACTTGCGGATGTGGTCGTCCGTCACGCCCGCATCGTCCTGCCCCCGCCATGCGCCGAGCGGGCAGGGCAGGAGAGTGTCCTCGTCGGGGGGCGTGTAGGAGTCGCAGATGGCGTTGTCGCCGCGCAGGGGTCGCGCCACCGCCGCGGCCAGGCGGCTGTTGGCGCCCACGGCCGCGGGCACGACGCCTTCCGCGACCAGTTCGGCGACGAGCTGCCGGTCGGTCAGCCCAGATGAGCCGGAGGGCTCGCCCTGGTCGTCCGGTGCCCGGCAGGCCGAGGCGACGAATCCGCAGGGCCACCGGCCGTGCTCTCGGCCCAGGACGCGGGCGAGCTCGTACCCCACCAGCGCTCCCATGCTGTGGCCGAACACGAAGTAGGGCAGATCGAGCCGGGCGGCGAGTGCCGGCGCCAGCTCGTCGAGCACCTCCGTCATGCCGGTCGCGGGCTCCTCGCGCCACCGGTTCTCGCGGCCCGGCAGCTGTACGGCCAGCAGCGCGATGTCCGGGCCGAGCAGTTCCTGCCAGGTGCGGAACTGAAAGGCTCCGGAACCCGCGTGGGGCAGGCACACCAGCACTGCCTTCGCGTTGCGCGGGGGGTCCCACTCCACGAGGGGCTCCGGCATCACAGCCGCCCCCGCATGTCGAGCACGGCGGTGTGTACTTCCGGCCGCGGGGCGGTGCGCAGCAGGGGGCGGGGGCCGGGCGCGGATCTCAGGACCACGCGCGCTCGGCCCACGCGTGCGCGGGTCCGGTCGGGCAGCATCGGTTCTGCAGTGGCCGGGCTAAGCCGGACACGTGAATGCGACGCTTCTGAATGGAGGCACACTGTTTCCCTTGTCAGTCGAAGGTGGAGTTCAGCCGTCGCGAACGGTCCGTACTCGGCGACCGGAAATGACTTCAACGGTGGACGCGGTATGAGAGGTCGGGGGTACCGTCGTCATGTACTGCCCCTCGAGTGAGGCTCGATTCGAAATGCACGGCCCCCTGCATCTTCGCCAACATTCCTATCACGGAGTGGACTTGGAATGTCAACGGATGCCATACAGTCGCATCACGGCAGTCTCTCCGCGACCTCCTTCACCCAACTAGTTATATCGCGAGCCCGGTGGAGTCTGCCTCGAGCTCCGCTTCCGATCGGCTGGAAGTGAAATGGAAGAACCTCCACCGCCGCATCCGCCCGTGATTCACTGGCGAGGAATCTACGGGTAAGAGGTCGGTCGACCTGGAGCCTTGTCGGCGAGGGTGTTTCGACGTAACGAGGCGTACCTCTGGCCGGTCGGCGTGCAAGGAGACCCCGATGCCGCTGAAGCAGGTGTCCAGAACCCCGCCCCTGACGGGGGTGTGGGATGAACGCGTGAAGGCTTCGTCGCGATACAGCGCAACGAAGCCGAGGGGGTGTGTGCATGGCGCAGGAGAAGCGTGGCGTAGCCGTCGTCTCGGGTGCATCATCGGGATTCGGCAGGAGAATTGCACAGGTGCTGTGCCGGCACGGATACTCCGTGGTGGCCCTGGCTCGTAGAGCGGACCGTCTGAAGGTCTTGGCGGATGAGGACTCCACGGGAGCGATTCTGCCGGTGGTCGCCGATGTCCGTGACCGAGAGGGGCTGGCCCGGGCCCTCGACGAGCTGCCTCCGGAATTCCGTGACATCTCGGTGCTCGTCAACAACGCCGGCCTCTCACGAGGGTTCGACCCCATTCAGTCGGGCAGTGACGATTCCTGGCGCGAAATGATCGACACGAATATTTCCGGCCTGTTGAACCTCAGCGGCCTGGTGCTTCCCCGGCTCGTCTCCCGCGGGTCCGGCCACGTGGTGAACATCGGCTCGATCGCGGCGAGTTACCCGTACATGGGCGGGAACGTCTATGCCGCCACGAAGGCGTTCGTCCACCAGCTGTCGCTGAACATGCGCGTCGACCTCCAGGGAACGGGCGTCAGGGTGAGCTGTGTGGCGCCGGGTATGGCGAAGACCGAGTTCGCCAAGGTCCGCTACGACGGGGACGAGGAGCGCGCCGACGCGCTCTACCGGGGAATCGAGCCGCTCACCCCCGACGACGTGGCCGAGGCGGTGGCCTGGTGTCTCTCGCAGCCCGCCCGTGTCAACGTCAACATGATCGAACTGATGTCGGCCGAGCAGCACTTCGGGCTGGGCGTAGCCGGCAGCCCGCCCGCCGCGCCGGGTGGTGCGGAGGGTGCGTGAGTCCGTGCAGACCGCCTCCCGGCGCCTGAGCGCGCCGGACCTGCTCGTTGCAAGACCCGCGCGCCCCGAGGACGCGGAGCAGATCGCCCTGCTCTCCGCCCCGTTCGTCGAGCAGGGCCTGCTGGTCGCCCGCCCGCTGGCCGAACTGGCGCAAACATCACAGGAATTCGTGGTCGCCTGCGAAGGGGACCGACTGGTCGGCTGCGCCGGGGTGGCACCCTTCGGGGGCAGCCTGGTCGTCTACAACCTGTGCATCGCGGTCGACTGGCAGAGCAGGGGAATCGGCCGGCATCTGGTCGGTATGGCCGAGACCATCGGCAGAGACCTGGGCTACGGCTCTCTGCTGGCCCTGACCCGGTACGGCGGGGAATGGTTCGGGAAGCTGGGGTTCAGAGAAGTCCCGGACAGCGAGGCCCGTGATGAATGGCGCGCTCTCTTCCGTCCGGGCCGAAGATCCAGCCTCTACCAGTTGAGACTCACCTCCGAACCGTCCGGAGACCGAAGCACGCCCATGTGCCGACTCAAGCAGACCAAGGAGTGACACAGTTGATAATCTGCGGGTTGAAACTCACGCATGATGGTGCCGTCGCCCTGCTCGACGACGACCGTCTCGTGTTCAGTGTTGAGATGGAGAAGCTGGGGAACGGCCTGCGCTACAGCACCGTTGCCGACTTCAGCCTGATCCCCGGAGTCCTCTCCGACTTCGGCTACAAGCCGGAGGACGTCGACCAGTGGGTCGTCGACGGCTGGGACGGGGACGTCTCCGGAACCGTGGCCCTCCTCGACCAGGGGGCGCCCACGGAGATCGTGGTCGGCCCCTACCGGGAGTCGGCGGCATGCCCGGCGCTCGATTCCCCCAGCGTCTCGGGCACGTTCCCGATGGACGGCCAGACCTACCCGTACACCAGTTACCCGCACGCGGCGGGACACGTGGCGAGCGCCTACGTGTCCAGCCCCTTCGCCCAGCGCGACGAAGGCTCCTTCGTCCTGGTCTGGGACGGCGGACTCTTCCCCCGTCTCTACTGGGCGGACCCGCGCGGCGGCGTGGAGAACCTGGGCGGACTCTTCCCCGTCCTCGGCCATGCGTACGCCATCGCGGGACACCACTTCGGGCCCTTCCGCAAAACCGTCCAGTCACCCACGGTCGACGACCTCTCGGTCGCCGGCAAGCTCATGGCGTACATCGCGCTGGGCCGGGCGGACGAGAGCGTCATCACGGTTCTGCGGGAGGAGTTCCACCGGGTCTTCGAGAGCGATGAGCCGGCCGCCGTGGAGTACCGCGCGACGGTCGGCGGATACGGCAGTCTCTTCGAGCGGTCCGTGCCCCCCGTGCACGAGTTCTTCTCCGCGGTCCGCGCCCGCGTGTCGGAGAACGGGATCAGCGACGAGGACGTCCTGGCGAGCGTGCACGACTTCTTCGAGGGCCTCCTCGTCGAACGGATCACCGCCAAGGTCCGGGCCGCCGGCAAGGGCGATGGCCCGTGGAACCTGTGCTTCGCCGGCGGCTGCGCGCTCAACATCAAGTGGAACAGTGCGCTGCGCGAGGCGCCGGACTTCCGTGACGTATGGGTCCCGCCGTTCCCCAACGACTCGGGTTCCGCCATCGGAGCGGCCGCTCTGGGCCGGGCGCAGCACGACGGCCTGGCCCCGCTCGCGTGGAACCCCCGGCTGGGCCCGGCGCTGACACCGTCGCCCGAGCTGCCTGCCGGCTGGTCGGCGTCGCCGTGCGCTCCGGAGGAACTCGCCGCAATCCTCCACGAGTCCGGGGAGCCCGTGGTGGTCCTGCACGGACGGGCCGAACTCGGCCCTCGCGCACTCGGCGGCCGCAGCATCCTGGCGGCCCCGGTCAGCGCGTCGATGAAGGACGAGCTGAACCGGGTGAAGGACCGCGAACCCTACCGGCCGGTCGCCCCCATCTGTCTCGAGGCCGACGCACCGGAGATCTTCGCACCCGGCACGCCGGACCCGCACATGCTCTTCGACCACGAGGTACGGGCGGAATGGGCGGACCGGATCCCCGCGGTCATCCACCTGGACGGCACCGCGCGGCTCCAGACGGTCGGCCCGGCGGACGACGACCTGCTCTTCACCCTGCTGTCCGCCTATCAACGGCTCAGCGGCGTCCCCGTGCTGTGCAACACGAGCGCCAACCTCAACGGGCACGGCTTCTTCCCCGACGTGGCCTCCGCCGCCGAGTGGGGCAGGGTCGCCC
Source organism: Streptomyces sp. NPDC032745 (assembly GCF_055579465.1). Classification (NCBI taxonomy): domain Bacteria; kingdom Bacillati; phylum Actinomycetota; class Actinomycetes; order Kitasatosporales; family Streptomycetaceae; genus Streptomyces; species Streptomyces sp. NPDC032745. Next base: position 517,650 of record NZ_JBVING010000002.1, on the reverse strand, counting down.
GGATCTGGAGCGACGGGAAGCTGTACCAGCGGACCGACGGCTGAACAGAGGCGCGACACCAGGAACCGCACGGCCGGGCCTCGGGGCGGACACCGCCTAGAGCCGGGTCGCGCGGCGCAGGAGCAGGGTGACGAAGCCGAGCGTGCCCCGGTAGCCGTGGAGCCAGGCCTTGCGGTGTCCGGCCGCAGCCTCGAGGGCCTGGCCATGGTCCGGGTGCTCCGGATTGTCGAGGGCCCAGCGGGAGAGCGATCCGGTCCAGGACCACTCGTAGTCGTCCCACTCCTGGAGGGTACTGACGTGCCCGTGGACGGGCACCCAGCCGTCGGCCGTGATGCGGTCGACCGTCGTCGCGAGGTCGTCGTAGTCATCGACTGCGAAACCGGCGTCGAGGGTCTTGCGGCCGGGTTCGCGTTCCCAGAAGCACTCGCCGAGGAGCAGGCTTCCACCCGGGGCGAGGTGGCTGTCGGCGGCCTTCAAAGTGGGCAGGAGGCCGCCGAAGGCGTGTGTGGCGCCGATGCTGAGAACCAGGCCGTACCGGTGCGGGGAAGTGAACTCCGCGGCGTCCTGGGCGTGGAAGGCGATCCGGCCACCGAGCCCCGCTTCGTCCACGGCGCGACCGGCGGCGGCGATGGCCGCTGCGTCGTTGTCGACACCGTCGGCACGGAGGTCCGCGCGAGCGGCTTGTGCGCGCATCAGCCAGGTGCCCGATCCGCACCCGAGGTCGAGGAGCCGGGCGTCGCCGCGCGGCAGGGCCCGGTCGAGGAGCGTGCGTACGGAGTCGTCGCTCAGCGGAGCGGCGATGGGGTGGTCGGTGTGGGCGATGGAGCTGATCTGTCGGCGGTCCATGGCGGCATCCTGCCTCCCACCCGCCCCACGGCCCGCGAAGCGCTCCGACGCGTTCGACCGGGCAACCCGATCGTGTGCCCCGGAAAACCAGTGGAACAGCGCCGCTGCATGCCACTACCGTCCTGCCGGACCAAGTCGCCCAGGCAAGGACGCCCCGTTGTACACCGTGTGAGACCCCCCGAGTGCTGATTCGTCGCGCGTCGCGCTTGTTGCGCCGCGCTGCTTTTTGCTGCGGACTTCTCACTGGAACCGGTGTATTTCTGTGCTCGACAACTGGGTTGTCATACCCACCTGCCTGCCGCTCGTTCGCCGCCGCTGCCACACGTGCGCGTCCGAGCGCTTCCGGGCGAACGGCAAATTTCGCGTCAACGCAAACCACAAGCTCCTCGACGCCTGGCTCCTCGTACTCTGTACCGGTTGCGGGGAAACGGCGAAGCTCACGGTCCTGGAGCGGGTCAATGTGCGCTCCGTACGACCTGAACTGCTGGACCGGCTGCACGACAACGACCTTGGCCTGACGGCCGAGCTCCTCCAAGATCCGGTCGTGCGGCGCCGTAACCGCATCGCCCTCGACTGGGACGACGCCTGGCGCCTCGACACCGGCGGATCGGGTCACCTGGACCGCGAGGTGATCGACGTGTCGGTCCGCTTCGCGGCGCGGATCCCCGTCCGGCCGGTGCGACTGATCGCTGAAGGCTGCGGTCTTCCGCGGGCCGAGGCGGAGAGACTGATCGCGGAGGGGAAGCTCGTTTCGGCAGTCCGGCTGAGCGGCAAGCTCTCCGGCGACTTCACGTTCACGCTCAAGCGCTGAGCCCTCCTCGGGCCGGGGATCCCGTGTAGCGGTGGCGTATCGGAAATCGCATACGCCACCGCAACGCGGCCTGGGACGAGAACGCCGACCCCCTCACCGACGCCGTGCGCATCACCGTCTCCGCACTGCGCAAACGGCTGGGCGAGCCATGGATCATCGCCACGGTGCCCGGCGTCGGCTACCGGATCGACACCCGTACGGACACCATCACCACTGGCAGGGACGACACCGGCCCCGGCAGTACGCAGGCATATACGCCCAGGGCTCAGCGCCCGGCTGAAACTCACCCTCAGCTACGCCGGGTTCCTCGCCGTCGTCGGCGGTCTCCTCGTCACGGTCCGGCTTCCCGGCTCGCCGTAGCGGGGGTGGCGGCCCCGAAGTACGGCACCGGCGCCGGGCATGGTGGGCGCAGCGACCTCACAGGGGGTGCGGGGTGTCGTCCGGTTGGAGAGCGGTGCGGACGCCGGTGATGACCACGGCGATCAGGCAGAGGGCGATGACGGTTTCGGCCCACAGGAAGGCGAACCAGTCGATCACGCAGCCGATCGGGGGCGTGCCGGGGGCGGTGTTGCGGAACGCCGAGAGAGCGAACAGCGTGGCGGCCATCCAGGCGAGTGCGGGCCACACCAGGCCCTCGCCGCGGGTCGTCAGGTACCAGGTCCCGAGGAGCACGGACGCCGCCAGCGCCCACATCACGACCATCATGAAGACCGAGAAGACGAGCAGGCTGCCCGATCGGGACAGCCCCAGCCCCACGACGGCCTCTTGCCGGGAGGGCGCGGGTGTCGCGGAGACCGAGAAGAGCGTGTCGTTGTTGGAGAACAGCATCCGCACCGGCACCTCCTTGCCGCCCAGCTGTGCCCAGAAGCCGATGTCGGTCTCGTAGGTGTCGAACGGGTAGTCACTGATCGAGCCATCCGCGATGGCGACCTGCACGTCCCTGGTCGCGAGCCGCTCGTGCGCCTTGAACACCAGGTCGCCGAGGGTCGCCGCGGAGGTCTGGAGGCTGAGATCGGCCACCGGGGCGATCCCCTCCCCCTCGCCGAGGGTCCCGCGCGGGGTGACCCGGACCCGCAGGAGCAGCTCTCTGGCCGCTGCGTCGACGTGTTGGACGGTGGCCTCCACGTCCACCCGGTCCGCGGCTCCGGAACCGACCGCGTGGACCGCGTCGATGGCCTGCCGCTCGGTGAACTGCAGCCACGACCCCACGGCCACCGCCACCACGATCAGGACCGCGATGGGTAGCAGGACCGGCAGGATCGACGCCCGGTGGCGGCGTGGGCGAGTCGGGTCCCAGGTTGGGGCCATGGTGACTCCGGCGAGGTAGGAGGGCAACGGGGTCGTCCGGCCCGATGCCGGGAGCGGTCCGATCCTCGTCGACCGGGTCGACGATCCACTGCATCCGGGCGGCGTGCCGGCGCCGACCGGACAGCCCGATTCGCCCGTTCCCCGTCCGCCTCGAAGGCACCCTGCCGGACGGCCCGTCCGGGGCGAACGCCCTCCCCGGACCGGGATCCCGCTCCGAGTGCGCGCGTACGGCCCACCTTGTAGCGTCGAGGGGGAGCGTTCCGTACAAACCGCTGCGGCCCGGCCCGGCCCGGCCCGGCCCGGCGGGGCAGCCGCCGATGTCGGCAGAGGAACGAGACCACATGGTTCGACGACATGCCGTTCGTCTACTCCTACGGCACCGACCCGGCCCTCACGTACCGAAGTGACCGGGAGGCCAGATGACACGCCAGCAACCGCCCCGTCGTCGCCGCACCGTACGACGACTGCAGGCCGCGTCGGCCGGAATGGCGACCGGTCTCCTCGTCACCGGACTGCTCGCAGCGCCCGCCGCGGCGCAGTCCCGCACCGACACCAGTACCGGCCCCGAGGCGCCGATCGGCACGGCCGCACGGACGGTGGGCGACGCCCGCTTCGAACCGGGCCCCTGCCCGAAGACGCCGGAACCGATCGAGGCGCTCGAAGAGGCCCGCTGCGGAACGCTCACCGTGCCCGAGAACCGCGCCAAACCCGGCAGTCGGACGATCAAACTCGGTGTCGCGATCGTGCCCGCCGCGACCGGCAAACCGAAACCCGACCCCATCGTGTGGCTCGCGGGCGGACCCGGCGACGACGCCGTGGGCGAGGCGAAGATGGCGATCGACGGCGGCCTGAACCGCGACCGTGACGTGATCTTCATGTCCCAGCGCGGTACGTACTCGGCCGAGCCGACGGCCCTGTGCCCCAACATCGACGAGTTCAACGCACGCGCGGTCGGCCTCGCCTACGACGCTCCGTCCACCGAACGCCTGCACGTCGCGGCCACGAAGGCCTGCCGCGACCAACTGGCGGGCCGCGGGCTGGACCTCAGCGCCTACAACGACACCGAGAGCGCCGCCGACTACGAGGACCTGCGCGCCGCGCTGGGCATCAAGCAGTGGAACCTGTACGGGATCTCCTACGGCACCCACCTCGCGCTGGTCTACATGCGCCTGCACCCCGAGGGGCTCCGCTCGGTGGGCATCGACGGCATACTGCCGCCGTCCAAGGCCGGGTCGGCAGCGACCTGGAGCAGCGCCCGGCAGGGCTTCGACGGCCTGTTCAAGGCCTGCGCGGACCAGCCGGCGTGCAACAAGCGCTATCCGAACCTGTCGGCCACCTTCGACCGGCTCGTCCGGGAGCTCGAAGCCAAGCCGGTCACCACCACGGTCACGCTCCCCGGCAGCGACAAGCCGGTGAAGGTCGTACTGGACGGCGGAGCCCTGGTGAACTGGATGACCTCCGCCACCCACGTGGCGCCCCAGGTACCCGCCGCCCTCGACGAGCTGGCGCACGGCAAGCCGCAGCGGATCGCCCGGCAGTGGGCGGGCGGCAAGATCAGTCCCCAGGCCATGGGAAGGATTGCGCACGGTCTCGTCTACGGCGTCTTCTGCAGCGAGTGGACGCCGTACGAGAGCCAGGAGCAGGCGCTCCGGGGCGGACAGGAAACGTTCCCGACCTTCCCCCGCTCGGTACAGGCCCAGGCTCCGCAGCTCACCTCCCTCCGTCCGGACTGCGACGTCTGGAACGTCCCGGCGGCGCCGCGCTCGATCCGGGACGTCACGCGCGGTGACATCCCGACCCTGGCCCTGTCGGGCGGGTTCGACTCCCAGACCGGGGCGGACAACGGGCCGTACGTCGCCCGTACGCTGAGCAAGGCCAAGGTCGTCACGGTTCCCTACGAGCCGCACGTGGTGTTCGCGACCTCGAAGTGCGCCCAGGAGATCACCGTCTCGTTCTTCGACAACCCCGCCGCGCCGAAGACCGCATGCCTCAACAGCCTCAAGGCACCTGAGTTCGAGATCGGGCCCTGAGATCACCTTGGAGGCGCCCGGTGGACCGCGACGGGCCCCGGTTGCCGACATCCGTCGCCCGGCCTGCCGGTCCACCCCTGTGGAGGCATGCGGCAGCAGCGGCTACCGTGAGGTGAGGAGGCTGTGGGAGAGCCAGGAGCCGTGATGCGCGGACACCGTCCCGAGCAGCCCGACGACGTGCAGGGACTTCTGGTCGCTCTCGGGCAGCTCGTCGATCAGGCCCTGGACCGGATCGAGTACCAGCGGGCCAGGGTCGAGCTCGCCGTGGCCCTGCAGCGCCACATGCTCCCACCCGGGCTGCCGGAGTTGCCCGGGCTGCACCTGGCCGCCCGGTACGCGCCCTCACGAGGCGGTCTGGAGGTGGGCGGGGACTGGTACGACGCCTTCGTCATGCACGACGGGTCACTGGGGCTCACGGTCGGCGATGTGCAGGGTCATGATGTGGAGGCCATCGCCTTCATGGGGCAGGTGCGTACCAGCCTGCGCGCCCTCGCGCAGACGACGAGCGACACCCGAGAGGTACTCGGCCGCGCCAACGATCTGCTGATCGCCATGGGGTGCGGCCTCTTCGCGACGTGCTGTTTCCTTCGTTTCGACCCGGTCAGCCGCGATCTGACGGTCTCCAGGGCCGGCCATGTCCCGATGGTCTGGGCCACAGCCGGAGGCCGTCACGGCATTGCACTCGACCGCGGCGGGCCGCCGCTCGGCATCGTGTCGGGCGAGCGGTATCCGGTGACCCACCGGCGTCTGACAGAGGCAGGGGTGCTCGTGCTGCTCACCGACGGAGTGGTGGAGGGCCCGCACTACCCCATGGAGTCCGGTCTGGCCGAGGTGGCCAAACTGGTGCGCGCGGGGTTCGACGCCGATCCCGACGTGCTGGCCTCCGCCGTCGTCAAAGTGGCCGATCTGACGGGACACCGCGACGATGCCGCAGTCCTCGTCGTCCGCTACGACGGCCCGCAGGAGCCGCCCGGACCGATGGGGGTCGCTGGGGTCGCCGGTGGCGGGATCTGAGCGCAGACTGCTGTCGTGGGCAGCGCAGAGATGGGGCGTCTCGGGTCCGCCGCTCTGCGCATCCTCGCCGTCGCCGCCGTCTACTACGGGGCCGCACAGGTCGGCCTTCTCCAGCAACTGGTGCGTGACCAGGTCACCCCCCTGTGGCCGCCGACCGGCGTCGCGCTGGCCGGGCTGCTCGTGATGGGGCTGCGCGTCTGGCCGGGCATCGCACTGGGCGCGTTCCTGGTCAATGTGTTCCTCGGGCCGTCGTTGGTCGCCGTACTGGCCATCACCGCGGGCAACACCCTCGCGCCGGTCTGCGCCTGCCTGATGCTGCGCAGAGCCGGGTTCAGAAACGACCTCGACCGCCTGCGGGACGTACTGGCACTGGTCTTCCTCGGCGCGCTCGCCGGGATGGTGATCAGTTCGACCATCGGCAGCGGCGTGCTGGTCCTCTCCGGAGCACTGGATGCGAGCGACTTCTGGCCGACGTGGTCGGTGTGGTGGACCGGTGACGCGATGGGAATCCTTGTCGTCACACCCTTCCTGCTCGTGCTGCGCAAGGCCCGGTGGCCGTCGCGGGCCGGGCCCGGCCGATGGTTCGAGGCGCTGGCGCTGGCGCTCGGTACGGTCTTCGTCACGCTGTTGGCGACGCGCACGCGCGACTCGAACCTGCTCTTCCTCGTCTCGCCGTTCTTGATCTGGGCGGCCTTCCGCTTCCGGCTGGCCGGCGCAGCGCCGTGCGCGCTCGCCGTGTCGACGCTGGCGATTCTGGCTGCCGACGGCGACAGAGGCCCGTTCGTCGGCGAGGACGTCTTTGCCAACATGGTCACGCTCCAGGCCTTCAACGGCACGACAGCGCTGACGGCTCTCCTTCTCGCGGCCGTCATCACCGAACGCGACAGAACGCATGAGGAGATCAAACGGGTCTGCGCGCGGCTCGCGGACGTGGTGGCCCGCATGGAGCCGCGGCCCGAGTCACACCGGTACCCGCCCGAGGATCATCCGCCGCCGTAACGGCGGGATGCTTTTGCCTTTTTCGGAGCGGCAGTTGGCCGATCGCAGGAACGAATGGCGGCCGCCGGACCCCGGTCCGGAGTCAGGACTTCGGCACCGTGTTGATGTAGTTGGTGCCGGAACTGTAGAAGCCGTCCACCGTTTTCTGGACCTCCGCCTGTGAAACAGCCTCACCGGCCTTGTAGTAGAACCAGTTGACCTTCATGTTCCACGTGCGCGGACCACCGGTGAAGGGAAGGTCGATGAGCCAGTTGCTGAAGTGGATGTCCATCTTCTCGCGCGGGACGTATTTGCCGGAGCTGGTGAACAGCTCTTTTCCGTCCAGGGAGTAGGTGACCTTTCCGTTCACAGCGGTGATCATCATGATGTGCCAACCCTCAAGGTGCTGCTTGAACGTGTGGCTGACTCGGTCCGGCGGATCGGCCTTGTACCAGCTGACGCTGTCGAGTTGCGGACCCACCGAACCCCAGCCGCCGTTCGGCAGGTACTCGTGGTCGAGTTCGCTGTAGTTCGCCGAGGAGTCCGAGGGGGAAATCGGAAAGAAGGTCTGGACGACGTGGTCGCCGTTGCGACCGCTCGTGGGCTTGTCGCTGAGGTAGACCCGGGCGGCGTAGGTCCCCGTGAAGAGGTCGGTGCCGGTGCTCTGCACCTCGACCTGCTTGGTGCCCTGCTTGGTGCCGTCGGTGGAGGCCTGCAGCTGCAGGATCCGGCCCCCCTGGGCGGTCGTGTCGGAGGGGAAGCTGGCGCCGGAGCCGGACCAGGTGTCCTTGATCCCTGGGCCACCCCCGCCGGTACGGACCTCCCAGCCGTGGGCGGTGAGCGAGGGGTCGTCGGGGCCGCTGTAGTGGAAGTCGTCGAACAGGGTTCCCGGCGGTCCGGACGGGGTCGGCGAGGCGCCGGCGGCATCGGCACCCCTGCCGGGTGCGGGGCCGCCGGAACACGCGGCGAGCACGCACAGGAGGGCGGGCAGCGTGAGCACGGTCCACGCGCGGCGACGAGAGGTGCGGCGGGGCTGGCTCACACGGGCTCCTTGGGGCGTTTAGGCGGTACCTGGACACGCCCTTTTGCATGAGGATCAAATGACTGATCACACGAGGGGGGCATCCTAGCGAAACGAAGTGTGCGGGCTTTACCGCCCCGTGCGCGGCCGGGATCCGGACGTGCTCGAGCCGGAGGCCGTCGGCTCGGAAGGTGTCTCGCAAGTGGTCGATCAGTACCCGGCGACCGTGAATTCTGACTACTGATCGGTACGTCCCATTGGCATTTCGATCTGATTACAACACCTGAGCAGATCGCGCCAAATGCATACATCGAGCCAAATTCGATTCAGGCCGGTGCACTAGCGTTCGCCCTGCTGTCCCGCGGTCTACGTACCCTGCACTGAAAGGCCTCGCAAGGTGCGCCCAGTCATCACTTCCATCGACCGCGAATCGGCGCGCCGGGCGGATCCTGGCATGTTTGAGTCAAGTTTTGAGGAAGCTGCTCCCGCGCCGGTGTTCGTCGACCAGTCGGGTCTGCGCGGTCGTCTGCTGCGGGGCTTCGGCTGGCCGGTCTCCGTGGTCGGCGCGATCCTGGCGGTCGCCATGGGCAGCAGCCTGATCGGTGTGCAGGCGGACGCCCCGGCGATGGGCATACCCGCGCAGCCCTCACGGCTGCCCGCCCCGTCGCCCTCACCCGTGCCGTCGCCGTCGCCCAGCCCGTCGTCCGCGTCGTCCGCAGCCCGGACGGCCACGCGGTCTGCGACACCCCAGGCGAAGAACTCGGCCACCACGACGAAGACCTCGGCCACCACACCGAAGCTCACGGCCACCACATCGAAGGCCACGGCCACCGCGCCGCGCGGGGCAAAGCCTTCAGAGCGACCCACCAAGCGCCCCTGATCGTCCGCACCACCCATCTCCAGGAGCGCCCTTGTCCCGCCACCAGCGCCGCCGGCAGTCCCTGCTCAGGCCGCGCCGACTGGCCGCGCCGCCGTTGCGCTTCTTCATGCCGCTGTCCCTGCTGGCCTGCCTGCTCGCGCTCCTCGTCCTGCGCGGCCTCGCCACCAACGAGGCGTTCCACGACTCGCGGATCGCGATCTCGGTCGACAAGACGACCGTGCCGGACAACCTGCTCAAGGGTGGTCCGATCATCGACGCGCGGGGCAGCAAGAACGAGCACCCCGTGAGCCATCACATCCCGGACCGCACCGTGGTGCTGAGCTTCGACGACGGTCCCTCGCCGGAGTGGACCCCGAAGATCCTGGAGGTGCTCGCGGCCCGCAACATCCGTGCGGACTTCTTCGTGACCGGCGCGATGACCACGCGCAACCCGGAGCTGATCCGGCAGATCGTCGCGGGCGGCCACGAACTCGGCGTGCACACCTTCACCCACCCCGACCTGGTGTACCAGTCCCACGCCCGGATCAGCTGGGAGATGGCGCAGACGCAGCTGGCGCTGGCCGGCGTCGCGGGCGTCCACAGCGCGCTGTTCCGCCCGCCGTACTCCTCCGACGCCTCGGCGCTGGACGACTGGAACTACCCGGTGATCAAGTACGTGGGCGCGCGCGGCTACCTCACCGCGTTCATCGACCGCGACACCGACGACTGGAAGCGTCCCGGCGTCGCGGAGATCGTCAAAGCGGCGATGCCGTCCAAGCCCGGTGCGGGAGAGCTGATCCTGCTGCACGACGCGGGTGGCGACCGTACCCAGACCGTCACCGCGCTCGTACAGATCATCGACAAGCTGCAGGCCCAGGGCTACCGCTTCACCACCATCTCCGAGGCACTCGGCGCCTCCAGCGCCACCGTGCCGGTGCACGGTTTCCAGCTGTGGGCGGGCAAGGGATTCATCTGGGCCACCCACGTCGCCGTGCTCACCCTGCCGGTGCTGGTCTGGCTGCTGGCCCTCGTCGGCTTCCTCAACTTCGGCCGGTTCGCGCTGATGCTCGTTCTCGCACCGATCCACGCCCGCCGCTCCAAGCGGCGGGACGCCTGGGGACCGCCGGTCACCGGGCCGGTCACCGTACTGGTCCCGGCCTACAACGAGCGCGAGTGCATAGCCAACACCCTCAACTCCCTGGCTGCCAGCGACTATCCGATCGAGGTGATCGTCATCGACGACGGCTCCACGGACGGCACCGCGGACATCGTCGAGGGGATGGACCTGCCGTTCGTCCGGCTGATCCGCCAGGTCAACGGCGGCAAGTCCAGCGCGCTCAACACCGGCATCGCGGCCGCCTCGCACGACATCATCGTGATGATGGACGGCGACACCGTCTTCGAGCCGTCCACCGTGCGCGAGCTGGTCCAGCCCTTCGGCGACCCGGCGATCGGCGCGGTCGCGGGCAACGCCAAGGTCGGCAACCGCGACAGCCTGATCGGCGCCTGGCAGCACATCGAGTACGTCCTCGGCCACAACCTGGACCGCCGGATGTACGACATGCTGGGCGTCATCCCGACCATTCCCGGCGCGGTCGGTGCCTTCCGCAAGGAGGCCCTGCAGCGGGTCGGCGGGATGAGCGACGACACCCTCGCCGAGGACACCGACATCACCATCGCGGTGCTCTGCGACGGCTGGCGGATCGTCTACGCCGAGCACGCCCGCGCCTGGACCGAGGCTCCCGCCAGCCTCCAGCAGCTCTGGTCCCAGCGGTACCGCTGGAGCTACGGCAGCATGCAGGCGATGTGGAAGCACCGCGGCGCGGTGACCTCCCGCGGCCCGGCCGGGCGCTTCGGCCGACTCGGGCTGCCGCTCGTCGTGCTGTTCGGCGTGGTCGCCCCGCTGCTGGCGCCGCTGGTCGACATGTTCCTGCTGTACGGCGTGCTGTTCGGGGACGCCCCGATCACCCTCACCAGCTGGGGCGGCTTCATTCTGCTCCAGGCCGCACTGTCCTGGTACGCCTTCCGGCTCGACCGCGAGAAGCCCTGGCATCTGATCAGCCTGCCGATCCAGCAACTGGTCTACCGGCAGCTGATGTACATCGTCCTGCTGCAGTCCGCGATCACGGCGATGACCGGTGGCCGGCTTCGGTGGCAGAAGCTCCGGCGCACCGGCGAGGTCGCTGTTCCCGTGGAGGCCCGACCGTGACTGCATCCATCGACCTCGGGCGCACCCACGACACCGTCAAGTTGAGGGTCCCCGCCGCGCTGCGACAGGAGCCGGAGCCGGAGGCGCCGACCGAGCGCAAGGGCGGCCGGGACCGCTATCTCGACCTGCTGCGCGCGCTGGCGCTGGGCCGCGTGGTGCTCTACCACAACTTCGGCTGGTTCTGGCTGCCCCTCGCCTTCCCGTCGATGGGCGTGATGTTCGCGCTGGCCGGCTCGCTCATGACCCGCTCGCTCAGCCGTCCGGCTCTCGGCGTGATCCGCGGCCGACTGCGCCGGCTGCTGCCGCCGATGTGGCTGTTCGGCGCCGTCATGATCGCCCTCGAGATCCTCGACGGCTGGGGCCCCCACTCCGAGGGCCACCCCAGCTGGTGGTGGGCCAAGCTGGCCTTCTGGATCCTGCCGCTGAGCACCCCGCCGTACGCGGACGAGCTGGCCGGCTTCCACCATCACGTGGAACACACCTGGGCGGCGCAGATCATCGTCCCGCTCTGGTACCTCCGGGCCTACCTTTGGTACGTCCTGCTCTCACCGCTGATGCTCGGGGCACTGCGGCGGTTTCCGGTGGTGACGCTGTTCACGCCCCTGGCGCTGACGATCGTCATGAACACGTTCTTCGCCGACCAGGAGTTCATCTACAGCCGGGTGTGGGAGACCGCCAACGACTTCACCATGTTCGGCTCCTGCTGGATCCTCGGCATGGCCCACCAGGAGGGGCTGCTCAAGAAGATCCCGCAGTACGTACTGCCGTCCATCGCACCGCTGATCATGGTGGCCGGCCTCTGGTACCTGCAGACCCGGCCGGTCGATCCGACCGAACCGACCGACATCGAGTCCTGGCCGGTCGCCCAGGCCCTGTGGTCCCTCGGCTTCGTCGCCATCCTGCTCCACGTCAGCCCCTCCTGGGAGCAGTGGCCCAGGCCGCTGGAACGCTGGAACGGCCTGGTCAGCCTGGTCAACGCACGCGCTGTCAGCGTCTACCTCTGGCACGAGGCCGCGCTGGTGGTCGCCGTTCCGCTGATCGACCCCCTCTGGAGCGTCCACTTCTTCTACACGAACCTCCGGTGGCTGCTGGCCAGCCCGTGGTTCACGCTGCTGGTGGCGATCCCGCTGCTCGGCCTGCTGGTGCTGACCTTCGGCTGGGTCGAGGACCTGGCCGCCAAACGCTCGCCACGGCTCTTCCCGTACCCGCGCCGCCGACGGGGCAGGCGCCGGGCCGCCGACTGATGGGGGCTGTGCATGGACCAGCCCCCGTTGAACAGCGGTACCGACCTTCACGGCGCGCAGACTCGGCTCTCGTGGTTGCCGCCTGATTGCCCTGCGCACCTATCGGGGGAGCAACTGACCTGCAGACGGGTGCTGCCTCGCATCGGAGCGGCGGCAGGTGGATGTCTGTGCGCCGGGCACACTCACCACCAGGTTGGCTGTGCTCGCAGCATGGTTCCGGTCGTGGTGGCCTGTTTATGGTGCCTCGCATTCACACCGAACCCGATGGTGTGCGTCTCGGTACCAATGTCAGGAGGGCAGCCGATGAGCGCAGTCTCAGTACAGTCCGGAGTCGCCGGAGTCCCGGACGGGGCCGGCGATCCGCAGCCCGTGGGTGCCTACTTCGAACGCATGGCGTTCGGGAAGGCCCACGTGTTGATCGCCCTCGCGCTGTTCATGGCCTTCGTCATCGAATCGTGGGAGCAGCTCGCTCTCGTCTACGTCTCCGCCGATCTCGGAGAGGCCTTCGCCCTCGACGCCGGACGGATCGGGTGGGTTCTGTCGGCCGTGGCCCTCGGCATGATCCCCGGCGCGCTCGTCTGGGGGCCCGTGGCCGACCGGATCGGACGCCGCGGCGTGTGCCTGTGGAGCCTCGGTTCGTACGGTGCCGTGGCGCTGGCCAGCGCCTTCTCGCCGAACTTCACCACGTTGATGGTCACCCGGGTGCTCTCGGGGGCGGCCCTGGCCGGCATCTACACCGTCACCTTCCCCTACTTCCTCGAACTGCTCCCGGTCGGGCTGCGCGGCCGGGCCGCCGTCTACCTGTCGATCGGCTGGCCGATCGGCGTGCTCGCCGCCGTGGGGGTGACCCAGGCGCTGTCCGGGATGGGCTGGCACGTCGTGGCCGTGGCCAGCGCGCTGGCGGCCCTGTGGGTGTTCGCGATCCGGGCCTGGGTGCCCGAGTCCCCGTACTGGCTGGCGGCGCGTGGCCGGCACGCCGAAGCCCGGGCGGTGCTCCTGAAGCTCGGCGCCGAGGTTCCCGAGGGCGCCCGCTTCGCCGTGGTCGAGCCCGAGCGGGCCGGCAACCCCCTCGCCCTGCTGCGCGGCCGGCTGCTGCGCATCACCGTGCTCATGCTGATCGTGAACTTCGCGTTCAACTGGGGCTACTGGGGCCTGCAGACCTGGCTGCCCACCCTGCTCATGGAGAAGGGGCTGAGCATGTCCAGCAGCCTCGGCTTCGTGGCGCTGAGCGCCCTCTTCATGATCCCCGGCTACGTCTCGGCCTCGTACCTGACCGGGCGCTTCGGCCGCAAGAAGGTCTTCCTGCCCTACGTGGCGGCCGCTGCGGTCAGCGGGGTGCTGTTCGCCTGCTCCGGCAGCCTCACGCAGCTGTACGCCGCCAACTTCGCCCTGTCGTTCTTCAGCCTCGGCGCGTGGGGTGTCTGGAACACCTGGAACGGCGAGTTCTACCCGACCGCACTGCGCGCCACCGGGTATTCCTGGGCCACTGCGGCTCAGCTGATCTCCACCTCGGTCGCACCGTCGGCCGTCGGGTACCTGCTGGCGCGTGCCACCGGATTCTCCTCCACGGTGCTGTTCATCACTGCGTTCCTGGTGGTGGCGCTGGTTGTGGCCGTGCCGCTGCCGGAGACCGAGGGCCGCGATCTGGAGTGATATATAGGGGCAGATGGTGACAGGATCATGCAGGTGAGGCTGGGAGTGGACGTGGGACGCGTCACCACCGTCGCCGTGCTGGTCGGGCCGGGCGGTCGGACGGTGGCGCGCGCGGTGGTGGACAGCGTTCCCGGCCTCGGCGAATGTCTGCGCGCGGTGCTCGCCGAGCTGCCCGGGGATCGGGCCGGTGAGGTGGACGCCGTCGGCCTCACCACGGACCTGGAGCGCCGTCCGTCCCGGCTGCGACCGGTAGCCGCACTGCGGATCGCCCCGCCCAGCCATCCGTCCCTCGGGCCGCTCGCGGGCTGGCCTGCGCAGGCCGCCCACGAGGTGGGGCCGCTCCACGCGGTCGTCTCGGGCGGATCCGCGCTCACCGGGCGGCGACTGGCCCCGCTCGACCGGGCGGCCGTCGCGGACTTCGCGCGGCGGGCCGCCGACGACGGTGTCACCGCCTTCTCGGTCGCGGCGGCCGGCGCGCTGACCCGCCCCGCCCCGGAGCTTGCCGCCGCCGAGGTCATCGCCGAAGCCGTGCCCGGCGCGGAGATCACCTTGTCGCACGAGATCGGGCGGTCGGGGCTGCGGGAACGCGAGAACACCGCCGTCCTCAACGCCGCCCTGCGGCCGTGGGCGGCACGCGTGAGCGACACGGCTGAACGCGCGCTGCGCGTCGGCGGTCTCCGGGCGCCGCTGCACCTGGCCCGCAACACCGGCGGACTGGTTTCCGCCGCGTACTTCCGCCACTATCCGGTCCTCGCCATCGCCTCCACCACGGCGAGCGCCGTGCGGGGTGCCGCGCTCGCGGCCGGGGCGGACCGCGCCGTGGTCGTGGACGCCGGGGCCGCGGAATTCCGGTGCGCGAGCGTCACCGACGGCGAAGTGGAACGCCTCGACGTCGGCCCCGGCCTTGGCGGCGTCGACCTGGACCTGGCCCGGATCCGCGCCGACGTGCTGCCCCGTGCCGACCTCGTCCGGACCGGCGCCGAGCAGGTCGCCGACCTGGTGGAAAGGGTCCGGCGACGGACCCCCGGCGGTGTGCTTCTCGCGGCGGGCGGCGACTGCGGGCTGGTGCCCGTACGGGCCCAGGATCCGGCGGCCGCCATCGCCGCCGCGGCCTACGGAGCCGCCCGCTCGGACATCGTGGCCGAAGTCGATCAGGTCGCCGTCGCCGGGGGCCGTGCCGAACTCGACCGGCTCCTCGGGCTCGCCCGTGACCAGGCTCTGGCCCGGGTCGTCGCCGCGGGTGCCGCCCCCGCCACCGCCCACGTCGCGTTCGCCGCCCACACCCCCGTGTCCTACCTGCCCGAGGGTGTTCACCGCCTCCGCGTCCGTGCCGTCGGATCCCCCTCGGGAATCCCGTCATGACCCGTAGCCGCCGCACATGAAGCCCGGGGAGGAGACCGTGGTGGACGCCGCCGGGCTGGAGGATCTCGCCAAGGGGGCGCTGGTACTCGCAGCGGGCGCCGAGCATTCCTCGTACCGGGCGAGCCTCGACTGGGCGCGGGCAGCCTTGGCAGAGCACGGACCGGTGCCGCTGATCCGCCCCGGCGACCTGGGCTCCGGCCAGATGTGCGTCACGGTCAGCCTGCTCGGCTCCTCGGCCGCGCTGGCCGAGCAGCTGCCCACGGGCGAGGAGCCGCGCCGGGCGGTCCGTGCGCTGGAGCGCCGCCTGGGCAGGGCGGCGGACGCCGTCGTGCCGCTCAACACCGCGGCCGAGAACGCCCTGCTCGCCGTCGTCACGGCGGCGTCCTGCGGACTGCCACTGGTGGACGGGGACGGCTGCGGACGAGTGCTCCCCCTGCTGGAACAGACCACGTTCACCATCACCGGGATCGATGTCGCCCCGGTCGCCCTGGCCACGCCCGCCGGGGACGTGGTCGTCGTCGAGGCGGTCGGCAGCCGCGTGGAGGAGCTCGTACGGCCGCTGGTCCTCGCCGCCGGAGGCTGGGCGGTCGCCGCCTGCTACGCCGTGGACGGCGACCGACTGGCGGCCGCCGTGGTTCCCGGCACCGTGAGCCGGGCCCTGGCGGCGGGGCGCCCGACGCATGGCGATCCCTTCGCGCAGTGGCAGCCGCGGCCCCGTCGACTGGGCATCGGGCGGATCGCCGCCGTGGAGCACCCCGCGACGCCGGGGCCGGACACCGCCGGCGGCGCGGCGCTGCCGTCCCGGCCGACCAGCGTGGTCGTCTCCGAGAGCGAGGGCCTGCACAGACGGTTCCGCCTGGAGGCCCACAACGAGGTGCTGCTGGTCCTCGCCGACGGCGCGCCGGCCGCGGCGGCGCCGGACCAGATCCTGATGCTGTCGGCGGCCGACCAGCGGGTGCTCGACGTCGAACGTGCCATGCCCGGCATCGAGGTGGAGATCGTCGTGATCCCCGCCGCACCCGCCTGGCACACCCCGCAAGGCCGCCGGCTGGCTGCTGCCGGCGGGCTCATCCTGTTGAGCCCGGACCCGGAGCCGGATGCGTGGCAGGCGGGACACGCCGACGCGGAACGACCCGAGGAGACCCGGTGGTGAGACGTACCGACCCGCCCGCACCCATGACCGTCGCGGAGCTGGTGCAGTACGGCCCGTTGCCCGGCGTACGCATACTCGGTACGACGGGGCGCGACGCCCAGGTCCTGGACGTGCGCATCGTGGACCGGCGCGAAGCCCTCGACGACCTGCGCCCGCACACCGCGGTCGTCCTCACCGAGGCGCTCGCCCGGTCGGGATGGATCGTGGAGATGGCCCTGCGCAAGGCCTGGGAGCAGGCGGCCGCCTGCGTGGTCGTACCCGAGACGGCGGTGGCCGCGCATCCGCCGGGCGCACTCGCGGACCGCCTCGGCGTTCCACTGCTGCTGATCGGCGGCGACGCGTTGGAGGGCGCCGTACGGATCGCCTCCGCCGTGTCCCGGCCGGACGCCGGCCGGACCGCGCTGCTGGCCGACGCCGCCCAGCGCCTCGCCGCCGCCGGCCCGCACGCCGAGCGCGTACTGGCGGCGCTGCACGCGGCGCTGCCTTCGACATCCCTGGCGCTCACCGACCCGGTGGGTGGGATGCTGGCCGGGCGGCGGGCCGCACTCGACTCCGCGCACCCGGTGCGGCTGGACGTGCCGGGGCCCGACGGACACCCGCTCGCGGTTCTCGTGGCCGACTCCCGGTCGAAGGAGGCGGGTTGGGCGTCGACCGTCGAAGCGGTGCTGCGGCTGGCGGCGCCCCCGCTGACCGCATGGGCCGCCACCCGCCGCCTCGCGGAGGAACAGCATGACCGCCGCAGCGAGTTGCTGCTGCACCAGCTGACGCATCTCTCCGAAGAGGGGGACGAGCGGGCCCGTGCCCACGTCAGGGCCGAGGCGGCGGCGCTCGGCTGGCCGCTGACGGGGCCCCTGATCGCGTTCGCCCTACGACCGGCCGGCGCCGCGGAGGCCGGCGCCGGGCCCGCACCGGGACCTGCGCTGCGGGCGCTCTGGGCCAGGTACGGCATCGGCGGACCGCTCATCGCGTACGAGGACTGCTGGGTGTCATGGCGTTCCGCGGCAGTCGGAAGTCCGGCCCCGGACCCGGAGGTGTGGCTGCGGCAGGGCGAGGCCCAGCTGCGTACGGCCGTCCGGGCGATCGGTGACCAGCTGCCGCTCGCCGGGGGAGTGGCCGGTCCGGCCGGCGGTACCGGCACGCTGGGCGTGGCGCTCGCCGACGCCAGGGCCGCCGCGGCGGTCGCCGCGGTACCCGGGTCGGTGGTCCGCGCCGACCGTATGGGGCCCGCCCAATTGCTGTCCGCGTTGCCCGCGGAAGCGCTGCGGCGGCCCGCCGAGGTCGTGCTGGCCCCGCTGCTCGCCGCGGACCGGGACGGAACGCTGCTGCGTACGCTGGCGGTCGTCCTGGACCAGGGCGCCGCCCCCTCGGCGGCGGCCGAGATCCTCGGTGTCCACCGGAACACGGTCGCGGCGCGCCTGGAGCGCATCCGCTCGCTCGGTTTCGACCCCGAGGACCCCGCCCAGCGCCTCCCCCTGCACCTGGCCTGTCGCGTCCTGCTGGCCGAGTCCTGAGCGGGAAGGGGCGGTGACCGCGCCCTCACGTGGGGAGGGCCCGGTCGCCGCGTGGGGGATTCGGCAACCGGGCCCGGTTCGGGGTGGAGTTGGAGCGGTGGGACGTCAGGCCTCCACGCCGTAGGCGGACGCTGCCCGCCCACGGCTCAGCAGGCCCTGCCGGAGGTCTTCCCGTACCGCCTCGGCGGGGCGCTCCGCGGCGGGTCCGAAGCCGCCGCCCCCGCCGCTCTCGCAGCGCAGCACGTCGCCCCGGCGCACGGCCAGCGCGTTCACCTTGAGCAGCTCGCGCTCGCCGTCCCGGCCGGGGTTGAGGACGACGCGCGGTGCCGCGCCGGCGCCGCCGCCGAAGACACCCCACGCGGGGGTCACCGAACGCTCCCACCACAGCGACAGGTTCTGGTCGGCCTCGAACGTGTATTGGCGCACCACGCCGTTGCCGCCACGGGTGCGGCCCGCCCCGCCGGAGTCGGCACGGATCGCATACTCGGTGACTCGTACGGGGAACAGCGTCTCCAGCACTTCAACGGGCATGTCTCGCAGGGAGCCGTTGACGTTGTTGATCAGGCAGGACTCGCCGTCGTCGGTCTGCCACGCGCCCCAGCCGCCGACCGTCGCCTCCTGGGAGACGAAGAGCCTGCCGTTGCGCGGGTCGGTCCCGGTGAACTGCACGATCATCGAGTCGCCGTAGCTCGCGGCGGCCGCTCGCGCGGGCACCGCGGGCGCCAGCGCCTTGACCACCAGGTCGATGACCAGCCCGAGGTGTGAGTAGTAGTACTGGCACGCCGCCGGCTCGACGGCGGCGAGCATGGTGCCCGGCCGGGTGACCACCTTCAGCGGCCGGAACGAACCGCCGTTGAGCGGGACATCGCCGCTGACCAGCAGCTTGTAGCCGACCCGGCAGGCGGCGACGGTCTGCGCCGCACCGCAGTTGACGGGACCGGCCGCCTGGTCGGCGCAGTCGGTCACGTCCATGGTCATCCGGTCGCCGTCGATCTCGACGCGCACGGTGACGTGGAGCGGCGTACGCAGGTCGATGCCGTCATTGTCCAGGTAGCCGGTCGCCTCGTAGACGCCGTCGGGAACGGCGGCGATCTGCTCCCGCTCGAGCCGCTCGGTCTGCGCGAAGATGGCGTCCCGCGCGGCGAGCACGGTCGGCAGCCCCCAGCGGCGGACGATCTCGGCGAACCGCCTCGCGCCGGTACGGGCGCAGGCCACCTGGGCGCGCATGTCCCCGAGCGTGGGTTGCGGGAAGCGGACGTTGCGGGCGATCAACGAGTGCGCCTGTTCACAGGGTTCGCCGCCCTCGTAGATCTTCAACGGGCCCATCCGCAGGCCCTCCTGGTAGATCGAGGTGGAGTCCATCGAACCGCCGGGGTCCTTGGAGCCCATGTCGATCCAGTGCGCACGGGACGCGGCGAAGCCGATCAGCTCACCGTCGGCGGTGTCCTCCGTGAAGATCGGCGCGTAGACGGTGACGTCGTTGAGGTGGGTGCCGCCGATGTAGGAGTCGTTGAGGACCCACACGTCGCCGGGCTTCCAGACGTCCGCGCCGTACATCTCCTCGGTGGCCCGGGTGCACACCTCCAGGTTGCCCAGGAAGATCGGCAGGCCAGAGGACTGGCCGAGCACGTTGTGGTCCCGGTCGAGGAGGGCGACCGCGCAGTCCTTCGCCTCGTAGATGGTCGGTGTGTAGGAGGACCGGATGAGGGTGGTGTTCATGTCCTCCGCGGCCTGCAGCAGCGCGCAGCGGATGATCTCGGTGGTGACCGGGTCGACGACCCGGCTGCCGGTGTCGGTCATGCCGTGGCTCCAACCTTGATGACGAGGAAGCCGTTCTCGTCGACGGCGACCGACGAGTCCGGGGGGACGACGGTGGTGGAGGTGGCCTCCACGATGACCGCGGGGCCGTCGAGGCACTGCCCGGGCGCGAGCCGCTCGCGGCGCAGAACGGTGGTGTCGTACGTGCGGCCGCCGAACACGACCGGCCGCTGCCGGACGGTGTCGTGGCCGGCCTCGTCGGCGGCGTACGGCACCGGTGCTGACTCGGGCAGCGCGCCGAGCGCGGTGCTGCGCAGGGTGACGAACTCGACGGGCGCCTCGGGCGTGGCGTGCCCGTAGCGGCGTTCGTGGAGCGTGGCGAAGCGCTCGGCGGCGGTGGCGAGGAAATCCTCGCCGGCCGGTTCGGCGGCGGCGAGCAGCGGCACGGCGAGGGTGTAGTCCTGGCCCTCGTACCGCATGTCGACGACGTGCTCGACCCGCTGCCGCTCCACGGGGACGCCCTGCTCGGCGAGTGCGGCCAGCGCCTCGTCCTCCAGGTCGGCCAGGGCGCGGGCCATGGCCTCACCGTCCAGGTCGGCGCCCGGGGTGAAGAACTGGCGGGTGAGGTCGCGGCGGACCTCGGTGCCGAGCATGCCCCAGGCGGAGAACGCGCCGGGGAAACGCGGCACGACGACCTCGCCGATGCCGAGCTCGCGGGCGATCTCCACGGCGTGCATCGGGCCCGCGCCGCCGAACGCTAGCAGGACGAACTCGCCGGGCTCCAGGCCGTGTTCGACGGTGAGCGTACGGATCGCCTGCGCCATCTTGGCGTTGGCCACGTCGCAGATCCCGCTCGCCAGTTCCACCGGCTCCAGACCGAGCTCACCGGCGAGAGCAGCGACGGCCTGCTGGGCCGCGGCCACGTCGAGCGTCATGTGGCCGCCGGCGAACCAGTCCGGGTCGACGCGACCGAGCACCGCGTTGGCGTCGGTCACGGTGGCCTGGGTACCGCCGCGCCCGTAGCAGGCCGGGCCGGGGACGGCTCCGGCGGACTCCGGGCCCACGCGCAGGCCCCCGGCCTCGGCATAGGCGAGGGAGCCGCCGCCGGCGCCGATGGTCTGCAGGTTGACCAGCGGCATCAGGACCGGGAAGCCGTCCGCCGAGCCCTCGTTGGAGACATCGGGACGGCCGTCGAGGACCAGCGATACATCGAAGGAGGTGCCGCCCATGTCCACGCAGATCGCGTTGCGCCGGCCCAACAGGCCAGCGGCCGCCGCGCCGCCCATGGTGCCGCCGACCGGCCCGGACAGCAGGGTCTGCAAGGGGTGGCGGCGCGCGTAGGAGGCGTTCACGATGCCGCCCGAGGACTGCATCACCTGCACCGGGACGGTCAGGCCGTGCTCCGCGAACCGCCCCTCGATCCGGCCCAGATAGCGGCGCACCACAGGGCCCGTGTACGCCTCCAGGACAGCCGAGCTCGTCCGCTCGTACTCGCGCCACTCGCCCGCCACCCGGTGCGACAGCACCACTACGAAGTCTTCGCTGTCCTCGCCGAGCTCCTGCTCCAGGATCTTCCCGGCCAGCAGCTCGTGGTCCGGATTGACGTACGAGAAGAGGAACGAGACGGCGACCGCGTCGAAGCCCTCGTCCTTCGCACGCCGGGCGGCGGCCCGCACGGCGTCCTCGTCGAGGGGTTCGAGCTCGATGCCGCGCCAATCGAAGCGGCCGCCCGCCTCCATCGTGTCGCAGCGCTCGACCAGCGGCTCCGGCTTGCGGTAGTGCAGGTCGAACATCCGGTCCCGGTTGCCACGGGCGATGTGGTACACGTCCCGCATCCCGGCCGACGTGAGCAGCAGGACGCGGGCGCCCTTGCGCTCCAGCAGGGCGTTGAGGCCCTGCGTGGTGCCGTGCACGAAGAAGGAGATGTCGCCGGGCGAGTCCACCGCCCGGCCCAGCGAGGCGAAGACTCCCTCGGCCAGGTCACCCGGCGTCGTGGGCGCCTTGGCCGCGAAATACGTACCACTGTGTTCGTCATAGGCGACGACATCGGTGAAAGTCCCACCGATGTCCATGGCCACCCGGTATGTCATGCCGCCTCCCGGCTTTCTCAGGGGATCGCCGAGGACGCTAGCCCGAGGCTTCCGGGGAGGGCTGTGCACGGCGCACAGGTGGTGGACTGCCGCAGTGCGCCGTGCCCGGTTCAGCGATCGCCGACGGGGACACCGCCCGGCTGCTGCACGTCCTCGTGCAGGTGGACGATGCGCCACCCCACGTCGACGCCCTGCTGCAAGACCGCGGTGTTGCGGACCAGCTCGGGGCGCAGCTCACCGGCCGACGGGTCGGGCGCGAAGTCCACCCGCAGCCAGAAACGCAGCACCGCGATGTCACCGAAGACGTCCACGACCTGCCCGTACGGCTCCAGCCCGATCTCCACCGGCCCCCCACCACCGGCCGGTCGTTCCTCGCGCACCCGGTCCAGGTCCGGCTTCCCGAAGAGCAGCCCGGCAGTCCCGGAATCCCATACGGTCGCCTCCGGGTCCAGACAGGCGTCGACCCGTGGACGGTCCCCGGCCGAGTAGGCCTCGTACATGGTGGTGATCACCTGCCACACAGCGGCTGCCGTTTCAGGGGCCGCGCCGGGGCGGGCGCCGACGGGGGAAGAGGGGAACGAGGGCATGCCGGGGCCTCCTGGAGCTGTGGGGGAGAGAGTCGCGCCGAGCCCGAGCGGGGCAGCGACGGGCAGCCAACCTACACACCCGGGCCGGGAGCTCATGGTCCGCACCCATGCGCCCTTGTCAATAGGCATCTGAGGCGAAAGGGGATGCCCGAAGCGCAACGGCCGCTCCAGGCACCCGGTTTGAGGCTCTAGAAGAAGCCCAGCTTCTTCGGGGAATAACTGACGAGAAGGTTCTTCGTCTGCTGGCGGTACAGCAGTGGAACCCACGCTGACCAGCGGAAACGGCAGTTGGTGCGGATCCTAGGCGTGGGCTGGTCCGGAAATGGTCCGGATCTTGGTCCGGGCAGTCCTGGGGCGGAGGGGATGGGGGTGCGCTGGGAAGTTCTGGGAATGATCGGGAGGGTGGTGGGCTATCGGGAGGGGGCGCTGTGCTGCACATCCGCAGCGTGGGGCCGTCGGATGTGACCCCGTGCCAGTTGTTCGCTCCACGTCCGCGCGGCAGCGTCCGGGGCACTGACCGTTGGGCAGGAACCAGGTTCCTGAAATGCAAGCGGTGTCCGCCGCTGCCGCAGATTGCAGTGTCGCTGCCCATGTGACCAGCGGACTTGTGCGCGCCTATGGGGCCGCTCACATGCAGGAGTCCATCGGCACTCGTCTACACGATGTTCGTGACCGGGGTCGCAGCGAGCAGGGAATGGATCAGCCGAACGGCGGGGGATTCCGCAGGCGCAGGTCGGTGCCGTTTCCCCTGGCAAGCAGCTCCGCCTCGCCGTCCTGGTGTACTGGGACGGACATGTTGCTTAAGGGGTTGTCGAAATGTTGTACGAGTTTTCAGCTCCGAGGATCCCACAGACTGATCTGCGTTGCGGCGACGATCTCGACCAGTATTCGGCCTTCCGGCAATGAGATGGCGCAATCGTTGGCTGGCTCACTCACCGCAGCTCTCCGGGACCTCCGCCGCTTCGTCATCAGGCGGGAGGAGGCTAAGGAGATCCTGTACGGCCCAGTCCGGAAGGGTGACTGCCGTGATGGACGGCAAGCCGGCGCTCCGGAGGAGAGAGCCTTCCTCGAAAACGGCTCTGGTGAGCCAGGAGAGGGTGTCGTCGTCGAGGAGGTCGGGGTGCCCGGCGGCCACTTCGGCGAACTGCTCCACATCGGGGAAAGCGCTCGGCACGACCGATGGGAGGCTTCCGTCGCTCGCCGCGCGGACAATTGCACGGCGAACCATCGTCTCGTACCAGCCGGATCCCCACCACTCGCCGATCGACTCGGTGTGGGAGCCGTGCATGGAGAGCAGGCGGAGGGTGGCTTCCGGGCCAAGGTTCTCGTCGACCTGCTGCCAAAGGTCGATCTCCCGGTGGATGGATGCAAGAACCGGCGCCCATCCCTCCTCGAAGATGTCCTGTAGGGCTTGGCCGTTCGCGAGCCGACGGGAAGGCACGGTGAGAGCGAGGCGCACGGCCGGCCAGTCGACGCCTTCGGGGTGGACGTGGGGCAAGACGGCCCGGGTGGCTGCGATGTTGGCGCGCGCCATGGCGATGTCGTCGATCTTGAAATGCCATTGCTCGACGTCGCTCTCGCGGCGCCAGCACCATTCGGCGATGCCACGGGCCGCCGCGGCCGGCACTGCGTCGGGGACGATCACCGGATAGGTACGCAGTCCGCTGCCGATCCGCCAGGAGAACTCCTCGCCAAGAGCCTCGATTGCGGCCCGGCCGTCGCTACCTCGCCGGTGCCGGGCGATCGAATCGTGGATGTGGTCGGCCCAGAGCAGCAGGACCAGGTTGTGGCACAGAGCCAATGCGTCCTTGGACAGGTGGATTCGGGTCGCGTCGAGGAGTCCAGCCGCAGCAAAAGCTCGACGGGCGGCCTCGGTTTTCGCCGCCTGAGTGGGATGGGTGCTCAGGTCAATGCTGAGCGGCTCGTCGAGCGGGAACAGCGGGGGTAGGCTCTCGACCCAGTCGCAGCCGTCGGTGGGATCGTCGACGACGAGGTGGCAGCTGCCGGGGTACCAGCTGACGTGCAGGTGGAAGTTCGATCGGGACAGCTCCACCGACAGGGCGGCGTCAGCCGGGATCCCCTCCTCCTCCTCGTACCACTGCTCCTCCTCGATCCAGCCGGCCAGCCGCAGCGGTGTGGTGAGCCGCTTAAGCAGCCGAGTCGCGAGTGCTTGCTGCGACAGAGCGCTGTCCATGGGGTCCTCATCAGTTCGGCAGATTGGAGGTTCAGGTGTTGTCGGCGCGGGCGGAGTGACCCCGGGCCAGCAGCTCGTGCACGATGCGGCGCCACCGGCGGGAGTCCTCGGTGTAGCAGCGGTCTTCAACGTCGGGGTCCCACTTCTCCAGTTCCCGGAGCTGCTCGGCGAGCTGCTCGAGACGGCCGGGGTCGTACCCGCTACGGCCGGGATCCAGCTGCTGGGCGATGTCGTGGAGCCTGTGGGCGGCGCGGTAATGGGCGAGTTGGACGTCCGTCAAGCGGCGGATTGCGTAGCCCGAGCATTTGCTGCACCAGTCGAAGTCCTTGCCGCTGAGCAGGTCCGCAACGGTGAGCAGATCATCGCCGGCGACTACGCCGCGTTCGCGGGTGTGGGAGCAGAACGGTGAGTGCCCCTTGCCCTGGAACCGGGGGTCCGCGTTGGCCGCGTACACCTGGACGTCCGCGAGGACCCCGAGGGGGATGCCGCTGCCACCGGGCGTCCAACCGCTGCCCCCGGGTGCTTCGAACGGCTCCAGGTCCAAGTCCTGGCCGTGGGCGAGGAGTCCGTGCCACACCGCGCTCGGGAGACTGCGGGAGCGTCCGGCCCGGTCGTACCCGGCATCGAGACTCCGAAGGTCCCGGACACCACGGGCCACCGCGAGCAGACGCAGATTGCGCTCCCGCTGCCTCGCCTCGTCACCGAACACCACCCACGCGGCCTGCTGGGCCCCCGAGTTCAGGCCGAGCTCCTCACCGAACAGTGGGTCGTTAGCGTTGCGCATGCGCTCCGGCCACCACCTGTCCTGGTCCGCGGGTCGCTGACCGACCTCGCCTGACCACGGTTCGAGCAGGGCGGCGGGCAGGTCCGCTGAGCTGGCGATGAGAACACCTCGCCAGCCACGGGCGGCCCGGCGCTCGAGCTCTGGGAACGGCAGGACCTCTGCCCCACCGTCCGTGGAAAACACCATGTACAGCTCGTCCTCGGCAGTCCCGACCGAGCGCAGCAGCCGCAGGTGGTCCGCCGTGAGCGGCCGACGTTGGTGCACGGTCGTGTCGTCGAAGACGCCGGGGCCCAGTGGGCTCGCCTCGGCCATGGCTGGAACCGCCTCGGGTGTGGCGGTTGCGGGCTCGCAGTGCAGGAGCGAGGAGCGGCTGAGAAGCCGGTCGGAGATGAGCCGCGGCACGCAGACGGTGAGGCGGCGGCGGCCCCAGTCGGCGCCGGTGAGATGGGTGAGGAGGACCCCGATCGTCCAGTCGTCGAGGCCGACCAGCAGGCCCGTCTCGTGCCGGTGCGGCCCGTACGTCTCATCCTCCCGGATCTCCGGAAGGTGTACAGTCACCACCGCCGTTGCCCCGATATCCGCGGCACTGGCGATCCGGCGTGCCTCGTCCTCCCACGACGCCAGCAACCGGCCCACTGCTACGCGGGCTTCGGCGTACCCCTTGCGGCTTTGGCGGATGCCGTGGAGGGCGCCGTAGGTGAACAAGGAGTCGCCGGGGAGGCCCCAGCTGCCGAGGGCCTTGCTCTGCCAGGCGGACCACATCGCCCGCAGCCGCCTGGCTACCTCCGTGCTGTCGCCGATGGCGGCGAACGCACCTTCGCCGGAGGGGGGCTCGGGCTCGTCCATGCTCGCAGCCACCGCCGCAGCCAGCAGCCCTGCGGGGGTCAGGAACAGGGCCGCCTGCCCGCGCAGCGTCTCCAGGTACTGCTCCTTCAGGGCCACCTTCGGCCGGGCCCAGTCGGCGAGCCAAGGGAACGCCGCGACGGTCGCCTGGGCGAGGTGGAGACTGCGCGCGGCATCACGCCACGCGGACGCCACCGATTCGCGCAGGCGCTCGGCATCGTCGCGGACCTCCCAGGCCTCGTCGTCGTGCTCCTCGTCCTGGTCCACCGCGTAGTCCGGGTCCGTCTCGGTGTACCGCTGGAGTTGGTAGAGAAGACCGAAGCCGCCCAGTGCACGGAGGAAGAGGCCGACGCCGCCGTCAGGGCGGCCCCAATCGCCGTGGTGCGCGCAGCTGGAGCACATCCGGCCGAGCATGTCGGAGTTCAGCGGCACCGCGGACGTCACGGCGCCGTCGGCGCGCAGCCGGGTGCAGGTGAGGCGGGCGTGCAACTTGGAGTTTCTACCCTTCGCCGAGAAGACGGGAATGGGGTGATCTTGGAACGGGCCAAGCGGGACATCTGCGGTCAGCGCACGATCGAGCACGTAACTCCCCCATCGGTCTCAGCTTGCGAGCCTAACGTGGCGCACTGACACAGGCCTCGACTACAACGATTCCGCCGGGGTGGCAGAGGGACGGAAAGGCCAGGCGTAGCGGTACGTCACCTGCCCGCGGGCTTGGGGGGAGCCGTCACGGAAGTTGGCCTCGCATCTGGAGATGAGCTCCTCTGGGCTGAAAGCCATCGCACATGTGGCCGGGCCGCCCTTCGCTGTCCTACCTCGCGCCTAGTCTGAATCCCGGAAGTAGGGCTCGACTTCGAGGGGGTTGCGTGGCGATCGACGGTGGGCGCGTTGCTGCTCGCGGGTTCCAGTATCAGTACCTGCGTACGGTAGAGGCTTTGTTGGGCGGCATGCAGCAGGGTGAGGCGACTGCTTGTCGTGTCGAGGGGCCCGGGAATGCGGTGTCCGTCCGCCATGTGGATTCGGTCGATTTCGATCTGGTCGATGCCTCTGGTCGCTCGCTGCTCGCGGTGCAGGTGAAGAGTGCTGGTGCGGGACGGACCGTGAGGGCACGCGAGGCTGTGTCGGTGCTGGTTCATCTGGTCACCGGCTTCGAAGCCGACCAGTACCGTTTGATCACGTCCGCTGTGCCGGACGAAGGATGTCTGCATCTGGGTGAGCTGCTGAAGCGTCACGGTGGTGACGCTGCGCATCTCAAGGTGGGGCTCGAGGAACTCCTGGTACGGGCTCCGGCCGCCTGGGGCCTCTGCCAGGCGTTGTCCGAGGAGCACTGGGAGCGCTTGGGGCGTGCGGGCATTGAGTTCGATGACCGCAGTGATGAGCAGTTGCGTGAAGACCTCCACAGTGCGCTGCGTTTGGAGCGGGAGAGGGCTGGGCGGGGGTTGTCCGGTCGGGCCGGTGGGCTTGTGCTGGGCTGTTTGGTGGCCGAGGTGATGCGTCGGGCGGCTGATCCCGGTCTGGCGCAGTGGGA
The DNA here is from genome assembly GCF_055579465.1 of Streptomyces sp. NPDC032745. Taxonomy (NCBI): domain Bacteria; kingdom Bacillati; phylum Actinomycetota; class Actinomycetes; order Kitasatosporales; family Streptomycetaceae; genus Streptomyces; species Streptomyces sp. NPDC032745. The sequence goes on along the minus strand of NZ_JBVING010000002.1, from coordinate 489,867 downwards.
TGTGAGTGATTTCCGCCGGTCGGTGCTGGTCGGTGATGAGGAGCTGCGTTCGGCTCTGGGGCGGCAGGATCTGAGCATCGTGTTCGGGCAGGTGCCTCCGGTTCCGGAGGTGGACCGGGCACACCTCGTCGAGAAGGTGGGCGAGGTTCTGCTGGGTGGACAGGATTCAGAGCAGGGTGTGCGGATGTGTGTCATCACGGGCTTGTCGGGCCTGGGGAAATCCAGTCTCGCTGCCGCGTACGTCGCGGGCCAGGCCTTCCGCTACGACGCTGTGTTTTGGGTCGATGCTGAGACCGAAGAATCCTTGGTGGCGTCGTTCGTCCGGGTGCTGGCGCACCTTACAGGTAGGGCGGAGCAGACGGAGGCGCGGGATCCGAGGCTGTTACGTGAGCGGGTTCACGCCGAGCTGCAGTCGCTGCCAGGGCGTTGGCTCATGGTTCTTGACGACGCGAGCGCGTCCGTTGTGGGCGCTTGGATTCCCCGGCAGGGGCGCGGCCGGGTCATCGCGACGGCACTGGGTGGTCATTGGCCAAGGGTGGATGGACGCATCGATCTGGACCCGATGAGTCGCGAGGAAGCACTTGAGCTGTTGCAACTGCGGCTGTCGGTCGGTGCGCAGGAGGCCGCCGAGCACGCATCGGCGCTGTTCCGGCTGGCGGACGCATTGGAGTACTGGCCGTTGGCCATCGAGGTGGCGTGTGGCTATCTGGCCAGCTGCGGCGTGGGCGTGGAGCGGATTGCAGCCTATACGGAGACCCTGGTTCACCGGGCTGCCGACGATGAGCAGTCGGTGCCCGCCGGCTACCCGCGAACTCTGGCCGCAGCAGTCGCGCTGACAATGGATCGCCTAGCGAGAAGTGCGCAAGGCCGTGGGCTGCTGCATCCGACTCTGATCACGGTAGCGGCGCTGTGCTGGCTCGCACCGCGCCGGGTGCCGGTGCATCTGGCTGCGGCATGCGCGTTCTACGAGCCCCAGAACATGCCCCCTTCTCCCCGATGGCTGGTCTTCGATGAGGCTCATGTGCCGGTAAGGGAGGTCATGCGCGAGTTGCTCAACGTCTCCCTCGTGCGGTGGGACGAGCCGCTGCCGGCCCGGGGCGAGTCGTTCCCGGGCAGTGATGACACCGTGTCGATGAACTCGGTACTGCAGCAGATTATCTCCCGGTACTTGGGGATGAACGGGGAAGAGGCCACGGCCGGTCTGTCCGTTCTTGCCTTCCACACGGACCGCTGGCTGCGTGGAGCTCTGCTGACCGGCCAGGCCGAGCGGACCTGGGAGCTGGCCCAGCACGCTACTGCCCTTGTGGGGCACATCCGCTCGGCAGGGACAGCAGACACGTTCACGGCGCTGCTCATGGGCAACCTCGCCGCGTTTCATCATGCCCACGGCCAGTACGAGTCCGCGCAGCGGCTGTTGGAGCTGGAACTGGAATGGCTGGTGCAGGCTGGTGACCCGGATGAGGGAATGGCTGCCCAGGCACGCACGTCGCTCGCCCATCTCGTTCATCTGCGTAAGCAGGACGGCGCCGCCTGCATGGCCGGCTACCTAGGCCCTGTGCTGACCTATCTGCGCCGGCTTGGGGGCCGTCTGCACGATAACGTCGCCGACCTGCCAGCCCAGGCGTCTTTGATCCTGCAGATGCAGTTACGCAGAGAATCCGACCCTAGGCTGGAGGACCTGCTGAAGGGGTTTCGTGCCTTGGTCGACGGTCTGCCCTCAGGCGAGAAGGAGCGAACGGCGAAGGATCTCCTGGTGATCCAGGACCTGATCGGTCGGGGAGAGGCAGAGCGCGCCCGGCGTGCCGCTGCCAAGGCCCTGGTCAGATGTGCCGAACCGTGGTCTTCGAGCACAGCCGACCTGAGGCGTCTCTTGGTTGAGACGTTGGCTCTGCAGGACAAATGGGTCGAGGCCGATGCTGCCTTCACCGACTTCCTGCCCTATGTTGGGCCCCACACTCTCCACGGGTTTGCCGTTCATCACTTGGTGCACAACGTCGGCTGTCAGGCCGCATGGAAATGGGTGCTGACTGGGGAGCAGCGTGCGGTGCAGTTGCTCGGGCGCCTGTTGCAAGAGACCTGCATCGCCGACAATCCGGCGTACGAGACGGGCACCGACGAAGCCCGGTTCATCTTGTTGCAGGCGGTCCACGAAGGCTGGCGCGCCGTTCACGAGCGCGCCGACGACGCGGATCCGCTTGGGCTGATTGCCCGCCTGAGGGACAAGACGTTCACCGATCCGCATGACGCCGGGAGTGTGTGGGAGAGGATCTACCAGGGGCTGATTCCGCGGCTATCAGCCGTTGCGGGGGAGACCGCACACCGCCTCCAGCAAGAGGCCGGCGATTCCGTGCTCGCCGAATTCTCGCCGATGCTGCAGGTCAATGAGGACCTGCGTGCCGTGTACGAAGAGGCCGGCTGCCAATCAGTGTTGTCGCTGTCCACCGACCCCGTTTACGGGTTCCTCGCCGGCCGCTCCACCTTGGACATTCTGCTGCCTGAAGTCAAGAAGCTGCTGCCGGCGTCGAGGGCTTTGGTCATCCTTGAGCCTCATCAGATGCTCGGCGCCACCTTGCTCGAGAACGGTGAGTCAGTCGAGTTGCAGATCCACCGGGCCTGCGGCAAGGGTCTGCGTCGTCTGATGGGGCCGCAGCCGACCATTCCCTCACCGCAGCACCTCACGCTCACCATCGCGGGCCGAAGACTGACCCTCGAGCACGACGACGGGACCGTGATTGCGCGCGCCAATGCGACGGCATCAGGCCGGTGGCGGCAGGTAGCCCGCGACCGTGGCAGCGTGCTCGTGCTGTACGGCTACGGCCTTACTCTCAGCGACCCGGCCGCGCATCGGCAACTCATATCGAACCCTGCAGAAGTCCACCACCGGTTCGCCGAAGCGAGCGACAATGGACTGCTTGCGGCCGCCCTCGTCTCCGTGCGCATCCAGCCCGGTCCGATCAGTTCCGAACTATCCGCAACGGCAGCCCGCCGACAGCCTTCGCGTACTACCCGTGCTCGGCGGAAAGGGCGCCGCAGGTAGGTTACCGGCGCCTTGCTGGCGAGCAGATGGAGGCGGCAACAGTCCTGATCGGCTGGTTCGTTAACCATGGTGGCTCTGTTCACGAGAACGCTCTCGTGAACAGAGTCACCGGGATGTCGTGGCCGAGGTCCGGCCCGGGTTTGCGAAATGCTAGGCGTGGTGGCACACCTCCGGGCCGACACAGGCCTTGACTCCCGAGCCAGCCGCGAAGGTCGGCTGCCGATCCCCTGTCCTGACGGTGTCCAGAGCCGCCAGGGGGCGGTCCGCATCGGCCCGAGAGGCCTCCTCACCGGACCTCCGCCAAACGGAGGTCTTGGCTTTGGAGCGCGGCTGGCCGCAGCACAGCATCTTGTCTTCCGTGTCTATGAAGGACACGCCGTTGGTCCGTGACTGGTCCGGAAGGACTACCTTAGGCGAGCAGAGAGTGACATAGGGTAGCAACTTGATTACCTGGAGTGACTTTGCTGAGTTGCGGCAAGAGACGCAACGCCCGGTCCCGGCGCAGGACTTCACTTCTCTAGAAGAATCCCAGCTTCTTGGGGGAGTAACTGACTAAAACGTTCTTCGTCTCCTGGTGGTACAGCGACGGCACCCACGCTGACCAGCGGAAACGTCAGTCGATGCGCCCCCTTGGTCTGGGCTGGTCCGGAGCTGGTCCGCGACGGTGAGGGCATCGGGGAGCGGCCACCGTGCGGGGCTCCCTGCCGCGATCTGTCCCCGGTGGACGCCCTCTCGCCACTCGTATGGCGCTGAGGTTCCGAACGAACGTCGCGGAGGTTCAAGTACGCGCCGTGTCGGTATTCCTAGGATTCGACGGCAGATGGAAAACCCGGGCTGTTCCGGGATGGGTACGCACCAAGGACAACTGGAGCCCGCTCGCGGCTGATCAGCCGGTTCCACGCCTTCTGCGCGCCGAGCTCGGAGGCGGCCGAGCGAGGTACAGGGCCGACCTGACGAGAACCATCCCGACTTCTCGGCCCCTTGAGTACATGCAAGCAATCGGCTCTTCGATCGTCGAGGAGCCTTTTCCTGAAACCCGGTGGTCGGAAAGTGCTGCCGTGGGAAGCGGAGACATGATGGGCCAGAGTCCTTATGACCATGTCGTTGTGGGAGCGGGGACAGCGGGGTGCGTGATCGCCTCCCGGCTTTCGGAACGCCCGGGCGTGCGGGTGCTGTTGCTGGAGGCGGGAGCCGGGGACGCGACCGAGGTGATGGCATCTCCTTGGGGGTTCCTGGGGTTCGACCCGTCATCCCTCTGGCTGGGCGCCTCGACCGTGCAGGCCGGTACAGGCAGGGCCGCTGACGTGCTGCGCGGTAAGGCGCTCGGCGGATCGTCGAGCATCAACGGCCTCTACCACCTGCGGGGGCACCGTTCCGCGTACGACGAATGGCCCGGACTCGGTGCTCCGGGCTGGGGTTTCGACGATCTGCTGCCCTATTTCCGCCGCAGCGAGAGCACTCGCAGTCGTGATGCCTCCGTGCGGGGCACGGACGGGCCGGTCGTGGTCGCCCCGGTTGCGGAACCCCATCCCCTGGCCACGGCGGGCGTCGACGCCGCGGTGCAGGCCGGGTTCACACGCGCCGATGACATCGGCAGCGGGCTGGAGACCGGGTTCGGGTGGAGTGACATGAATCTGCCCGGCGGCGCCCGCCAGAGCGCGGCCGACGCCTACATCCGTCCGTTCCTCGACCGGCCGAACCTGGACGTCGTCACGGACGCGACCGTACAGCGGCTGCGCATCACCGCGGGCCGCTGCACCGGCGTCGAGTACACCGTGGGCGGCGAGCACCTGTCCGTCGAGAGCGCCGAGGTCATATTGACCGCGGGGGCCATCGGTTCCGCGCACCTCCTGATGCTGTCGGGGATCGGCCCGGCACGACACCTCGGCGACCACGGCATCGGCGTCGTCGCCGACCTGCCGGGAGTGGGATCCCATCTGCAGGACCATCCGATGGCGGCAGTGGTGTACGAGGCCCGCCGGCCCGTACCGTTCGTTCCTGCCAACCCACCGGCCGAAATGATGGGCCTGCTGTACAGCGACCCCGCCGCGGCCCGGCCGGACCTTCAGGTCTACATCGTCGCCGCACCGCTCCCGTCGGCATGGGGCCGGCAGCCGGCCAACGGCTACTCCATAGCCTTCTCCGCGATGGCTCCGCACAGCAGCGGCACCGTGCGCCTGGCGGACGCCCATCCCGCCAGTGCTCCCGTCGTCGACCCGGGCTACCTGAGCGACGACCGTGACCTGGCGGTCATGCGCAAGGGCCTGGCAATGGCACGCCGCATCGGCGAAGCCGACGCGTTCGCCGACTGGCGCAAGCAGGAGGCGGTGCCGGGCTCCGAGACGAGCGGCGAATCCGTGGAAGAGTTCATCCGCAAGGCTACCGGCCCCTACTTCCACTTCACCGGCACCTGTCGCATGGGAACCGACGCCGATGCCGTCGTCGATCCCGCGAACCTTCGCGTACATGGGATCGCCGGGCTGCGGGTCGCCGACGCCTCGGTGATGCCGTCCATCCCCTCGGCCAACACCAACGCGACCGTCTACGCCATCGCCGAACGGGCTGCCGAACTGCTCGACTGAGCCTTCTTCCGCGCCCACGGCGCTTCCACAACGCGCTTCATCCCCCCGTCGTGCGTCGAACACGGCCCCGACCGGCCTCATCACCCCTCCTCAGACAGGAGCACCACCATGTCCGAAACGCTTCAGGCCACTGACGTCGTCACCTCCGACGCCGACCTGCTCGACCGCACCGCGACCGCCGTGCGCGCCGCCGGTGCGGCGCTGCGCGAGCGTTTCGGCGATGTGGTCCGCTACGAGACCCGTGACGAGCTGATGCGTGCGCTCGCCGCAAACGACGACACGGCCCTGGACATCCTGCGCCCCCGCCTCACGAGCCTGCGCCCGGAGGCCGGCTGGGTGGAGGACGAGCTGGACGGCGGGGCGCTGCCGAGCGGCGAATGGTGGGTCGTGGACCCTGCCGAAGGCAACGTCAACCACCTGCACGCCCTGCCGGACTGGGCGGTGACGGCCACCCTCGTGCGGGAGAACCGGCCGGTGCTCAGCGTGGTCCACCTGCCGCTGACCGGCGAGACCTACACCGCCCTCACCGGCGCGGGCGCCTACCTAGACGGCCGGCCGCTGCACGTCTCCCCGACCGCGGACCTCGCCCTGAGCATCGTGGCCACCAGCCAGGCCCGGCCGGACGAGGACGAGACGGTCGTACGGCGCGTCGGCTCCTCGATCACCGCGATGCTCTTCGACGCGCTCGTCGTCCGCACCGCCGTACCGGCGACCCTGCACCTCACGAACGTGGCCGCCGGCCGGATCGACGCCTTCTGGCAGTTCGCCGGTGCCCGCGCGGACCTGCTGCCCGGGGCGCTGCTCGTCACCGAGGCCGGCGGACGGATCTCCGACGCCGAGGGCCGCCCCTGGACCCCGCAGAGCGAGAGCTTCCTGGCCGCCGCGCCCGGCGTCCACGCCGAAGCCGTCACCACGCTCTCCCGCTGACCCCGCACACCACAACCCGCACCCACGCAAGGACCAGAACATCATGACCACGATCGCAGTTCTCGGAAACGGCCGCGTCGGCGGCAACCTGGCCACAGCCCTCATCCGGGCAGGGCACGAGGTGACCGTCGCGGACCGCGCGCAGGGGGCCGCCGCCGACGCCGCCCGGGCGGCCCGGATCGTCATCAACGCCACCCCGGGCGCCGGCTCCCTGGAACGCCTCGCCGCCCTGCGCGAAGAGCTGCACGGCAAGATCCTCGTGGACGTCTCCAACGCCACGGTCGACGGACCCGACGGACTGCCCGCCGACCTCATTTACCCCGGTTCCAGCCTCGCCGAGCAACTCCAGGCAGCGCTCCCCGAAACACAGGTCGTGAAAACCCTCAACACCATGCTCTTCCCGGTGATGACCGCACCGGCCACGCTCACCCAGGCGCCGACCGCGTTCCTCTCCGGCGAGGACCCGCTGGCCAAGCAGACGGTCGGCGAACTGCTCACCGACCTCGGCTGGCACAAGGAGTGGATCACCGACCTCGGCGGGATCCGGACCGCCCGCGCCACAGAGGCCGCCATCCTCTTCGTGCCCCACGTGATCCGGTCCAGGGGATTCGCCCCCTTCGCGATCTCGATCGCCCGCTGACCGTCGAGCCGCACAAGCCGCAGGTGACCGCAGCCGGCACCGGCACGGATGGGTTCCCGGTGGGACACGATCGCGACGGGCTGATCTGGGCCGAGACGGATGTGCAAGCACGATCGGCATGGCCCGGGCAGCACCTGCCTGGGCATGGCCGACGCCATCGGCCCACACCGCGAACTGCGCGCCGGCCACGGAACGGGGGCGAACCGACGACCGCGGCGCGTACTCGGGTGATCAGCTCATCTCGCCGAACCAGAAGCATCAGCTCTGCCTCTCGGGCGCTGCAATGCGAGCCGTCCATAGGAAGATTGGCACGGTGTCCACATGGGTCATGGCGGCGTCCTGCGGAACACGATCACCACAGGACGGCGTTGAAGCAATGAAGACGAGAGGATCGCAGAGGGATGCACGGTACTGGAGCGGAGGTCGACGGCGCGCGCGGAGCGTTCGCAGTGGACTCGACCGCCCCGGACTCCGCACCGCGGGGACTCGACGTTTTCCGGCGCGGGTGGCAGACGCAGGTCGGCGACGATGTCTTCCAACTGCCGGCCTTCAGCCCGGACACGATCGGTGACTTCCGGGTCAAGGGCAACGTTGCCAAGGTGCACGGCGCGGCGATCGCCGATCTCCACGCCGCGTCGGCAACCCGGACCGCGGACGTCCCGGGCGGCGATCAGGATCTGTTTGCCATGTACGTCGTGCGGAGCGGCGCATGGACTCTGGGAGGCCCGTCCGGTCACGGCGACCGGACCGTGTCTGCCGGGCAGTTCCTCGTCCGGCACCTCGGGCGCCTGACGGCCTTCGAGACGACGGCGCACCTCACGGCGAAGTTCCTCGTCCTGCCCCCCGGCGAGCTCAGACCTCTGCTCGGGAACCGGGTCGTCACCGGGCCGGCGGACTCGGCAGAGATGCGCTTGCTGACGGCCCTTGCAGACATGATTCACATGACCGTGGCCGACCTCGGCCCGGCCGGTGTGGAAGCTGCCCAAGGCACCCTGATCGAGCTGACCAAGGCGGTGGTGAAGGGCCGGTTCGACGACGTGGAACCCCGGTTGGCTCCCGCGCTCACCCAGGCGGCCAAGGACCTCGCGGACCGTCGGCTCGCCGATCCCGAACTTTCTCCGGCGATGCTCGCGCGTGAACTCAACGTCTCCGTCCGTACGCTGCACCGGGCATTCGCCGCGGTGGGTGAGCAGGTGAGCACCTACATCCGCCACCGGCGACTGCATGAGGCCCGGCTCGCCCTTGTCTCGCCGTCAGGGCGCCTGAGCATTTCGGAACTCGCCGCACACTGGCAGTTCGCGGACGGCAGTCACTTCACCCGAGCCTTCAAGAAGCACTACGGTCAGACTCCCACCGAGTACGCCCGCTCGACCGGACCAGCCTCGCTCTCGCCGAACCGGAACCCGCCGGGCCGCGGGCCGGCCGAACGCGCGTGACCGGGATGACTTGCCCGACGTCCGCATTGAGGGTGAGCCGCCGGGCTGCCATCGCACCGGCCGACGCCGGTACGGCTCTAGAACGGTGAGTCAGTCGCGCTGCAGATCCACCGGGCCTGCGACAAGGGTCTGCGTCGTCCGATGGGGCCGCAGCCGACCATCCCCCCGCAGCAACTCACGCTCACCCTGGCGGGCCGAAGGCTGATCCTCGAGCACGACGACGGCACCGTGATCGCCCGCGCCGATGCGACGGCATCAGGCCGAGGCGCCGGCACCGCCGGTGCGGTTGGTCCGAGGTCGATCAGTCGGCGGAGGTTGCGGGCGCGGCGGGCCTGAGGAGCAGCCGGTGCCGCGCCCGTTCCAGGGGCCGGCGGGCGTCGCCGGTGGAGTGGGCGGCGTCGCCGAAGGCGTCCACGGGGTTGCCTCCTACTGCTTCGGCGCGCGCTGCTGGAGGGCGGTGTGGCCGACCACGGACATGACGAGCGCGAAGAAGACCAGCGGCATCGCCAGAGCGGAGAACAGGGCGCTGCGCCACAGCACCAGCGCCAAGGCCGCGTGGACGATGAGCAGCGCGATGGGGAGCGCCACCCCGAGGACCTCCCGGCAGCCGCGCGCCACCAGGAGGAGGGGGCGGCGCAGGTGGGGCGGGACCCGCCGGGCCTGCCACAGCAGCCAGCCTCCCCAGCCGCCGACGAGCACGGCCGCGCACGCCAGGTAGGTGACGAGGGCGTCGGTGCCGGCGGCGCCCGCCCGCAGGTGTGCAGAGCCCAACGCCACCGCGAGGCTTCCGGCGAAGGCCACCCAGCGGGAGCCCATCAACGTTTCCCAGGCCATGTTCTCCAGGTTGTAGCGGGCATGGCGGTCGTCCAGGTCGAGGGCGGCGGCCCGGACGAAGCCCTCGGCGGCCCGGGTCCACGAGCCGGGACGGAGCCAATGGCGGTGCAGATGGAGCAGCGAGAGGTTGTTGTGGGCCGCGCTGCTGTCCGGGTTGAGGCGCAGCGCCGTCTCGTAGGCCTGCCGGGCGACGCGGTGGTTGCCGGTGTGGTGGGCGGTCAGGCCGAGGAGGACGTACGCGTCGCTCTCCTCCGGGTCGAGGGCGACGGCCGTGCGGGCCGACTCGTATGCGGCCCGCTTGCGCTTCCTGCGGCGGCCGCGGTCGAGGACGATGCCGAGGGTGTAGTGGCTCGCCCAGAACTGCGGGGCGAGTTCGACGGCGCGCCGGGCGGATTCCTCGGCCTGCTTGTGCTCCTTCAGGGCGAGTAGGACGTGGGTGTGCACCAGCCGGGCGCTCACCGACTCGGGTGCGACGCGCAGGGCGTGTTCGACGGTGGTGAGCGCCTGCCGTTCGTCGCCGAGGCCGTGCCGGCAGCGGGCGAGCAGCACGAGTGCGGCGGCGTCGTCGGGGGCGCCGGCGAGGTGCTGGGCGGCGAGTGCGGCGGCCTGCTCGTGGCGCCCCAGGTCGAAGAGGGCGTCGGCCTGTTGCAGGGCCCGGCTCATCAGACCTTGTCCCGGTCGTGGGTGATGCTGAGCAGGTTCGGTACGAGTGCCAGCCAGAACAGGACCTGAGGGACGGTGCGCTCGCTCCACGGAAGAGCGACGAGCAACAGCGCGCACAGGGTGGCCCAGGTGGCCTGGCCGAGCACGACCCTGGGCCAGAACGAGCGGCGCACGAGCGTGAACACGGTGAGCTGTGCCCCGGTCCGCAGCCGCCGGTAGCGGCGCCAGGCGCCGAAGCCCCACACCGCGGCCATCAGGGTGAGCGCCCACAGCCGGGTGCCGAGATGGACGGGCAGCTCCTTGGCCTCGCCCCCGGCGGGGAAGACGTCGACGGTGACGGCGGCCATGACCAGGCAGAGCAGGGCGAGCCATCGGGTGCCGCGGAGCATCCGGTAGACGGCCCTGTCGAGGTCCTTGCGGAGCGCGTCGGAGTGCGGTGCGGCCGCGAGCCCACCCGCGTACAGTTCGGCGGCCCGGGCGGCGGAGGTGCCGGCCTTGGCGGCCTCGCGCTCGGTGGACACGGTGACGGCGAGGGTGTGCGTGGGGTCGACGCGGAGGATCTGCCGGATGGCCTCGTCGGCCAGCTCTGTCCGCTCGTGGAACGTGGCGACCTTGTGCATGGTCGCCCACGTGTAGGTCTCCTCCGGTCCCTCCCGCACCGCGACCTCGGCGTGCTCGAGCGCCTCCTCCGGGCGGTCCGGGGCCAGTTCCAACAGCAGCTCGGCGAGCTGCCGTCGGGGGCCCCAGGCATACGGATCGATGCGGATCGCCAAGCGCTGCGCCGCCTCCGCCTCCTCGAGCCGGCCCAGGTGGCGCAGGGCGTAGCCGCGGACGAAGTGCGCATCGAGGAAGCCCGGTTCGAGCCGCAGGGACTCCAGCGCGGCGGCGAAGGCCTCGGAGTACCGGCCCAGGGTCAGCTGGCACTGGCCGAGCAGGCTCCACGCCTGGTGGTCGTCGGGGTCCTCGGCGAGGCGGCGGCCGACCGCTTCGCGCGCCTCCTCCGGGCGCATCATCTCGTAGAGCATCCGGGCCCGTTGGACCTGTGGGTGTGTCGTCACAGCTTGCGCTTCTTCTTCAGGTAGGTGACCAGGTCGTCGTAGATGCCGCCGTCGTTGGCGAACATGGCGACGTTGCGGGCGGACGCGAACCAGGATTCGCTGGACGGCTTGATCTGCTTGGCCGCGTTCAGGAGGTCCCTGGTGCCGATCATGCGGACGGTGCCGGAACGGGCGGAGTCCAGGAGCGCGTACTCGGCCGCGCTCTCGCAGAGATGGGCGAGGTCGGCACCCGAGAAGTCCTCGGTGACCTTGACGATCTTGCCGAGATCGACGGACTCGATGGGGCGCTCGCGCAGGTGGTAGCGGAGGATCGACTCCCGGGCCGGGGCGTCGGGCGGCAGCACGAGCAGGGTGCGGTCCAGGCGGCCGGGGCGGCGCAGGGCGAGGTCCACGTCCCAGGGGACGTTGGTCGCGGCGAGCACGAAGACGCCTTCGTTCCGTGCGGCGTTGATGCCGTCGAGCTCGGTGAGGAGCTGGTTGACGACGTTGCGCAGACCGCTGTGGTGCATGCGCGAGCGCTTGGCGCCGAGCGCGTCCAGCTCGTCGAGGAAGACCACGCAGGGCGCCTGGCGGCGGGCGGCCTCGAAGATGTCGTGGACGTTCTTCTCCGAGGTGCCGATGTACATGTCGAGGATGTCGGAGAGCGAGACCGACATGAATCCGGCACCGAGCTCGCCGGCGACGGCCCGCGCGATGAACGTCTTGCCGCAGCCGGGCGGGCCGTAGAGGAGCAGGCCGCCGCGCAGCGACTTGCCGTACAGCTTGCGGAGTTCGGGGTTGCGCATCGGGGCGAGGAAGGCTGCTTCGAGCCGGTCCTTGACCTGCTGCATGCCGCCGACGTCGGCGAGGCTTACGTCTCCGGGGGCGTCGATGTCCCAGGCGGACGCATCGGCCGGGTCGCCCCCGCCATCCGTGGTCAGGGGGGCCTCGGTGGCGTGGCCCGCGTCGGCGGGGTCAGTGGGATCGGTGGAGCCGGAGGCGAAGCGGGGGCCGACGACGCCGGCGACTTCCTGCTCGGCGGCGGCCCAGTCGAAGGCGGGGGGGCGCGTGCCGACCGTGGGCAGTTGCATGGCGCGGACCATCAGGTCCCGTACGGCTTCGTCGCCCGGCGCGTGCTGCAGCGCGACCGCGGCTTGCGTGACGGCCTCGTCGTGCCTCCCCTCCGCGAGGAGCAGTTCGGTGAAGTGCAGCCGCAGCGGCACGTCTTCGGGAGCGGCGGCGACAGCGGCCCGCAGGCTACGGATGAGAGGTGACTCGTCGGACATGGGGCCAGCCTAGAAAGCGGTCTGCGGCTCACCTTCACCGGGTGCGGTCAAGATCGACAGGCGTGGGGAGCCCGTTGGTCCGGCGGCGGCAGGCGGCGACGCATGCGCCGCCACCTGCCGCCGTCAGCGCCGCGTAGCCGTTACCCGCGTCGACAGCGCCAGGACCCACGGGGGGTACCACCGCGCCTCGCCCAAGGCGCCGCTTCTCGTGGGCCTAGAAGAAGCCGAGCTTCTTCGGGGAGTAGCTGACCAGGAGGTTCTTGGTCTGCTGGTGGTACAGGAAGTGCGACCCGTTTGACCAGGAGCAAACAACATTGCCGGGCTCTCGGTGAGAGTCGTGGTCCGGGAATGGTCCGGATCTTTGTCGCGGCGGGGGTGCTGCGAGCCGCACTCATCGGGAACGCGCCCCGGGGTGGGCCCGATCCGTATGTCGCCGCTCGACGTCAAGCCACCCACGGCCCTCACCTTTCCCCGGGAGTCGTCACCCTTCCTGCCCCGTGCCGTAGAGGGCCTGCGCTGCAGCGCGGATTGAGGGGTTGCTACCTGATCCGATGCACGTATTCAGCAGCGTCCGGGTGCCCGGCACGGGCAGCCTGCCGCATCATGTCGTCAGCCTCACGCACCCGCTTCTGCATCCCCAGGTTGAGCCCCAACTGATACATCGCGTCTGCCCTGCCTGTCGCTGCCGCCAGGCGAAGCCAGGGCTCTCCCTCTGCGGGCTTCCCCCGGAGGACGCCCAGTGTGAGTCCGACCCTCATCGCGGCCTCGGGATGGCCGTCGCGTGCAGCGCGATGCCACCAGGTCTCGGCCTCCTTCTGCTCGTCAAGGCCCAGGAGCAGCTCGCCGAGCACAAAGGCGGCATCGGTGTTTCCGGCCTGCGCTTCCTCGCGAAGATCCTCGACGGCCCTCAACGTCTCCTGGATCTGCAACGTGAACTCCAGGAGTTCGTCGGCCTTATCCACACGCCTTGCCACGGCATGTCGGGCCCAGAACTCGGCTTCCTTGTACTGCTTCCGCTGGGCGAGAAGGAGGCCCAGGGTGTAGAGGGCCTCGCTCTGCTCGAGGTCGGCGGCGTGCCGCAGCCACAACTCCGCCTCGGCCAGGCGTCCTTCCTCGTGGAGGAGTGCGCTGAGGCTGTAGGCGGCCTCTGCGTGGCCGTCCTGTGCGGCGCGCTGCCACTGGACGGCGCACTCCTGCGTCCGGCCCTGGTCCCGAAGCAGCAGGCCCAGGCCGTAGGGAGCGTCTTCATGTCCGAGATCAGCGGCTCGGGACAACAGCAGTTCGCTTTCAGCCCGGTGGCCGTTGCGCGCACGCAGAATGGCGAGACGGAAGCAGGAGTCCGCGTGCCCCGCTTCCGCGAGGGGGCGCCAGATGTCTTCTGCGATGGCGTACTCGTCGTAGACGGCTGCGAGCAGCCCCATGACGAAGAGATGGAAGTCGCTCCGCGCGTACTTCCTCGCAACGGCCCATGCCGCTCGAGGCAAGGGAAGTTCGGGGTCCTCACGGTGGGCGGCGTCGAGTAGGTAGTCGAATGGCTTCCACGAGTCGGACGTGACATCGGCGGGGTTGAGCATGGCTGTCGCGCCATAACGGATGCGCGTTGCCCAGGACATCGCATCTGTGGCGCTCTCCGGACGTGCCCCGGGCACTGCGGCGAGATAGGTGACGTGCAGTTCCTGCAGCGCTGCCAGCGGCACTTCGTCCATGCCTGCCCTGCAGAGGTCGATGGCGGCTTTGACGAACGCGTAGCCTCGGGGTTGTCCTCCGGCTCTGCCTGCCCGGCGCATCTCTTGCAGGAGGGCGGGGCCCGCGGCCAGATACTCCGGAATGCCGTAGGCGTCGTGATGGGCGAGGGCATCGTCCAGTCCTGGGTCGTTCGCCTCTGCGGCGCGGCGTAGTTCCGCAGCACTCCACAGCCGCTCGAGCGGTACCTGTTCGCCCATGTTCAACAGGCGGGCTCCGAGGTGGTCCGCGAATCGCAGGTTCGGCTCGACTCGGCTCAGGGCGAGGCGTTGACGCTGAAACCGATCGACGAACTCATCCCTCAGGGTGGCCAGCACGACCACCCGCTGCCGCATCAGGCCAGCCAGGAGTGTCGGATCCAGGCCATCCTCACGTACGTAGTCTTCGAGATCGTCCAGCCAGAGCACGAGGCCGCTCGTCGCCCTGGCAGATGACCCGGTCAGGCCGCGGAGGTCGGCACGGCGTGGGGGAGCCCAGACACGGTAGTCGGGAAGCTCGCTCTGCATCGACTCGAAGGCACATCGTGTCTTGCCTGCCGTCGAGTCGCCGGTCAGCACCATGAAGCCGCCACTCTGGCGCATTGCGAACATGTGGGAACGGACCGTCGCGTCCACGTCCCTCATCACGTAAGTCGGCAGCGTCGATTGGCCTTCGATCTGCCGCGGATGGTGCACACCCAACGCCAGTGGATCGGCGCGTGTGACCGGGATCCAGTCGCCGGCTGTGGGAGAGGCAGCCCCCTCGGAGGTGAAGTAGTTGTTCTGAGTCCCGCTCAGCTGGGACGGCCCGCGAAAGTGGCTTCCGTGAACATCGAACGTGTCCCCCTCGCCGGTCATCATCGTCCTTCACCCGTGGTTGTGCTGGATTCCCTTTACCTGGACAGGGCCATGGAACGTGTTGCCATGGATCTCCACGTGATCTCCAGCGAAAGGCCTCTCACCAGAGGCGGCCTGACCTTCGAGTTCATCGAGAACGGCTCGAAGGTCAGCGGCGGCAGCCGGTTCATCGCGCAGGAGGTCTGTGAGGCGCCTGTGCCATTGCCTCTCAGCCTCGGCAACCCGCGCAGGCTCACCAGACTCCACCGCTCTCACCAACGAACCTCGAAGGGCAACGAGTTCAGCGTCGGCAACGGCTGTTCGCATGTCGTCACCGCGGCCCAGAAGCCGCGAGAGCCTCTCCTTCACGCTCGTCCATGCGTCTGTCGTCCACGCGGCGATCAGTGCCGTCGCGGCAGACGATGCCAGTGCTGCCAGTTCAGGGTCCATCGCACACTCCCAAGTATCCAGCGCACATCAACGGTAGGTCCCGGATAGCGGTGTTGCCCTCCGAACGCACTGATCGACACTCCTCGGTTGTCTCGCGAAGTCCGGCCACTGCGGCGTCATCTGCTGGGGAGCGTAGGTGCAGGCGGTGGCGATGGCGGCGGTGACAGGGGTGCGGAGGCTCTGGGAAGGAGCCGGTCGTCGGCGCGTCGATCGCCGGGGCGCTGCCCTGCCTGGGAGGCCGGACGCTCTGCATGAACGACAGAGGCAGTGCCGATGGTCAGAGCGCCGGTCCGGGGTCGGCGTACGTCTCGCTGAGGAGTCTCCGACGGCCGTTCAGCACTTGAGGATGACCCGGCGCCCGTACAGAGATGGACTTTTCAGCCGATGGGGAACCGGGGCTTGCGGTCGGCGTCTTGATCCTCGCGTCGGCTCGATCGTGCAGTCGAGGAGGTTCTGATGGCAGGTCAGGCAAGTGAGGTGAGGCAGGCGAAGGCGTCCGCGCCGGAGCATCAAGGGGCTCTCGGGCATAGGGGAGCTCCATGCGGCGGAGCGGGGGGCATGGTGAGCATCTCGTCCATCTCGGCGGGCGGCAGCAGCCAGCCCTCCACTTCCTGAAGGATCAGCTTTGAGTAGCTGTGGGCGTGTGCGACTGGAGTACGCCGTTCTGGACCGTGACTGGTCCGGGAGATGCCCTTGAATGGACCATTGGTTACGTACAGTATTCGCATGATGTCCACATGTGCCTGATGTGCTGGATGCCTGGAGGGGGCAACGTCCCTTCCAGGCACCCAACTTCATGGCTCTAGAAGAATCCAAGTTTCTTGGGGGAGTAGCTACAAAGAATGTTCTTCGTGTACTGGTGGTACACACGCCACACCGCTCCTGACGAGGCAAAATGACGGTGCCTGTCCTCGGTGGTCCGGTGCTGGCCCGCTACTGGCCCGGATCTTGGTCGGTTCCGTGGCCAGGCGAAGCGATGGTCGTCGATTGAGGGCCTCAGGGTTTGGGCTGTGCGACGGCGCGCTCGCGAGTGGCGGCAAGGCATTGCCAACCCCAGCGGGGGAACCGGGCCGTTGTCCCCGAGGCGACGCGGGAGCCTAGCGGGGCCGCCGCAGCCGTGGAACGCGGCGGCCCTGCGGCTGCCGGAGGAACCGTACGTCTTCCTCGCCGCGGGTTCGCGCCGTCACGAGGGCCGGGGTGAGGACGTACCCGCCCTGATGCACCGCGAGGTCCCGGATCCGTGCGGCTGGCTGCGGATCGACGGCGACCGCACCAACGATGCCCGCTACGTCGTGCCGGCGTACTCCTTCGAGCCGCCGCCCGCCGCCCGCCGTGGGGTTCCGGGACTGCCTGCACGAGCTGGAGCCGGCGGGGGCCGTCCCGCGCTCGCCGTCACGGCGGAGGAATGGGGTGACCACTGGCCCGTCCGGAACCGGCCGGAGCCACCGCCTGTTGGCTGACGCACGGTTCCTGCTGGACCGTCGGCGCAGCCGTCCGGGACGATCCGGTGCTCGGCGGGCACCGGCAGAGTCCGCCGCCACAGACAGGCGATGCCCGCACGGCCCGCCGGAAACTCCTGATAGCCCTTACGCGTGACGATGCCACGCCCCACCGACATTCCGGGGACCGGACGATCGCGCCACCGCCTGGCGTGAGTCCGATTACCGACCTTGCCCGCAATCCTTGTGAACCTGTACGGTCGCCGGGCGGTCGCCGGGGTGGATCTACTGGCCGCGATTCCACGGAAAGTGCCCTGTCCCAGGTCGAGTTCAGTCTCCATAGGGGGTCGGGGGCATGACCGTCCTCGCGTCGGCTCGTGTGCGCGTCAAGAGCTTGCTGGTGGCCTTCGTCATCGTATTGCCGATGCTGGGGGTGGCGCCGCCGGGGTGGGTCACGACAGCGGGACCGCAGGCGGGTGCCGACTCGGCGGTGAAGAGCCCGGAGCATCCCGAGGGCACGTCGTTCAACCCGAACCAGATCAAGGACATCAAGGCGGCCGACCCCGGCTCCGGGGTGAACCTGGTCGAGGCGCCCTTGGCGAACAACAGCGGTGACGCGCGGTTGTCGTACCCGCTGGAGGTGCCGAAGGGCCGCGCGGGCCTGGAGCCGAAGCTGGCCGTCACCTACAACTCGTCGGGGACGAATGGGTGGCTTGGCGTCGGGTGGGGCGTCACCACCCCGATGGTCACGGTCGACACACGGTGGGGTGTGCCGCGCTACGACGCCGGGCTGGAGACCGAGACCTACCTGCTCAACGGCGAGCAGCTGACCCCGGTGGCGCACCGGAGCGAGTTGCAGGCGCG
The DNA here is from genome assembly GCF_055579465.1 of Streptomyces sp. NPDC032745. NCBI lineage: Bacteria > Bacillati > Actinomycetota > Actinomycetes > Kitasatosporales > Streptomycetaceae > Streptomyces > Streptomyces sp. NPDC032745. Next base: position 472,114 of record NZ_JBVING010000002.1, on the reverse strand, counting down.
CACTGCGGAGAAGGTGTTCCACTCCCGGGTGGAGGGCCGGTTCGACCGGATCGTGCGCCACGGCGACAGCCCCACGAACTATTGGTGGGAGGTCACCGACAAGCAGGGTGTCCGCACGCTCTTCGGCGGCACGGCCGACAGCACGCTGGCCGACGGCACGGGTCGCGTCGCCACCTGGGCGGCGCGGGAGATCCGCGACGGCAACGACAACCTCCTGCGCTACCGGTACGCCAAGGTGGCCGACGGCGGCACGACGGGCGCCGCGGTGCCGGGCAGCGAGCTGTACCTGCAGAAGATCACCTACACCGGCCGCGGCGACACCGACGGCAGGTACTCGGTGACCTTCATCCGGGACCGTGAGCGCGGGGAGCCCCGCCGGGCGGACGTGCGGATCGACGCCAGGTACGGGTTCAAAAAGGTCACCGCCGACCTGCTACGGCGCGTCGAGGTCAAGCTGGACGACCAGCTGATCCGTGCCTACGAACTGAACTACCGGACCGGCGCGTTCGCCAAGACTCTGCTCACCTCGGTGTCGCAGTTCAGCGAGAGCAACCAGCTGTTCAACACCCACACGTTCGACTACTTCGACGACGTGCGCGACCAGTCGGGCAACTACAACGCCTTCGCCGACGCGGCGGGTTGGTCGGTGCCGGATGACGACCTCGGGGTGAACATCCGCGAAGGCGAGGCCAGCGCGATCTCGGCGAACACATCGGTCGGCTTCGGCGCGCACCTGTTCGCGGGCTACAACGTGCAGGGGCTGCCGACCAAGGAGGGTGCCGTCGGGTTGAAGGTCGGGTTCAGCGCCGGCCAATCCGACGGCCTGTCGACGCTGACCGATGTGAACGGCGACAACCTGCCGGACAAGGTGTTCCGCAAGAACAACGACGTGTTCTACCGGCCCAATCTGGCCAAACCAGGTGGTGAGCCGAAGTTCGGAGACACGCCGGTCAAGCTCACCGGTCTCCCCGGAATCTCGACCGAGCGCACGCTGTCCGGCACCATCGGCGCCGAGGCGTACGTCCTCACCACCTCGGCCCAGCTGGACTTCGTGGGCACCACGACCACCTCGGACCGGTTCTTCAGCGACGTCAACGGCGACGGCATAACCGACCTGGTGAACAACGGCGGCGTGCTGTTCGGCTACCTGGACGCCAATGGGCAACCCGCCTATAGTGCGGACTCCACCCACACCCCGGCGCCGATCGGGGGCGGCGCGGTGACCGGCGAGATCGTCGGCGATCAGACCGCGCAGTTCAACCAGCAGGTGGACAACTCGCCGCTGCTGGACTCGGTGCGCCGCTGGGTCGCGCCGTTCGACGGCAACGTCCGCGTGGACGGCCGCGTGCAGCTGACCCAGGACCCCTCCCCGGCGCGGGCGGCCTACACCAAGGCCGACGGCGTACGGGTCACCATCCAGCACAAGGACTCCGAACTCTGGGCACAGCGGATCGGCCCCGATGACCACACCGAGTTCACCCCGGGCAATGTGGCATCGATTCCGGTGAAGAAGGGCGACGCGCTCTACTTCCGCACACAGTCCATTCTGGACGGCAAGTACGACACCGTGGCGTGGGACCCGGCGATCACCTACACCAACCTGCCGGCCGGCACGGACGCGAACGGGTTGGCGAACACCGTGTTCCGCGCGTCGGCCGACTTCACCTTCGGTGGCAGGCCGTCCTTGGTGACCGTGCCGGTGAACGGCACGTTGCGGCTGACCGGTGACGTGGTCAAGAACAAGGCGACCTCGGACGACGTGACCGTCGTGATCGAAAAGGGCAACGGCGTCCACCCCGGCGCGGAGGTGTTCCGCAAGGTCCTGCCCGCCGCGTCGACCGGCACCTCCGCGATCGACGTGAGCATTCCGGTCAGCACGTTCGAGAAGATGTCGTGGAAGCTGAAGACCGACTCCCCGATCGACGCCTCGGCGGTGAGCTGGGCGCCGAAGGCGCACTACACGGCCGCGCAGGGGGTCGAGTCGGTCGTCGACGCCGCGGGCAATCCCACGCTGGTGATCACCCCGCCGTACGACATGGACATGTACCCGGCGGACACCCTCGCCGCGCCGCAGCAGTCCTACAAGGCGACCAAGACCGGCCAGTTGAAGGTGCGGCCGAATCTGTCCTTCAACCTCAACCTCCTCGGTGACGCCAAGATTGCGTTCACGGTGAAGAAGCGCGGCGGGCAGCTGGTCGGCAAACGGATCTTCCAGGCCAGGGACACCTACTTCGGTGGCACGAAACTGGACCTGACGGTGCCGGTCACCGCCGGCGATGAGCTCTACATCGACTACTCCACGACGGAGACCCGACTGCTCGGCCTGCTCGTCGAGCAGTCCGCGTCGGTCACCTATGACGTGACCTCGAACTGGCCGGCCTTCACCCCGGCGCCCAGCGCCATGCACGGTTCCGTCGGGCAGGGCGCCTTCGCCCAGCCCTACCGCGGCTGGGGTGTGATCGGCTACCAGGGCAACCGCGACCGCGCCACCCAGCCGCTCAAGCAGGCTGAACTCACGCTGGACCAGAGCTTCAAGGACGCGCTTCCCAAGGAGCCCAAGGAAGCGGACGTCGCGCCTTTCGCCGCGAATCCCCGGCTCACCATGCCGCGCCTCGCGGTGTTCGCCCCCGTTCCCGCCAAGGGCGGCTGGGCCGCTCAGGACGAGTCCTCCTGGATCACCGCCGCGATGGCGACCAGTTCCCGCCTCGGCGCGGACACCATCGACGTCGTCACCGACGCCGACGTGGCGGGCGACCGGGCGGTGATGCGCCGCGGTGTCACCGGCCAGGTGTCGGCCACCCTCGCGGCGGGCCCGTTCGGCGGCACCGTGGTCGGCGGGATCACCGCGGGCTCGGTCGACTACCTCGACCTCAACGGCGACGGCTACCCCGACGTCGTCGGCGCCAAGGAGATCCAGTTCTCCGACATGACCGGCGCGCTCGGCGCCAAGCGCGGCACCCTCGGCGGCAACGTCCGCGAGGCGGACAACGTCTCCGGCAACGTGTCGTTCTCCGCGGGCAGCGAGACCGCCACCATCGCCAGCGCACTGGGCATGGCCGCACCCGACGCGGGCACCAGCGCCAACACCGCCACCACCGGCTCGGTCCAGCCGTCGCTCGGCATCGGCGGCAGCCTCGGCGGCGGCGAGTCCGACGCCCGCGTCGACCTGATCGACATCAACGGGGACGGGTTGCCGGACAAGGTGTTCGGCAACGGCGAGGCCCAGTTGAACCTCGGCTACTCCTTCGCCGCCCGCGAACCCTGGTCGGCCGGACCGATCAACGACGCGTCCACCCGCAACGTCGGCGTCAACCTCGGGTTCAACGTCGACCGCTACGGCTTCGCGGGCGGAGTCTCCGCCGAGCTGGGCACCTCGTTCACCAACGCGAGCATGATGGACGTCAACGGCGACGGCCTCACCGACCGGGTGTTCACCGACGGGGCCAACCCGATCAAGGTCGCGGTCAACACCGGCACCAGCTTCACCGCACCCGCCCCCTTCCGCGGCAGCTTCCCCGAGATCGCCGTCGACAAGAACGCCAGTCTCGGCGCGGGCGTCTACTTCACCGTCGGCCTGCCCACTCCCGTCGGCGTCTTCGTCTTCAACCCCGGCGCCAGCGCGTCCACCGGCATAAGTCGGGCCGAGACCAGCCTGCGCGACGTCAACGGCGACGGCCTCGCCGACCACGTCAAGTCGACCCGCGACAACGAGCTGCTGGTCGCCACCAACAAGACCGGGCGCACCAACCTCCTGCGCACGGTCTCGCGCCCGATGGGCGCGCGGATCGAACTGGACTACTCCCGTACCGGCAACACCCAGGCCATGCCCGAGAGCCGCTGGGTCCTGTCCCGCACCACCGTGTTCGACGGTCAGACCGGCGACGGAGCCGACAACCAACTCACGACTTACCGCTACGAGAACGGCACGTACGACCGGCTGGAGCGCGAGTTCCGCGGTTTCGGCAAGGTCGTCTCGGAGGTCCGCGATCCTGGCGCGGGCGACGCCCTCTACCGGGCGGTGAGCGACGAGTACAGGACCGGCAGCGTCTACACCAGGGGCCTGCTCGCCCGCACTCTCACCACCGACGGCGCGGGCCGACCGTTCACCGAGACCGTCAACACCTATCAGCTCCACGACATCGCCACCGGCACGGCGGCCGATCCGGCGGGCACCACGGCGTCGGTGTTCCCTCAGCTGACCCGGGTGGACAAGAAGTTCCACGAGGGTGCGCAGGAACCCGCGAAGACCACGCACACCGTGATGGCCTACGACGAGTACGGCAACCTGACGGGATCGTTCGACGCCGGTGATGACGGCGTCGAAGACGACGTCCAGACCGACTTCGGGTACACCGCGTCCGACCAGGCGTGCCGGGACCGCAACCTGGTCGGGTTGGCCCGGTCCGTGTCCCAGCGCGCGACCGCGACAGACACCTCGCTCCGGCATCGCGAGGCCACGGTGGACTGTGCGACGGGGGCGCTTCGGCAGATCAGGGAGTACGCGACCCCCGCCGACATCGCGGTCACGGACCTGGAATACCACCCGGACGGGAACCTGCGGTCGGTGACCCGTCCGGCGAACAAGTCCGGTCAGCGCTACAAGCTGGAGTACGGCTACGACACCGTCGTCGGCGTGCACGTCGAGTCCGTCGTGGACAGTTTCGGGTACCGGTCGGCCACGACGCACAACCTGAAGTACGGCCTGCCGGACCGGAGTACCGACCAGAACGACCAGCCGCTGTCGATGGCGTACGACAGCGTCGGCCGGCTGGACTCGGTCACCGGCCCGTACGAGGCGGGCAGCGGCAAGGTCACGATCGACTTCGAGTACCACCCCGAGGCGGCCGTCCCGTACGCGACGACGAAGAACCTGGACCGGGACTCGGGCGGCGTGCGGGCGGACACCATCGACACCGTCACGTTCAGCGATGGTCTGAAGCGGGCGCTGCAGACAAAGAAGGACGCGTCGGTCGCCGCGTCGCCGGGGACGGCGCCGCAGCCGGTGATGACGGTGTCCGGGCGGCTGAAGTTCGACTTCCTCGGCCGCACGACGGAGAAGTACTACCCGGTGACCGAGCCCAAGGGCGCGGCGAACACCAAGCTCAACGCCGCGTTCGACACGGTGGCCCCGACGAAGGACTCGTTCGACGTGCTGGACCGGCCGGTCAGGACGGTGCGGCCGGACGGGGTCAGCACGACCAACGGGTACGGATTCGGGCCGGACCGGGCCGGTACGACGCGGTTCGAGAACACGGTGACCGATGCCAATGGCAAGCAGCGCCGCATCTACACCGGAGTCCGCGACACGACCTCGGCGGTGAAGGAGTTCAGCGGTTCGACGGCGGTCTGGACCAGCTACGCGAACGACCCGCTGGGCCGGGTCACGGCCATCACCGACGACAAGGACAACGTCACCCGCGCCGAGTACGACGGCCTGGGGCGGCGCACGGTGTTCGACAACCCGGACGCGGGCCGGACCGAGACGCGCTACGACCTGGCCGGCAACGTCACGGCGAAGATCACCGCGAACCTGCGGGCCGCCGGCCAGAGCATCGAGTACGACTACGACTACGCGCGGGTGAAGGCCGTCCGGTACCCGAAGTTCCCGGCGAACGACGTCACCTACTCCTACGGCGCCCCGGGCGCGGCGGACAACGCCGCGTCGCGGATCGCCGAGGTCCGGGACGCGGCCGGGACGACCACCCGCGGCTACGGGCCGCTGGGCGAGCTGACCAGGGAGACGCGCACGATCACCGCCGCCGGCGGGTCACCGCGCACCTACACGACCGCGTGGCGCTACGACACGTTCAACCGCGTGCTGCAGCTGACCTACCCCGACGGCGAGGTGCTCACCTACGGCTACGACTCCGGTGGCCAGGTCACGCGGGCGACCGGGGTCAAGGGCGGGACCGACTACACCTACCTGGAACGGCTGGACTACGACAAGTTCGGTCAGAAGACCCTCCAGGAGACCGGCAACGGGGTGCGCACGGCCTACACGTACGACGCCGAGGACCGCAGGCTCGCGACGATTAAGTCCGACGCACCCACCGGGTCGACGTTCCAGGACCTGGGCTACACCTACGACAACGCCGGCAACGTCACGGCGCTGGCGAACTCCGCGCCGCGGAGCTCGGCGATCGGCGGCCCGAGCTCCCAGATCTACGGCTACGACGACCTGAACCGGCTGACGTCGGCGTCCGGGCAGTACACGGACAAGAACAACCAGGTCAACAAGTACACCCTGACGCTGGGCTACGACTCCCTCCACAACACGACGAGCAAGTCCCAGCGCCACGAGATCACCGGCGGCGTCCCCGCCTTCCCGCCCGGCGCAGGGTCCCCCGGACCGATCGAACCGGTCGACGACCCGTCGAACCCGGCCGACGTGCAGGACAGGACGAGCTACGACTACGGCTACACCTACGCCGGTGGCAAGCCCCACGCGCCGAGTCAGGTCGGCCCGATCACCCAGGCCTACGACGCCGACGGCAACCTCACCGCCACGGTGAACACCGCCGCGGCGGACAAGCGCAGGCAGTACGTGTGGGACGAGGAGAACCGCCTCGCCTGCAACCAGGACACCACGGCCTCGGCGGTGGAGCAGGGTCCCGCGGGCTGTGCGGGCGCCACCGTCTCCTACGTGTACGACGCGGCGGGCGAGCGCGTGGTCAAGAAGGGCGAAAGCCTGTCGCTGTACCCCAACCAGAACTACAGCGAGCGTGACGGCACCGGGTACAAGCACGTCTTCATCGGCGAGACCCGCTTGACGACCAAGACCGTCGCGAGCGGAGTCGAGAACGACCGGTCGTTCTTCCACACCGACCACCTCGGGTCGTCCGGGTACGTCACGGACAACACGGGCGCGGTGACCGAGCACCTGGAGTACTTCGCGTCCGGGGAGACCTGGGTGGAGGAACGGGCCGGGCAGGCGGACACGCCGTACCAGTACACCGGCAAGGAACTCGACGGCGAGACGGGCCTCAACTACCACGGCGCCCGCTACTACAACCCGCGAACCCAACTGTGGGCGAGCGCCGACCCGGCCCTGCCGGAGTACCTCGACACCAAGCTCGCGGGCGGCATCTCCGAACCCCGCAACCTCGCCGCCTACACCTACGCGCACAACAACCCCGTCAAGCTGGTCGACCCCACCGGACGGGCTCCCGAGGTGCCGGTGCCTGTCTACAACCAGATCGCGGACCGCATGGCCAAAGAGATGTCGACCAACTCCCGCTCCGGCCCGGTGCAGAAGATGCACGAGATCAACACGGTCCAGGGTGTGACGAAGTGGGTCAAACCGAACTGGTACGCCGACAAGGCGGCGGCGCTGCTGGCGTGGAAGGAATTCGTCAAGACCGGCGGCCCGTGGGACCACAAGGGCCTGATCGCGGACCTGAACGACGGCAAGGTCAACAACTCGACCAGCATCCCCGGTACCGGCTTCTGGATGCGGGACGACTTCTGGTCCAACGTCCACTACGGCTACGTGGGTACGGCGGCCGGGTTCAGCCCCGAGGTGCTGTTGGGGGCCGCGAGCGCCGTCGACGTGAAAGAGCGTCAGCCCATCTTTTCGGGCGACCCCACCTCGATCATGTTCGGAATTCGCCTCTATCAGGCATACGGAGAAGGGGGCCTGACGGCCGAGAACCTCACCACGGAGATCAGGAACCACTTCGAGGAGCTGAGGAAAGCCGGGCTGATCGAGAACCACCCGAGATAGGGGACGCGAGCGGTCGGCCCGCCGCTCCGCGCGCGGCGGGCCACGGTGACCGGATACCCGGGGACACGCTGACACCCGAGATCCTCGAGGCTGAAGAAATCTGGCGCGATCCGGAACCGGTCGTAATGGCGGACGCGAGCGGCACACCGTGCTGGAAGTCCACGAACTGGTAGGAGCCGCCGCTGAGCGGGTCGCCGCCGCTGTAGGCAAGCACGACGTCGTCCCGGACGGCGAAGCGCGGAGTACCGGGCTCCAGCGGGACCGTCGTCGAACTTGGTTGACACCCGGCTCCGGGCGCGGGCCCAAGGGCAGCCCGCGCCCGGACTTGTGCCGTGGGTCATGTCTGGCCCGGGGGTTGCCAGAGGTGTAGCGGGAGCGTCAACGCCTCCGGCGTCCCTGGCGTTCAGCCGACCTCAGCCGCGGGCCAACGCCGTGCGTCGGTCTTGGGCTGTCGGGTGGTGTAGCGACCAGGGTCTGCTGGTAGCCGGGTTGTCCGGAGGTCGCCCTGGCCCATGTATGGCCCGGATCTTGTCTCTGAATTAGGTTATGGGAGAGAAGCGACTCTGGAATCGACCGGTTTTGATTGCTTCACCGAGGCCAGAGGACGGTGCCCGGTCGTGTCTTTTATGCAGGTCAGGCGCCGTCCTTAACTTCTTAGAAGAAGCCGAGCTTCTTGGGGGAGTAACTTACTAATAAGTTCTTCGTCTGCTGGTAGTGCTCCAGCATCATCTTGTGGGTCTCCCGGCCGATGCCCGACTGCTTGTAGCCGCCGAAGGCGGCGTGGGCCGGGTAGGCGTGGTAGCAGTTCGTCCAGACGCGGCCGGCCTGGATCGCGCGGCCCGCGCGGTAGGCGGTGTTGACGTCGCGGGTCCAGACGCCGGCGCCCAGGCCGTACGCCGTGTCGTTGGCGATGCGGACGGCGTCGTCGAAGTCCTGGAAGGACGTCACCGACACGACCGGGCCGAAGATCTCCTCCTGGAAGATCCGCATCCGGTTGTCGCCCTCGAAGATGGTCGGCTCCACATAGAAGCCACCGGCCAGGTCACCGCCGTGGTCGATCCGCCGGCCACCGGTGAGGATCTTCGCGCCTTCCTGCTGGCCGATCTCCACGTACGAGAGGACCTTGCGCAGCTGCTCCTCGGAGGCCTGCGCGCCGATCATCGTCTCCGTGTCCAACGGGTGCCCCGGCACGATCAGTTCGGTGCGGGCCACGGCCGCGTCGAGGAAGTCGCCGTACCGGCCGCGCTCGATCAGGGCGCGCGAGGGGCTGGTGCACACCTCGCCCTGGTTGAGGGCGAACATGCTGAACCCTTCCAGGGCCTTGTCGCGCAGGTCGTCGTCCGTGGCCCAGATGTCGTCGAAGAACAGGTTCGGGCTCTTGCCGCCGAGTTCGAGGGTGACCGGCTTGAGGTGCTCTGCCGCGTACTGCATGATCAGCCGTCCCGTGGACGTCTCCCCGGTGAACGCGATCTTCGCCACGCGCGGGCTTGACGCCAGCGGCTTGCCCGCCTCCTCGCCGAAGCCGTTGACGATGTTCACCACGCCCGGCGGCAGCAGGTCCGCCACCAGGCTCAGCCAGTAGTGCACCGAGGCCGGGGTCTGCTCGGCCGGCTTCAGCACCACCGTGTTCCCCGCCGCCAGCGCCGGAGCCAGCTTCCACACCGCCATCAGGATCGGGAAGTTCCACGGGATGATCTGCCCGACGACGCCCAGCGGCTCGTGGAAGTGGTAGGCGACGGTGTCGTCGTCGAGCTGGCTCAGCGCACCCTCCTGGGCGCGCAGGGCGCCCGCGAAATAGCGGAACTGGTCGATGGCCAGCGGCATGTCGGCGGCCAGGGTCTCCCGGATCGGCTTGCCGTTCTCCCAGGTCTCCGCGACCGCCAGGGCCTCCAGGTTCTGCTCCATCCGGTCCGCGATGCGCAGCAGGACGGTCGAGCGCTCGGTGACCGAGGTGCGCCCCCAGGCGGGCGCGGCCGCGTGCGCCGCGTCGAGGGCGCGCTCGACGTCCTCCGCCGTGCCGCGCGCGACCTCGGTGAACGGCTGGCCGTTGACGGGGGAGGGATTGGCGAAGTACCCGCCGAGGGCGGGCTCGACGTACTCGCCGCCGATGAAGTGGCCGTAGCGGGACGCGTACGACATGAGCGCGCCTTCGGTACCGGGCGCAGCGTAACGGGCCATGGTGTCCTCCCCTTGCCGGGCGCCGGCCGCCGTCGGACAGCGCTCGGGAGGAGGCTAGGAGCGGGCAGGTTGCGGATACGTTGCACGTCCCGCACGTCCCGGACGCGCCGGCTCCCGCCGGGTGGGGGGTGGTCCGGCGAAGGGTGCGGGTGCGGGTGCGGTGCCGGAGCCGGAGCCGGGGGCGAATCCGGGTGCGGCGCCCGTCCTGAGCGCGGGCCCGATGCCGAGTTCGCCGTCGAGGGCCCGTACGCGGGCCAGCGCGGCCGGCCGTCCCTCCGGCGGCAGCGCCGCGGCCAGCGCCCGCCACACCGCCGGATCGTCCGCGCCCCACGGGGCGCACACCCAGTCCGTCAGCAGCCCCACGTCCGCCCGAGCGATCACGGCGGCCCGTGCCTGGTCCTCGATCCGGCGCCGCAGCCGGACGATGCCCGGCGCGGTCGAGCCGGGGAGCAGCGGGCCCGCGTAGTGGTGGAGCGCCGCCGACACGGCGCCGGCCGCCAGGTGGCGGGTCACCACGGTGAAGTCCGCCTCCAGCGGCGCCGCCGTACGGTAGGGCCGCGAGAGCGGGGCGCGGGCGCCCAACAGCCCGCGCAGCCGTGACATTTCGGCGCGCAGGGTCACCGGTGACACCGACTCGTCCTCGTACAGTGCGATCGCCAGCTCCTCGCCCGACAGACCCTCGGGATGGTGCGCGAGGAGCGCCATGATCTCGCTGTGCCGCCGCCCCAGGCGGATCCTCGCGCCGTCACCGCCGATCAGCAGCGCCTCGTCCCGGCCGAGGGCGCCGAGGGTGTCCCCGGCGGCCTGCGGGAACGGGTCCAGCAGCGCCAGCTGGGCCTCCGCGGCCCGGGCCACCGCCTGCACGAAGGCGAGGGAGTGCGGATGGGCCAGGCCGTCGCCGCCGGTGATGTCCACCGCGCCGAGCAGCCGGCCGGTACGGGGGTCGCGGACCGGGGCCGCCGCACACGTCCAGGGGTGCACCCGACGGCTGAAGTGCTCGGCCCCGAAGACCTGGACCGGTTCCCCGACGGCGACCGCCGTACCCGGCGCGTTGGTCCCCATCGCCGTCTCGGCCCAGCGCGCGCCCGGTACGAAGCCGAGCCCCTCCGCCCGGCGCAGCGTGGCCCTCTCGCCCTCCACCCACAGCAGGCTGCCCCGCGCGTCGCACACCGCCAGCAGATGGGCCCCGTGCGCCGCGAAGGCCCCCACGAGGTCCCGGAACACCGGCATCACCCGGGCCAGCGGGTGCTGCGCACGGTACGACCGCAGTTCCGCCTCCGCCAGGTCCACCCGGGGCGTGCACTCCGGGCCGACCCGGGCCCGGGCACACCGCCGCCAGGATTTCGCGATCACCGCCCGGACCGGGGCCTCGACCAGCCCGTCCTGCGTGAACGCGGTGTGCGCCCGCCGCAGTACGCGCGTGCGCTCGGCGGGATCAGCCCCGCCCGCCAGCGCCACCGACGGATCGTCCATGTCACCCTCCCGTGGTGCCGCGGTACCCGGAGCGCCCCCATCGTCGTCCCGGCCCCGGGCCCCGACAAGCACTGCGTCGGCCACTCGACGCCGATACACCGCCAGGGGTTGCCGGGCGGCCGGGCCGAAGCCCCCGGCCCGGGCGGCCGGGTCCGTGGCGGCCCGGTCGCGCACGGTAGCCGCCGACCGGCGGGACCGGGCCCGGACGGGGGAGGCCTCGGCCGGGAGGCGTACGGCGTCTTCGTCAGGAGCGGGGGCGGGAACGCGGGGTCGCGGTGGCGCGTTGAGGGGGTAGTGGTCGACGACAGCTGGAGGTGTCCGCAGATGTCCAAGCGCGGCAAGGTCGCGGTTGCCGGAGTCGCGGCAGCCATCGTGTTGTTCTGGACGGTCGGGTTCTGGGCAGGGCTGCTGGTCCTGATCGGGGTGCCGGCGGCCGCCTATCTGCTGCTGGACTCCTCCCAGCGGCGTCGTCTGCGGGGTATATCCAGGAAGCAGCTCGGCCGCTGAGCGGGCGCGGCCGCATCCGCGGATGACCGCCCGTACCCGGGGTCGGCCGGCCGGCCCGGGCCCGGACGGGGCGTCCGGGCCCGCACTCCGCCGTGGCGGGCCCCGGGTCATCAGGTCAGTAGTAGTCCCGCATCAGCGTCGTGGCCCATTCCGGCTGGCGCAGTTCTCCGCGCGGGCCGAATTCGGCCAGGTACGGCTTCAGGTCGAGCACCGGGGTGCCGTCCACCGCGTCCAGGCCCTCCACGTGCACGTCCAGACCGTCCACCTTCAGGATCCGGCACCGGGAGACACCCAGCCGGTTCGGCCTGTTCTTGCCGCGCTGGGCGAAGATGCCGACAAGCGGCCAGTCCGGGTTGCCCCGGGGGTGCCGCGCGCCCGTCTCGATCTTCTCCACCGGGACGCGGTCGAAGTGGTAGACGACCTCGAGGTGCGAGAACTCCGCCAGCCCGTACAGGGCCTCCGGGCCGAACCGCCCGGCGTCCAGGCGGATCACGGCCGTCTCCCGCCCCCAGTCGTCGTCGGCGACCTCAGCGCGGCCGCCCACCACCACGGCCACCGGCTCCGACTCCACCAGCACAGCATCTCCCTCGGGTTCAGACCGGGCGTACGGCGATGCGGTCCAGCGCCGCCAGCAGCTCCGGCAGTTTCGGCAGACCGAGATCAGGATCCCCGTCGCGGGGGACCGCGAGCACCTCGCCCGCCTCCTCGTCCAGCAGTACGAAGGCCGCGTCGTCGGTCCGGGCCACCAGCGACCACCCGGGCCCGTCCACCCGCAGGGTCCGCGCACCCTCGCCCGCGAAGGACGACCGCACCCGCCCGGGCGGCGGCGGGCTCTGCGTGTACTCCACGGCCTCCTTGAGCGCCCGCGCGAGCCCGGGGTGCGCCGCGGCGGCCGCCCCGCCGTCCGTCGCGATGCGCTCGCGCCAGTCGGACCACTCCCGGGCGATCTGGTCCGCGCCCATGCGCCGCTGCACCGGACCCCACGCCTCGGCGGAGGGCGGCGCCAGCGGCACTCGCCCGGTGCCGTCGGCGCCCTGCTCCGGGTCGTGCGGATCCGGGATCCCCGGCGTCGCCACCGACAGGTCCAGCGGCCAGCCCGCCAGCGAGACCACGATCGTCCGCTCGTCCGGCGACAGGTCGTACTCCATGCCGCAGTCCCAGGAGGCGATCGCCATGGCCACGAGCGAGACGTCGTCCACGACGACGGTCCAGCGCGCGCCCTCCTCGTCCTGGCCGAGCACCAGCCCGTACCCCCGCGCCACCGGCTTCACGCCCAGCAGCGCGCAGGCCTCCGGGAAATCGTCGCCCAGGATGCTCGGGAACTGCGCAGGGGTCAGCAGCACGGCGGTCAGCACATAGAGCGAACCGCCCTCCTCCTCGTCGGACACGTGGCCTCCCGGTCGCTCTCTCGTCGGCGCACCCTAACCAGCGGGTAACCCCCGCGTCGAGAGCCTGCGGGCGACGATTTCCAAGCCCGCCACCTGCACGTAGAGTTGGGTCCCCGCCACAGAAAGGGACACCCGGTGCAGCGTTACGACCGGCTGAGGGAGATCCTCCGTCTCGACCCCGACAAGGACTTCCTCACCATCTACCGGCTCACCGCCACCTACGAGTTCCCCTGGGACTTCACCCGCGCGCTGGAGCTCGCCCTCTTCCGCACCTACGCCGTGCCCGCCATCGGCCGTCTGCTGGCCGAGACCGCCGAGTTCACCGACCGCCCGCAGAAACGCTACGACGACACCGCGCTGCTCCTCGACGCCGTCGTGGAGCATGGATTCGAGAGCGAGACCGCGCGCACCGCGATCCGCCGCGTCAACCAGATGCACCGCGCCTACGACATCGGCAACGAGGACATGCGCTACGTCCTGTGCACTTTCGTGGTGATTCCGGCGCGCTGGCTGGACGCGTACGGCTGGCGCCCGATGACCCACCATGAGCGCCGGGCCAGCGCGAACTACTACGCCGAACTCGGTCGGCACATGGGCATCACGGACATCCCGGACTCCTACGAGGAGTTCGAGGAGGCCCTGAACGCCTACGAGGAGGCCCACTTCGGCTGGGACGAGGGCGGCCGCAAGGTCGCCGACTCCACCATCGGCCTGATGGCCTCCTGGTACCCGGCGCCGCTCGCCCCCGCGGTGCGCGCCCTCAGCCTGTCCCTCCTCGACGAGCCGCTGCTGTCCGCCTTCCGCTACGAGAGCCCCCGCCCGCAGGTCAAGGCGCTGTTCCGGGGTGCCCTGAAGCTGCGCGGCCGCGCCGTCCGGCTGCTCCCGCCGCGCAAGGCCCCGCACTACGCCCGGCAGAACCCGGAGATCAAGGGCTACCCCCGCGGCTACGACGTGGGCGAGCTCGGCACGTTTCCCGTGCCCGGCTCGGGGGGATGCCCCGTGCCGCATCCCCGCCGGCCGGCCGGGGCCGAGGCCCAGCCTCCGGCGTGATCCGGGGCACCTCCCCGGACCCCGGGCGAGGTGCCGGCGTACGCATGTGTGTGAGAGGTGGGCGAGTCAGGCGCGGCGCACCGCGAGCGCCAGGAAGCGGGTGTCCTCGTCGGCGTACGAGGTCATGTCCCAGCCCGAACCGGCCAGCAGCGGGCCGAGGTTGTGCTCGGCCCGCTGGTCGTCCGGCGTCAGCTCGCGTCCCTGCCGCGCCGCGAGGGCCGCTCGCCCGATCGGGTGGAACAGGGCGAGCCGGCCGCCGGGGCGCACGACGCGGGCGAGCTCCCGCAGGTTCGCCTCCGGGTCGGGCAGGTGCGCGATCAGCCCGGCGGCGAAGACGGCGTCGAGCGCCCCGTCGCGCAGCGGCAGCCGGGCCACGTCCGCGAGCAGCAGTGTGCCCGCCGCGCCCCGGCCGGCCTGCCGCGCGGCGGCCAGCATCTGCGGGGTGAGGTCCGTGCCGAGCACCGTGCCGGCCGGGCCGACGGCGGCGCGCAGCGCCAGCAGCGCCCGCCCGGTTCCGCAGCCCGCGTCGAGCACCCGGTCCCCGGAGCGCAGGCCGAACTCGGCCACGGCGGTCGTGAACGCGGGCCCGTCATCGGGGAACTTCCGGTCCCAGTCGGCGGCGCGTGCCCCGAAGAACTCCTGCACGTGCGTGTGGTCTTCGCTCATGTGGACATGATCCCCCACGGGCTTGTGCCGGGGGTGCGAGCTGCGTGTGCACTGCATGCGGTACGTGCGGTGCGTGCGGTGCGTGCGCAAGGTGGCACGTGGCGTGATCGAAGATGAACGTAGCTCTGTCATATTCCAGCAGTTCCAGCTGCTTTCGAAATGCGCCCCTTGTTCGTGCCCTCACCCGGACTAGCGTCCCGGGGCCATGGGACACCTCGACCACGCGGCCTATGGCTGGCTGACACCCGTACTGTCATATGTGATGGCATCCATCGGCGCCGCCCTCGGGCTGCGCTGCACCGTCCGCGCACTCGCCGCGACGACCGGATCCTCCCGCCGCAACTGGCTCCTCACCGCGGCCTCCGCCATCGGCACCGGCATCTGGACGATGCACTTCGTCGCGATGCTCGGCTTCAACGTCACCGGCACCGAGATCCACTACAACGTGCCGCTGACCATCCTCAGCCTGCTCGTCGCCATGATCGTCGTCGGCGCCGGGGTCTTCGCCGTCGGCTACGGCAGGGACCGCGGCCGCGCCCTGGTCCTCGGCGGGCTCACCACCGGCCTCGGCGTCGCCAGCATGCACTACCTCGGCATGGCCGCCCTGCGCCTGCACGGCAGCATCTCGTACGACCCGCTCACGGTCGGGCTCTCGGTCGCCATCGCCGTCGTCGCGGCCACCGCCGCGCTCTGGGCCGCGCTCAACATCAAGGCGCCGGCCGCAGTGGCCGTCGCCTCGCTCGTCATGGGCGCCGCCGTCAGCAGCATGCACTACACCGGGATGATGGCGGTCGCCGTCCGTGTCGTCCCCTCGGACCGCGTCCTGCCGGGCGCCACCGCGATGCAGTTCATCTTCCCGCTCGCCGTCGGGCTCGGCTCGTACCTGTTCATCACCTCGGCGTTCGTCGCGCTCTCCCCGACCGCAGACGAGCGTGCCGCCTCCGCCTCGGCCGCCCGGCACCTGGGCGAGCAGGCACCCGGGTCGGCCGCGTCGGCCGCGCCGGCCCGCTGAACCGCTGACCTCGGCCTGATCGGCCCGTCGGCCCGTCGGCCCGACCCCGGCCCGACTCCCCGACCCGACCCCGCTGGACCGCACCCCGAACGAGGAGCCCATGCGCACACCCCGCAGACCACCGGAAGCAGCGGCGCCGCAGCTGCCCGCGCCCCCGGCGCGCGGCCGCCGGGCCCACGCCGGACCGCCCGCCCAGGAACCGGCGGCGCAGCAGGACCGGCCGACCGGCCGTCCCGGCCCGGCGGCCGGCTCCGATGACGGGTCCCGCCGGCTGCGGCTGCGGCTGCGCCCCGCCACCGTCCGCGCGAAGATCGTGTCGCTCCTGATGGTCCCCGTCGTCTCGCTGCTCGCCCTCTGGGGCTTCGCGACCGTCAGCACCGCCCAGGACATCGCCCGGCTCAGCCGCGTCCAGCGGGTCGACGAGCAGATACGCACCCCCGTCGCCGCCGCCGTCACCGAGCTCCAGGCCGAACGGCGCGCCGCCGTCCGCTACCTGGCCGACCCCGCCGCCGACCAGGGCGCCGCCCTGGAGCAGCAGTCGCGGCGCACCGACGCCGCGGTCGCGCGGCTGCGGCTCGGCGAGCGGCACACAGTCGCCGAGTCCGGCGACTACCGCACCGAAGTCGTCGTCCGGGTCGGGGCCTTCGTCGCCGCGGCGGAGGGACTCGGCTCCACCCGCAAGGACGTCGCGGAGCGGCGTGCGACCACGGACGCGGCGTACGAGACGTACACCCGCGTGGTGGACGGTGCCCTCTCGGTCGACGGCTCCCTCTCCGGCGGTCAGAAGGCCGAACTCGGCCCCGATGCCCGCGTCCTGCTCGAATTCGCCCGCGCCGGGGAGCTCCTCTCCCGTGAGGACGCGCTGATCGCCGCGCCCGGTCCGCGCACCGCCGAAACGCTTCGGCGCCTCGTCGGCGTCGTCGAGACCCGCCGCGCCCTCACCGCGAGTTCCGCCGACGACCTGCCCGCCGCCCAGCAGGCCGCCTGGCAGTCGGTGACCAAGAGCGCGGCCTACGCCGAGCTGACCGCTGCCGAGGACCGGGTGATCACCGCTGGGACGGCCACGGGCGCGGCCACCGGGTCGGCCAAGGACGCGGCCCGCGGCGTGCCGGCCGGCTGGGACGCCGCGTACACGAGCATCAGCACCTCCATGCACGAGATCGGGGCCGCCGCGCACGCCGCAGCCGCCGACCGCACCGACCCCCTCGCCCAGGCCGGGCTCAGCCCCGCCGGAGCCGCCGTACTGCTGGGCCTCGCCGCCGTCGCCGCCTCTCTCGTCATCTCCGTGCGCATCGGCCGCGCCCTCGTCGTGGAACTCGTCTCGCTGCGCAACACCGCCCTGGAGATCGCCCACCGCAAGCTCCCGCACGCCATGGACCGGCTGCGGGCCGGCCAGGACATCGACGTCGACGTCGAGAACCCGCCCGGACCGCCCGCCGACGACGAGATCACCCAGGTCGGCGAGGCGCTGGCCACCGTCCACCGGGCGGCCCTCAGCGCGGCCGTCGAGCGCGCCGAGCTCGCCAACGGGGTGAGCGGCGTCTTCGTCAACCTGGCCCGCCGCAGTCAGGTCCTGGTGCACAAGCAGCTCACCCTGCTGGACTCGATGGAGCGGCGCGCCGACGACCCCGGCGAACTCGGCGACCTGTTCCGCCTCGACCACCTCACGACGCGGATGCGCCGGCACGCCGAGAGCCTGATCATCCTGTCGGGCGCCGCTCCCGGGCGCGCCTGGCGGATGCCGGTCCCGCTGACCAACGTCGTACGGGCCGCCGTCTCCGAGATCGAGGACTATCCGCGTGTCGAAGTCCGCCAGCTGGCGGAGGCCGCCGTGATCGGCGGTGCGGTCGCCGACCTCACGCACCTGCTCGCCGAACTCATCGAGAACGCCACCCAGTTCTCCCCGCCCCACACCAAGGTCCGCGTCAGCGGCGAGCCCGTCGGCGCCGGATACGTCCTGGAGGTCGAGGACCGCGGGCTCGGCATGGGACGAGAGACCCTCCACGAGGCCAACCGGCGCATCGAGCAGTCCGAGGCCCTCGACCTGTTCGACAGCGACCGGCTCGGGCTGTTCGTGGTCAGCCGGCTCTCGGCCCGGCACGGTGTGCGGGTGCACCTGCGCACGTCACCGTACGGGGGCACCACCGCCGTGGTGCTCCTGCCGAACTCCCTGCTCCAGGGCGCGATCGAGACCGGCTCCGCGCCGGCGGCCCCGGACCGGGACCCGCTGGTGGAGGCCCCGGCGGGACGGGGGGAGCCGGCACCGCAGCCGCCCGCAATGTCCGTCGTACGGGACGACGCCCGCCGCTCGGCGCTACGGGAGGACGGGCGCGGTATCCCGCTCCCGGACCGCAACCCCGTACGGGAGGAGCCGAGCCCGGCCCCGGTGGCCGCGCTGCGGCCGCGGGGTCCCGGGGGCGCGGCCGCCCGTACGCAGGCCGCACCGGTTCCGTTGTCGGCGGAGGATTCCGCTCCGGTGCCCGCGCCCGCACCGGCCCCCCGGCTCGCCGCAGGCTCCGCCCCGGTGCCCGACGCCTCGGTCACCGAACTGCCGCGCCGCGTACGCCAGGCCAGCCTGGTCCCGCAGCTGCGCGAGACCCCCGCCCCGAAGGCCCCGGCCGGGGCGCGCCCGGCCGAGGACCCGCCGGGGCGCAGCCCGGAGCAGGCCCGGGACCGGATGGCGGCCTACCGGGCCGGCTGGGTCCGCGGGGCCCAGGAGAACTCCGCCCACGCAGGCAGTGAAGGAGAAGTGTGATGATCGAGCACCAGAGATTCGATCTCGACGGCGTCCGCAGGTCCGGCGAACTGGACTGGCTGCTGGACGACCTGGTGGTGAGGGTCCGCGAGGTCCGGCATGCCGTGGTCCTGTCCAACGACGGCCTGGCGGTGGGCGCGTCCAGTGCGCTCAGCCGGGAGGACGCGGAGCACCTGGCCGCCGTGGCCTCCGGATTCCACAGTCTGGCGAAGGGCGCGGGCCGGCATTTCCACGCCGGGGGCGTGCGCCAGACGATGGTGGAGATGGACGACGGGTTCCTCTTCGTCGCGGCCGCCGGGGACGGCTCTTGCCTTGCCGTCCTGAGCGCGGCGAGCGCCGACATCGGGCTGATCGCCTACGAGATGGCCCGGCTCGTGAAGCGGGTCGGGGAGCACCTGTACACCCCGCCCCGGTCCGCGGCGCGGCCGCCGGCCGCAGGCTGAGAGCGGCGGTCCGGTACATGAACGGCCAGTGGTACGACGCCGACGCGGGCCCGCTCGTCCGTCCGTACGCCATGACCGGCGGGCGTACGAAGCCGGGTCCGCACGGGGTCCGGTTCGACCTGATCGCGCTGGTCGTCATGGACAACGAGGGCGCTGCGGGCACCGATGGGGTGGCCGAGTCGCTGCTGGGCCCCGAACACCGGGCACTGCTCGGGCTCTGCCGGTCCGAGACCCAGTCGGTGGCGGAGCTCGCCGCGGACGCGGACCTGCCCGTGGGCGTGGTGCGGGTGCTGCTCGGGGACCTGTTGGAGGGCGGGCACGTCAAGGTCAGCCGGCCGGTGCCGCCCGCCCTGCTGCCGGACGAGCGGATTTTGCGTGAAGTCATCGAGGGATTGCGAGCGCTGTGATGGGACAACACCACGACGGACAGGGCGGACCGGGCCCGGTGCCCGGCCCGGACCAGGACCCGGAGGCCGACGGGGAACTGGCCGCGCTCGCGCTGAAGATACTCGTGGCGGGCGGGTTCGGGGTCGGCAAGACCACGATGGTCGGCGCGGTCAGCGAGATCCGGCCGCTGCGGACGGAGGAACTGCTCAGCGAGGCGGGCGAACTGGTCGACGACACGGGCGGGGTGGCCCAGAAGACGACCACGACCGTGGCCATGGACTTCGGCCGGATCACCATCCGGTCCGGGCTGTCGCTCTACTTGTTCGGTACGCCGGGGCAGGACCGGTTCTGGTTCCTGTGGGACGAGTTGTCGCAGGGCGCCCTCGGCGCCGTGGTGCTCGCGGACACCCGCCGGCTGGAGGACTGCTTCCCGGCGGTGGACTACTTCGAGCACCGGCGCATTCCGTTCGTGGTGGCCGTCAACTGCTTCACCGACGCGCGGCGGTACGGGGCGCACGAGGTCTCGCGGGCACTGGACCTGGAGTCGGGGACGCCGGTGGTGCTGTGCGATGCGCGGGACCGGGATTCGGGGAAGGAGGTGCTGATCAGGCTGGTCGAGTACGCCGGGCGGGTGCACACCGCCCGGCTGCTCGACTCGGTGGAGCCGCAGGCGGATTCCGTGTGAGGCGGGCCTGCGGTGGGCTGGGAGGTGCTCGCCTCAGTGGGTCACGCCGTCAACGGAGATCACCTGGTCGATGGTGACGCGGACGAGGAGTTCGCCGGGGACGGCGTTGCGGCGGCCGAAGGCCTCGGCGCGCTCCTCGCCCATGTAGCGGGCGCTGATGCGCGTCGCCCAGGGGAGCATCTCCTCCAGGTCCTCGCTGATCTCGGCGCGCCCCTGGAGGACGACGTAGGAGAACGGCGGGCGGTCGTCGTCGACGCAGAGCGCGACCCGTCCGTCGCGCAGCAGGTTGCGGCCCTTGACCGTGCCCTTGCCGGTGTTGAACACGAAGGAATCGCCGTCGAGAACGAACCAGACGGGTGCGATGTGCGGACTGCCGTCCTCGCGGACGGTGGACAGCTTGCCGGTGCGGGTCCCGTACGAGACGAATGCCCGCCATTCCTCTTGAGTCATCTTCTTCGCCATGGGGACATCCTCCTTGCCCGAAAGGCGCTGGTGGGGAAGGCTGGCGTGCACTCACTACGAGGGGTGGGGCGCAGCCACGCCGGCGGCGTCGACGGGGAGGGGCTCGAAATGGCACTGGACAAGCAGCTGGACTGGCTGCTCGACGACCTGACGCGCAGGGTCCAGCAGGTCAGGCATGCGGTGGTGCTGTCCAACGACGGTCTGGTGACGGGCGCGAGCGCGGGGCTGGCTCGGGAGGACGGGGAGCACCTGGCTGCGGTGGCGGCGGGGCTGCAGAGCCTGGCGAAGGGGTCGGGCCGGCACTTCCGGGCCGGCGAGGTACGGCAGACGATGGTCGAATACGACGACGGTGTCCTGTTCGTCATGGCGGCGGGCGCGGGGAGTTCGCTGTGCGTGCTCAGCGCCGCTGAGGCCGACATCGGGCAGGTCGCGTACGAGATGACGCTGCTGGTCAACCGGGTGGGAGAGCACCTGGGGGTGGCAGAGCGGCGGATCACCGGGGGCTGATGCCTCCCGGGCTTTCCGGAGTTATCCACAGGCCTCGCGGGGTGTTGTGGCGCTGAGTTACGGTCTTCACGCAGAGTAATCATCACTCGTGGGGGAGGACCGTCATGAAGGTCGCGACGCAGCCGGGGCGTGTGCCGGCGGACGCAGGGGCGCCGGCCCGGCCGGACGTACGGGCGTACGGGTCGGCGGTGGTACGGGCGGACCCGCTGCCGGACGCGGCGGTGGGCGGTGCCCGGGCCGCCGGGGAACTGGGGCTGACCCGGACCGAGTTCGCCCGGGCCGTCCAGCTGGGCATCGTGCACGCAGGGCCGCCGGCGCCGGGCGGGGCCGCGCGCTACACGCGGGCGGAGCTGGACCGGGTCCGGTCGGCGGACGGGTTCCCGGGCGCGCTGCGCGAGCGGGTCGAGACCGTGGCCGGAGCCGAGGCCGCGGGCGGGGTGCTGGGGATCAGCCCGGGCCGGTTCACCCGGCTCGCGCGCTGCGGTCACATCACCCCGGTCGGCTACCGGATCAACCGCTGGCGGGTGGTGGTGTGGCTCTATCTGGTCGCGGAGCTGCGGGAGTTCGCCGCCCGGGAAGCAGGGATGCTGCGCGGGAGCGCGCCCCCGGCGGACCGGGAGCTGATGGCGGCCGGGGCGGACCTGCGGCCGCGGAAGTGGCGCGGGCGGCATGTGGGGTTGCTGCTGAGACGAACGGCCGACCCCTGGGAGCGGGCTGCGGTCCTGGCCTCCGTACTCCCGGAGGACGAGCTGCGGGAGGCCGTTCCCGACCCGGCGGAGCGGATCGTGCTCACCGCGCTCGCCCCGCCCCCGCCGAGCGGGCACCCGCAGATCCCGGCCGCCGCGGCCGTGGCGCTCCGGCTGTTACGGGCGGAGCCGCCGGACGAGATCCACTGGTACCGCACCAGCCTGGACTTCGCGCTGACCGGAGCGCGCGGTCAGTCGAAGTCGACGGGGGAGAGGGGGCCGACGTAGACCCAGGCCCCTGCCTCACGTGCGAAAGCGCTGTGCTCGTGCAGGGAACCGGCGTGCCGGCCCTCGCGGTAGTACGCCCGGAACTCCACCGAGCCCTCCGTCTCGAACATCCCGCCGCGCTCGGCGGCGAGGACCTCGAGGCGCTCCCAGCGCTGGTCGGGATCCAGGTCGAGGCGGGCGGGCCGGGTGCTCGAGTGCCAGGAGCGCAGCAGATAGGCGGTGTCGGCGACGGCGAACGCACTGAAGCGGGAGCGCATCAGCAGCTCGGCGGTGGGCGCCTGCTGCGCACCGGAGTGGAAGCGGCCGCAGCACTCCGGGTAGGCGGCGGGCAGTCCGCAGGGGCAGGGGAGGGCCGGGGTGGGCATGGGTGTGCTCAGCTCTTCGGGGACGGGGCGGACTACTGGGGGGACACGGGCGGCTTGGCCGCGTTCTCGGCGTACGGGCGGAAGAGGCCTTCCTGGACCACGGAGACCAGCAACCTGCCCTCCAAGTCGTAGATACGGCCACGGGCCAGGCCCCGGCCGCCGTGCGCGATCGGCGACTCCTGGTCGTACAGGAACCACTCGTCCGCGCGGAACGGCCGGTGGAACCACATGGCGTGGTCCAGCGAGGCCATGTCGAACCCGCGCATGCCCCACAGGGGTTCCACGGGGATGCGCACGGCGTCGAGGAGGGTCATGTCACTGGCGTAGGTGAGGGCGCAGGTGTGCACCAGCGGGTCGTCGCCCAGCGGGCCGACCGCGCGCATCCACACCGCGCTGCGCGGATCGGCGTCCTTGAGCTCCTCCGGAGCCCAGCGGAGCCGGTCCGTGTACCGGATGTCGAACGGCTGGCGGCGGGCCATCCGCTCCAGCGCCTCGGGCAGCGCGCCCAAGTGCTCGCGGATCTCGTCCGCGACCTTCGGGAGCGCGTCCGGGTGGGGGAAGTCGAGTCGGGGAGGCAGCTGGTGCTCGATGCTGCCCTCCTCCGGATGATGGAAGGAGGCGGTGAGATTGAAGATCGTCTTGCCCTGCTGGACCGCGGTGACGCGGCGCGTGGTGAAGGACCGCCCGTCGCGCACCCGCTCCACCTGGTACACGATCGGCACCCCGGGGATGCCGGGGCGCAGGAAGTACGCGTGCAGAGAGTGGACCGGGCGGTCGCTCTCGGTGGTGCGGCCGGCGGCCACCAGCGCCTGGCCGGCGACCTGCCCGCCGAAGACCCGCTGGAGGGACTCCTGCGGGCTGGCACCGCGGAAGATGTTGACCTCGATCTGCTCCAGGTCGAGCAGATCGACCAGTCTCTCGGCCGGGTTCGTCATCAGAGGTTCTCCACTGTCGGGTCCGGGCGCCGCCGGAGGGAAACCGGAGCCGGCGGGGCCGGTCGCTTGCGGGTGGGGGTCCCCCCGGACGGAGTCCAGGGGGAGGTCAGAGCGCGCCGAGCTCACCGACCGAGGTCAGCCGGATGATTGCACGGCCCTCCTCGTCGGAGGCCGCGAGGTCGACCTCGGCGCTGATGCCCCAGCCATGGTCCCCGTTCGGGTCCGCGAAGGTCTGGCGGACGCGCCACAGGCCGTGCGCCGGGTCCTCCTCGATCTGGAGCAGCTTCGGGCCGCGCGCGTCGGGGCCGGTGCCCAGGTCGTCGTACTCGTCCCAGTACGCGTCCATGGCCTCGCCCCAGGCGTCGGCGTCCCAGCCGGCCTCGCCGTCCAGCTCGCCGAGCTGGTCGACGTGGTCCAGCGCGGCGAGCTCCACGCGGCGGAACATGGCGTTGCGGACCAGGACGCGGAAGGCGCGCGCGTTCGCGGTGACCGGCTTGACCTGGTCGGCCTTCTCCTGGGCCTGCTCCGCCGTCTCCACCTCCGGGTTCGCCAGCTGTTCCCACTCGTCGAGCAGGCTGGAGTCGACCTGGCGGACGAGCTCGCCCAGCCAGGCGATGAGGTCCTGGAGGTCCTCGGACTTGAGGTCGTCGGGGATGGTGTGGTCCAGCGCCTTGTACGCGCTCGCCAGGTAGCGCAGCACGATGCCCTCGGTGCGGGCGAGCTCGTAGAAGGAGGTGAACTCGGTGAAGGTCATCGCGCGCTCGTACATGTCGCGGATGATCGACTTCGGGGAGACCGGGTGGTCGCCGACCCACGGGTGGCTCTTGCGGTACACGTCGTAGGCGTGGAAGAGGAGCTCTTCGAGCGGCTTGGGATAGGTGACGTCCTGGAGACGCTCCATCCGCTCCTCGTACTCGATCCCGTCGGCCTTCATGGCGCCCACGGCGATGCCGCGCTCCTTGTTCTGCTGGGCGGCCAGGATCTGCCGCGGGTCGTCCAGCGTGGACTCGACGACGGAGACCATGTCCAGCGCGTAGGAGGGGGACTCGGGGTCCAGCAGGTCGAAGGAGGCCAGGGCGAAGGTGGACAGCGGCTGGTTGAGCGCGAAGTCCTGCTGGAGGTCGACGGTGAGCCGGATGGTGCGGCCCTCCGCGTCAGGGGTGTCGAGCTTCTCGACCACACCGCCGTCCAGCAGCGAGCGGTAGATCGCGATGGCCCGGCGGATGTGCCGCAGCTGCGCCTTGCGCGGCTCGTGGTTGTCCTCGAGGAGGTGGCGCATCGCCTGGAAGGCATCGCCCGGACGGGCGATGACCGACAGCAGCATGATGTTGGTGACCTTGAACCGCGAGGTGAGCGGCTCCGGGTCGGCGGCGATGAGCTTCTCGAAGGTGGTGTCCGACCAGGCGACGAAGCCCTCGGGAGCCTTCTTGCGCACCACCTTGCGGCGCTTCTTAGGGTCGTCGCCCGCCTTCGCGAGGGCCTTCTCGTTCTCGATGACGTGCTCGGGCGCCTGGGCGACCACGTAGCCCGCCGTGTCGAAGCCGGCCCGGCCCGCGCGGCCGGCGATCTGGTGGAACTCGCGGGCGCGCAGCGTGCGGACCCGGTTCCCGTCGTACTTGGTGAGCGCGGTGAACAGCACCGTGCGGATGGGGACGTTGACGCCGACGCCGAGGGTGTCGGTACCGCAGATGACCTTCAGCAGGCCGGCCTGGGCCAGCTTCTCGACCAGGCGCCGGTACTTGGGCAGCATGCCGGCGTGGTGGACGCCGATGCCGTGCCGGACGTAGCGGGAGAGGTTCTGGCCGAACTTGGTGGTGAAGCGGAAGTTGCCGATCAGGTCGGCGATCTTGTCCTTCTCCTCACGGGTGCACATGTTGATGCTCATCAGCGACTGCGCGCGCTCGACCGCCTGGGCCTGCGTGAAGTGCACGATGTAGACCGGGGCCTGCCGGGTCTCCAGCAGCTCGGTGATCGTGTCGGTGATCGGAGTGGTGACGTACTCGTACGACAGCGGGACGGGCCGGCTCGCGGAGCGGACCACCGAGGTCGGCCGGCCGGTGCGCCGGGTCAGGTCCTCCTCGAACCGCTTCACGTCGCCGAGGGTCGCCGACATCAGGACGAACTGCGCCTGCGGGAGCTCCAGCAGAGGGATCTGCCAGGCCCAGCCGCGGTCCGGCTCGGCATAGAAGTGGAACTCGTCCATGACGACCTGGCCGATGTCGGCGTACTTGCCGTCACGCAGGGCGATGGAGGCCAGCACCTCGGCGGTGCAGCAGATCACCGGGGCGTCCGCGTTCACGGAGGCGTCGCCGGTCAGCATGCCGACGTTCTCGGTGCCGAAGAGCTTGCACAGGTCGAAGAACTTCTCCGACACCAGCGCCTTGATCGGGGCGGTGTAGAAGGTGACCTTGTCCTGGGCGAGGGCGGTGAAGTGCGCGCCGGCCGCGACCAGGCTCTTGCCGGAGCCGGTCGGGGTGGACAAGATCACGTTCGCCCCGGAGACGACCTCGATCAGCGCCTCCTCCTGCGCCGGGTACAGGGTGATGCCCTGATCCTCCGCCCACGAGGAGAAAGCCTCGAAGAGGGCGTCGGGGTCGGCGTTCGGCGGGAGCTGATCAATGAGGGTCACACCCCCCATCTTGCCTGGCTTCCCGCCGGAACAGGGAACCGGCGGATACGGCGAAGATCACCGACGGTACGCTGTGCCGTCGACCGGGCCCGAACGAAACCGTCAACAGGGCCCGACCACCACACGACTGGGGCGGGGAACGACCATGATGGGTCCGGCGCACTCACTGTCCGGGGCGGCAGCCTGGCTGGGGGTGGGAGCGGCGGCCGCGGCCGCCGGGCACCCGATGCCCTGGCCGGTCCTCGTCGTCGGCGCGCTCATCTGTGCCGGCGCGGCCCTCGCCCCCGACCTGGACCACAAGTCGGCGACGATCTCGCGTGCCTTCGGCCCGCTCTCCCGGGGCCTGTGCGAGGTGGTCGACAAGATCTCCTACGCCGTCTACAAAGCCACCCGGGCCCCGAAGGACGCCCGCCGCACGGGCGGTCACCGCACCCTGACGCACACCTGGCTGTGGGCCGTCCTCATCGGCGCGGGCTCCTCCGCGCTGGCGGCCACCACCGACCGCTGGGGCGTGCTCGTCCTGCTCTTCGTCCACCTGGTCCTGGCCGTCGAGGGCCTGCTGTGGCGGGCCGCCCGGATGTCCAGCGACGTCCTCGTCTGGCTGCTCGGCGCCACCAGCGCCTGGATCCTGGCCGGTGTCCTCGACCAGCCCGGCAACGGCGCCGGATGGCTGTTCACCGGCCCCGGCCAGGAATACCTCTGGCTCGGCCTGCCGATCCTGCTCGGCGCCCTGGTCCACGACATCGGTGACGCCCTGACCGTCTCCGGCTGCCCCATCCTGTGGCCCCTGCCGATCGCAGGGAAGCGCTGGTACCCCATCGGCCCGCCCAAGGGGATGCGCTTCCGGGCCGGCAGCTGGGTGGAGCTCAAGGTCCTCATGCCCGTGTTCATGCTGCTCGGCGGCATAGGCGGAGCCTCCGCCCTCGGCTTCATCTGAGCGGCCTCGGGGAAGTGGGGCGCGCAAAGCCCCGGTCCCCGCGCAGCAGCGGGGGAGCGGGGCCTCGTACGGCAGCCGGCGCGCGGCGGGTCAGCCGTGCCAGGAGCGCCACAGCGCCGCGTAGGCGCCGTCCGCCGCGACCAGCTCGTCGTGCGAGCCCAGTTCGCTGATCCGGCCGCCCTCGACCACCGCGATCACATCCGCGTCGTGCGCGGTGTGCAGCCGGTGGGCGATCGCAATCACCGTACGGCCGTCCAGCACCCGGGCCAGCGAACGCTCCAGATGCCGTGCGGCCCGCGGGTCCAGCAGCGAGGTGGCCTCGTCCAGGACCAGCGTGTGCGGGTCCGCCAGCACCAGCCGGGCCAGCGCGATCTGCTGCGCCTGCGCCGGGGTCAGCGCCGTACCGCCCGAACCCACCTCGGTGTCCAGACCCGTCTCCAGAGCCCGGGCCCAGCCGTCCGCGTCCACCGCTTCCAGAGCCGCCCACAGCTCGGCGTCGGCCGCCTCGGTGCGCGCCAGCCGGAGGTTGTCCCGCAGCGAGCCCACGAACACGTGGTGCTCCTGGTTGACCAGCGCCACCTGCTCGCGCACCCGCTCCGCGGGCATCCGCGACAGCTGCGCCCCGCCGAGGGTCACCTCGCCGGTCCGCGGCGCGTAGATGCCCGCCAGCAGCCGGCCCAGCGTGGACTTGCCCGCCCCCGAGGGACCGACCAGCGCCATCCGGGTGCCCGGCGGCACGGACATGGACACCTGGTGCAGCACGTCCACGCCCTCCCGGTAGCCGAAGCGCACCTCGTCGGCCCGGACATCCCGTCCCGCCGGGGAGACGGCCGCGTCGCCCGCGTCCGGCTCGATCTCCCGGACGCCGACCAGGCGGGCGAGGGAGACCTGGGCGACCTGCAGCTCGTCGTACCAGCGCAGGATCAGTCCGATCGGATCGACCATCATCTGGGCCAGCAGCGCGCCCGTGGTCAGCTGCCCCACCGACATCCAGCCCTGCAGCACGCAGTAGCCGCCGATCATCAGCACGGAGCCGAGGATCGTCACGAAGGTGACGTTGACGACGGGGAACAGGACCGTCCGCAGGAACAGCGTGTACCGCTCCCACGCCGTCCACTCCTTGATCCGCCGCTCCGACAGCGCGATCCGGCCCGGCCCGAGGCGGTGCGCCTCGACCGTGCGCCCGGCGTCCACCGTCTCGGTGAGCACGGCCGCGACCGCCGCGTACCCGGCCGCCTCCGAGCGGTACGCGGAGGGAGCCCGCTTGAAGTACCAGCGGCAGCCGATCACCAGCACCGGCAGCGCCACCAGCGCGGCCAGGGCCAGCGGCGGCGCGGTCACGGTGAGCGCCCCGAAGAGCAGCCCCACCCAGACCACGCCGATCGCCAGCTGCGGAACGGCCTCGCGCATCGCGTTGGCCAGCCGGTCGATGTCGGTGGTGATCCGCGACAGCAGATCACCGGTGCCGGCCCGCTCCAGTACGCCCGGGGGCAGGCCCACGGACCGAACCAGGAAGTCCTCGCGCAGGTCGGCCAGCATCTCTTCGCCGAGCATCGCGCCGCGCAGCCGGACCAGTCGGACGAAGAACGTCTGGACCACGAGGGCCAGCGCGAACAGCAGGGCCACGCGCCCCAGATGGAGCTCGCGCGCCCCTGCCGCCAGCTGGTCCACGACCCGGCCCAGCAGGTACGGGCCGACCATGGAGGCGATCACCGCGACCGCGTTGACCGTCACCAGTACAACGAAGGCCCGCCGGTGCCGCCGGAACAGGCCGCGCACATAGCCCCGGACGGTCGCCGTCGTGCCCACGGGCAAGGTGGCGGCCGATTCGGGGGCCGCCGGATCGTATTGCGGCGGCGCCACGCCGATCATGCGGATTCCTCGATCTCTGTCAGTGCCTTTTCCAGCTGGGCTTCTTCCAGCCGGGGCAGTTCGATACGGGCCACGCGCTGCTCCTCGTCGGTCTCGCGCGTGACGACCGCCCGGTAGAGCGGTTCGCCGTGCAGCAGTTCGCGGTGCGTACCGGTCGCGGCGACCGCGCCCTCGTGGACCAGGACCACCCGGTCGGCACGGTCCAGGAGCAGCGGCGAGGAGGCCAGTACCACCGTCGTGCGCCCGGCGCGCAGGGCGGTGATCCCGTCCGCGATCCGCGCTTCGGTGTGCGAGTCGACCGCCGAGGTCGGCTCGTCCAGCACCAGCACCTCCGGGTCGGTGGCCAGGGACCGCGCCAGCGCGAGCCGCTGGCGCTGCCCGCCGGACAGGGACCGGCCGCGCTCGGTGATCCGCGCGTCCATCGGGTCGTCCACCCCGTCCGGCGCCGACTGCAGCAGCGCGTCCAGGACGTCCCCGCACTGGGCGGCGGCCAGCGCGTCCTGGGGCTCGACCGCTCCGGACGCCGGTACGGCGAACAGCTCGCGCAGGGTTCCGGACAGCAGCACCGGGTCCTTGTCCTGTACGAGGACCAGCGTGCGCGCCGTGTCCAGTGCGAGCTCGTCCAGCGCGACCCCGCCCAGCAGCACCGACACCCGGTCGGCAGCCGGCCCGTCGTCCGCCGGATGGCCGCCGAGGCGCTCGGCGAGCCGGCCCGCCAGGTCCGGGTCCCCGCACACCACGGCGGTGAAACGGCCCGCCGGGGCCAGCAGTCCGGTCGCGGGGTCGTACAGGTCACCGCCGGGGGTCGGAGCCTGCGCGATCCCGGCTTCAGGCGCCCCCGGCACCGGGGCGTCCGTACGCGTCAGCGACAGCACCCGGGCGGCCCGCTTGGCGGAGGGCCGGGAGAAGGAGTACGCCATGGCGATCTCCTCGAAGTGCCGCAGCGGGTAGAGCATCGTGGCCACCGCACTGAAGGCGGCCACGAGTTCACCGACCGCCAGCCGGCCGCCCAGCACGAGCACGGAGCCGTACCAGACCACGGTGATCAGCAGTACGCCCGGCAGCAGCACCTGGATCGCGGAGATCAGCGCCCACATCCGGGCGCTGCGCACGGCCGCCTTGCGGACCTCCTGCGAGGCCTCGCGGTAGCGGCCGAGGAACAGCTCCTCGCCGCCGATGCCGCGCAGCACCCGCAGGCCGGCCACGGTGTCGGAGGCCAGTTCGGTGGCCTTGCCGGCCTTCTCGCGCTGGATGTCGGCGCGTTGGGTGGCGCGCGGCAGCAGCGGCAGCACGGACAGGGCGAGCACCGGGACGCCGATCGCCACGACCACGCCGATCGACGGCGCGTAGAACAGCAGGCCGACGCAGATGGCGACGACGGCGAAGGCGGCGGCGAGGAAGCGGGAGACCGCCTCGACGAACCAGCCGATCTTCTCCACGTCGCCCGTGGAGACCGCGACCACTTCGCCCGCCGCGACCCGCCGGGTCAGGGCGGAGCCCAGCTCGGCGGTCTTGCGGGCGAGCAGCTGCTGCACGCGCGCGGCGGCCGTGATCCAGTTGGTGACGGCGGTCCGGTGGAGCATCGCGTCGCCGGCCGAGATGGCGACGCCGATCAGCACCAGCAGCGCGCCGACCAGCAGCAGCCCGGTGCCGTTGCGCCGTACGACCGCGTCGACGCCCAGCCCCAGCACGTACGGGAGCCCGGCGATGCCGCAGAAGTGCACCAGTCCCCAGCACAGGCTCCTGACCTGCCCGCCGAGTTGGCCCCGCCCCAGCCACACCAGGAAGCGCGGGCCGGAGCGAGCATCGGGTACCCCGGGATCCGGATACGGAAGATCGCTGATCTGCATGACGCCTCATGACTGGTCGAGGGGTTCAAACCGTGCAAGGTTCGCCTTCCGGACCGGTCCCGGGCAATCGATTTTGCGTTGGCCAAGGCCTTACGTGGCGGGATGTGCGGCGTTCCTGCGGCCTGACCGGCCACGTATCGCCACGTCAAGGACGGGTGGCCCGCTCCAGTTCCAGCAGCGCCGAGTAGTAGCTGCGGCCGGTGGCCCGGTCCATGCCCACCTCACACATCCGGTTCGCCGACAGATGCGCGTCGAACGCGCGCGACGTCACCTCCGCGGCCTCGCGCTCCGTCGCCGAGGCCGTGAGCTCCGGGTGCAGCATGCCCCGGTCGCCCGCGAAGGCGCAGCAGCCCGCATCGTCCGGAACGACCACCTCGGTCGCGCACGCCCCGGCCACCGCCCGCAGCTGCGCCTCGTCGCCCAAGTGCCGCATCGAGCAGGTCGGGTGGAGCACGGCCGAGCCCACCGTGCGCCGGATCTCCAGGTGCGGGAGCAGCTCGTCCGCCGCCCACACGATCGAGTCGACGACCGTCAGCTCCGCGTGCAGTGACCGGTTGTCGTCCGTCAGGTACGGGACCACCTCGTGCGCGATGCCCAGCGTGCACGAGGACGCGTCGACCACCAGCGGCAGCCGCCCGCCGGCGGTCCAGCCCCAGGCGGCCTCCACGATCCGGTTGGCCATCACCCGGTTCCCCGCGTCGTAGCCCTTGGAGTGCCAGATCGTCGCGCAGCAGGTGCCCGCGACGTCACCGGGGATCCACACCGGCTTCCCGGCCCGCTCCGACACCGCCACCACGGCCTCGGGCAGGGAGGGCCCGGGCGGGCCCTCGGGACCGCCGAAGATGCGGTTCACGCAGGCCGGGTAGTACACGGCCGCCGCGCCCACCCGCCGGGTGCCGGGCAGCTTCCGTGCGGCCGCGCCGGGCATCTGCGGCAGCCACTGCGGAACCAGGTCGGGGCGTACGGCCTTGCGCGCGGCCCCGGTGACCGCCTCCAGCAGCCGGTTCCCGACCCGGTCTGTGATCTTGTCGGCGGCGGCCACGGCCAGCCGGGCGGCCCTCTCCACGGTCTTGAACCGCGTCGCGGCGAGCGCGGCGGCCCGCTCCTCGCGCGGGCTGTGCCGACGATGGCGGAAGTCCCGCATCAGGGCGCCCGTGTCGATGCCGACGGGGCAGGCCAGCTTGCAGGTGGAGTCGCCCGCGCAAGTGTCCACGGCGTCGTAGCCGTAGGCCTCGAGCAGTCCGTCCAGCACCCGGGAGCCCGGCTGCTGCCGCATCATCTCCCGGCGCAGCACGATCCGTTGCCGGGGCGTGGTCGTCAGGTCCTCGCTGGGGCAGGTCGGTTCGCAGAAGCCGCACTCGATGCACGGATCGGCCACCGCCTCCACCTGCGGAATCGTCTTCAGCCCGCGCAGATGGGCTTTCGGGTCGCGGTCGAGGAGGATGCGCGGGGCGAGCAGTCCGTCCGGGTCGACGACCCGCTTCGTCCGCCACATCAGCTCGGTGGCCCGGGGCCCCCACTCCAGCTCCAGGAAGGGGGCCATGTTGCGGCCGGTGGAGTGCTCGGCCTTCAGCGAGCCGTCGAACCGCTCCACGGTCAGCCGGCAGAACGCCTCCATGAAGGCCCCGTACCGCTCCACGTCGGCGGGCTTCGCGGCGTCGAAGGCGAGCAGGAAGTGCAGGTTTCCGTGGGCCGCGTGGCCCGCGACGGCCGCGTCGAAGCCGTGCTCCGCCTGGAGCGCGAGGAGCGCCTCGCAGGCCTCGGCCAGCCGGGAGGGCGGCACCGCGAAGTCCTCGGTGATCAGGGTGGTGCCGCAGGCGCGGGCCCCGCCCACGGCGGTGACGAAGGCCCTGCGGGCCTTCCAGTAGCCGTTGATCGTCTTCGTGTCCCGGGTGAAGGCGTTGGTGACCGAGGCCACCGGCGCGACCAGGTCCAGCCCGGCGAGGACCGCGGCGGCGCGCCGTTCGTACTCGGCGCGCCCCGCCTCGTCCGGAGCGCGGAACTCCACCAGCAGGGCGGTGGTGTCCTTCGGCAGGCCGGCCCAGTCGGCGGGGACGCCCTCGACGCTGACCGAGGCGCGCAGGGTGTTGCCGTCCATCACCTCGACGGCGAGGGCGCCCGCCTCGTTGAACAGCGGTACGGCGGCGGCCGCCGCGGGCAGCGAGGGGAAGAAGAGCAAGGCGCTGGTGAGCTCGCGGTCCAGCGCCATGGTGTCGAAGACGACCTCGGCGATGAAGCCGAGCGTGCCCTCCGAGCCGACCATGAGCCCGCGCAGGATCTCGACGGGCGTGGCGCCGTCCAGATACGCGTCGAGGCGGTAGCCGGTGGTGTTCTTGATCTCGTACTTGGCCCGGATCCGGGCGACGAGCTCGGGATCGGCCTCGATCTCCTGCTTGATCTCCATCAGCCCGCGGCACAGCGCCGGTTCCGCGCGCACCAGCTCCTCGTCGGCCAGCGGATCGGCGGTGTCCACGACGGTGCCGCCGGGCAGCACGAAGGTGAGGGAGGAGAGCGTGCGGTACGAGTTCCGCGTGGTGCCCGCCGTCATGCCGGACGCGTTGTTGGCGACGACCCCGCCGAGGGTGCAGGCGATGGCGCTCGCCGGGTCGGGGCCGAGGATGCGGCCGTGCCGGGCGAGCGCGGCATTGGCCCGCGCCACGGTGGTGCCGGGCCGGATCCGGGCCCGGCGGCCGTCCTCCAGCACCTCGGTGCCGGCCCAGTGGCGGCGTACGTCGACCAGGATGTCCTCGCCCTGGGCCTGGCCGTTCAACGAGGTCCCGGCGGCCCGGAAGACGACCTCGCGCCCGCGGCCGTGGGCGTAGGAGAGGACCGCGGAGACGTCGTCGATGTCCTCGGCGATCACCACCACCTGCGGCACGAACCGGTACGGCGAGGCGTCGGAGGCGTAGCGGACCAGGTCGGAGACCTTCCACAGCACCTTCTCGGCGCCCAGCAGCTCCGTCAGCTCGGTGCGCAGCGGCTCCGGGGTACCGGCGGCGTGGTGCTCGGGGACCCGTTCGGGGGCGGGGCCGCTGATGCTGCGGGGGCGCAGGGCGCCGGGCCTCGGTTCCAGCAGCGGCATGCGCGACCCCTTGCCTACTCGTTCGGCCTAGTCCCGGGGAGTCTTTCCCGGCCCCGGGAGCGGCCTTCTCAGCAGCGGCGCTCCATCGGGGCGTCCGTCAGAGCGTTCAGCAGGCCGCCGAGCACCTCGCGCTGCCCGGCGGTCAACGGAGCCAGGATCTCCTCTGCCGCGTCGGTTCGCGCGTTGCGCAGCCGGCGCAGCGTGGCGCGGCCCGTGTCGGTGAGCTCGATCCTTATGACGCGCCGGTTCGCCGGGTCGGGCGCGCGGCGCACGCATTCGGCGGCCTCCAGGCCGTCCACCAGCGTGGTCACGGCGCGGGGCACGACTTCCAGACGGGCGGCGAGGTCCGCCATCCGGGGCGGCTCGTCGCCGTCGTAGTGCGAGACGAGGCGCAGCAGCCGGCTCTGGGCGGGGGTGATGCCCAGCGGTTCCAGGTGGCGCTTCTGGATCCGGTGCAGCCGGCGGGTCAGCCGCAGCAGCTGTTCGGCGAGGACGCCGTCTGTGCTGTCGGTTTCGGAAGCGGTGCTCATACTGGGAAACAGTACCAGGACCAGATTCATTGTGAGCATAGGTAACAATGAGCTATGCTCATGCGAGTCTCGTCAGAAGGAGGCCCATGCGCCCCGAAGAACCGAAGTGGACCCCATCGAAAGAAGCCCTCGACCCCAATCGCCCCGCCCCCGAGGAGCAGCCGCGTGAGCTGCGCCGGATCGTGGGCCTGTTCCGCCCCTACCGCGGCCGCCTCGCCGTCGTGGGGCTGCTCGTCTGCGCCTCCTCGCTGGTCGGAGTGGCCTCGCCGTTCCTGCTGAAGGAGATCCTGGACGTCGCGATCCCCGAGGGGCGTACCGGGCTGCTCAGCCTGCTCGCGCTCGGCATGATCCTCACCGCCGTCGTCACCAGCGTGTTCGGCGTGCTCCAGACCCTGATCTCCACCACCGTCGGCCAGCGCGTCATGCACGACCTGCGCACCGCCGTGTACGCCCAGCTCCAGCGGATGCCGCTGGCCTTCTTCACCCGCACCCGGACCGGCGAGGTGCAGTCCCGCATAGCCAACGACATCGGCGGCATGCAGGCCACCGTCACCTCCACCGCGACCTCGCTCGTCTCCAACCTGACGGCCGTGATCGCCTCCGTCGTCGCGATGCTCGCGCTCGACTGGCGGCTCACCCTCGTCTCGCTGCTCCTGCTGCCGGTGTTCGTGTGGATCAGCCGGCGCGTCGGCCGCGAGCGCAAGAAGATCACGCTCCAGCGGCAGAAGCAGATGGCCGCCATGGCCGCCACGGTCACCGAGTCCTTGTCGGTGAGCGGCATCCTCCTCGGTCGCACGATGGGCCGCGCCGACTCGCTGACCCAGTCGTTCTCCGACGAGTCCGAGAAGCTCGTCGGCCTCGAGGTGCGCTCCAGCATGGCCGGGCGCTGGCGGATGTCCACCATCGGCATCGTCATGGCCGCCATGCCCGCGCTCATCTACTGGGCCGCCGGCATGGCCCTGCAGTCGGGCGCCCCCTCGCTCTCGGTCGGCACCCTCGTCGCCTTCGTCACGCTCCAGCAGGGCCTGTTCCGGCCCGCCGTGAGCCTGCTGTCGACCGGCGTGCAGATCCAGACCTCGCTCGCCCTGTTCGGCCGGATCTTCGAGTACCTCGACCTGCCGGTGGACATCACCGAGCGCGCGGACGCGGTGCGCCTGGACCGGGCCAGGGGCGAGGTCCGGCTGGAGGACGTGCACTTCGCGTACGACGCCAAGCACGGGCCCACGCTGACGGGGATCGACATCACCGTCCCGGCCGGCGGCTCGCTCGCCGTGGTCGGCCCGACCGGCTCGGGCAAGAGCACCCTGAGCTACCTCGTGCCCCGGCTCTACGACGTGACCGGCGGCCGGGTCGCCCTCGACGGCGTGGACGTACGCGAACTCGACTTCGACTCGCTGGCCCGCTCCATAGGCGTGGTCTCCCAGGAGACGTACCTCTTCCACGCCTCGGTCGCCGACAACCTCCGCTTCGCCAAGCCGGACGCCACCGACGAGGAGATCGCCGAGGCGGCCCGTGCGGCCCAGATCCACGACCACATCGAGTCCCTGCCCGACGGGTACGACACCCTGGTCGGCGAGCGCGGCTACCGCTTCTCCGGAGGTGAGAAGCAGCGCCTCGCCATCGCCCGCACCATCCTGCGCGACCCACCGGTGCTGATCCTCGACGAGGCGACCAGTGCTCTGGACACCCGTACCGAGCATGCCGTGCAGCGGGCCATCGACAACCTGTCCCAAGGCCGTACCACGATCACCATCGCGCACCGGCTCTCCACGGTCCGCGACGCCGACCAGATCGTCGTACTGGACAAGGGCCGCATCGCCGAGCGCGGTACGCACGAGGAGCTGCTGGAGGCGGACGGCCGGTACGCGGCCCTGGTCCGCCGGGATCGGGAAACTGCGCTCACCCCGGAGACGGCCGCGGCCCGAGTGGTCCGGGACGTGTCGTTGGCCAAGACCGTCGGG
Organism: Streptomyces sp. NPDC032745; assembly: GCF_055579465.1. Taxonomy (NCBI): domain Bacteria; kingdom Bacillati; phylum Actinomycetota; class Actinomycetes; order Kitasatosporales; family Streptomycetaceae; genus Streptomyces; species Streptomyces sp. NPDC032745. The sequence continues at coordinate 435,743 of NZ_JBVING010000002.1, read as the reverse complement.
TCGGCCGACGGAGCTGCGCAGCCCACGCCGGTAAACGTGTGATCGTATGACCGATGGGCGGCGTAATGCCCGACATGCGGCACTTCGCGGGTTAGCGTGCCCGCATGCGTCATGAGTACCAGCCGCCACGGCGTCGTTCCCGGCTCACCCGCCGGGGCCGTCTGGCGCTCCTCCTCGGCATGCTGCTCGCCCTCGGTGTGGCCGCCCTCTTCCCGCTGCTGCGGAGCGCGGAGGCCCCCGAGAAGCCCCGCCAGTTGACCATCCCCGAGGGCTGGCGGGCACCCCAGGTGTACGCCGCGATCGACCGCGAGCTGAAGCTCCCGGCAGGTTCCGCCAAGGCGGCGGTCGCCACGGCCGGACTGGCCCTGCCCGCAGAGGCGAAGGGCAATCCGGAGGGCTTCCTGTTCCCGGCGACGTACCCGGTGACCTCGAAGTCCACACCGGCCACCCTGCTCGCCTACATGGTGCAGACGGCCAACCGGAAGCTCGCGACCAAGGCCGTCGCCGACGGTGGCAAGGCGCACGGGATGACCCCGTATCAGACGGCCACCCTCGCCAGCATCATCGAGGCGGAAGCCGAATCCCGCGCCGACCAGGGCAAGGTCGCCCGGGTGGTCCACAACCGGCTGGCACGGTCGATGCCGCTCCAGATGGACTCGACCATCAACTATGCGCTGGGCCGCAACACGGTGGACACCACGCTGAGCGAGACCCGGATCGACAGCCCCTTCAACACCTACGAGCGCCAAGGGCTCCCGCCGACGCCGATCGACAGCCCGGGCCTGGAGGCCATGGCGGCGGCCGTCGCGCCGACACCCGGCGACTGGCTGTTCTTCGTCACCGTGAAGCCGGGGGACACCCGCTTCTCGGCGAGCTACGAGGAACACAAGAAGCACGTCGCGGAGTTCAACCGGATCCGGGCCGGCGCCGGTGCCGGCACGGGGAGCAGTGAGGGCGCCGGGCGGGCCCAAGCGGGCTCCCGCGCCGGCTGAGCGGCCGCGGGGAAGTGGGGCACGCCTCCACGCCGCCCGGCACGGCACCTCCCCGAGGCCGCTCAGACGGAGCCGACGGCGGCCGGTTCGCGGGCGCCTTCCGTGTCATCGGCGCCTCGGGCCAGCAAGTGGCGGATCTCGCGCACCGCCGCGCCGCCGGCGCGGTTGGCGCCGATCGTCGAGGCCGACGGGCCGTAGCCGACCAGGTGGACCCGCTCGTCGCGGACCGCACGGGTGCCTTCGACCCGGATGCCGCCGCCTGGCTCGCGCAGGTGCAGCGGGGCCAGGTGGTCGATGGCGGCCCGGAACCCGGTGGCCCACAGGATCACGTCGGCCTCCACCTGCCGCCCGTCCGCCCAGGCGACACCCGTCGCCGTGATCCGGTCGAACACGGGCCGGCGGTCCAGTACCCCCGAGGCCAGCCCGGCCCGGACGGCCTCGTTCAGCGGGAGTCCGGTCACGCTGACCACGCTCTGCGGGGGCAGCCCCTGGCGCACCCGCTCGTCCACCAGGGCCACCGCGGCCCGGCCCTCGGCCTCGCCGAAGCTCCCGTCGCGGAACACCGGAGGACGCCGGGTCACCCAGGTGGTCTCCGCCGCCACCTCGGCGATCTCCAGCAGGTGCTGCACCGCCGAGGTGCCGCCGCCCACCACGACCACCCTGGCCCCGGCGAACTCCTGCGGACCCGGATAGTTCGCGGTGTGCAGCTGGCGGCCCCGGAAGGTCTCCTGGCCCGGGTAGCGCGGCCAGAACGGCCGGTCCCAGGTCCCCGTCGCGTTGATCAGGGCCCGTGCCGACCAGGTCCCGGCCGAGGACTCCACGCGCAGCCGCCCGTCGGCCCCGTCCCGTACGGCCCTGACGTCCACGGGCCGCCGTACGCGCAGCCCGAACCGGTCCTCGTACGCGCCGAAGTACTCCCCGATCACCGCCGAAGACGGCCGCAGCGGGTCGGCGTCCGTGAGCTCCATGCCGGGGAGGGCGTGCATCCCGTGCACCTTGCCGTACGTCAGCGAGGGCCAGCGGAACTGCCACGCGCCGCCGGGCTTCGGTGCATGGTCGAGCACCACGTGGTCGATCCCGGCCCGCGCCAGGTGGTACGCGCTGGACAGCCCCGCCTGCCCGGCTCCCACGACCACCACGTCGACGTCCGCCGCACCCCGCATCATGTCGTTCACGGTTCTACCAACTCGCGGACCCGCCCGGATCTTCCCGCCCGGTCAGGGGCGCGAACAGTGCGCGGCGGCGGGCCGGAGTGGCGTTCCCGCCCGCCGCAGGGTGGCCGGGACCGGGGTGGTGGATTGCCGGGTGAGGCCCGGGAAGACCGGAACCGGGGCGCGTCCGGTGTCCAGGAGGAAGCGCTGGGCCCGGACCGCCAGCACCAGGGCGAACCGGGCGCCCAGGCAGGCCCGCGGCCCGCCGCCGAAGGGGAACCAGGCGTGTTCCGGGACCGGATGCGGGGCGTCCGCGTCCCAGCACTCCGGACGGAGGGCCTCCGGGTCGGGGAACCACCGCGCGTCCGGGTGCATCGACCACGGGCTGGTCCACACGCCCGTGCCCGCCGGCATCAGCCGCCCGCCGATCACGGCGCCCTCCCCGGCCACCGCCGAGATCAGCCAGACCGGCGGATAGAGCCGCAGCGAATCCCTGACCACCTGCCGGGTCCAGGTCAGCCGCTCCTAGTCCTCGTACGTCGGCAGCCGTCCGCCGAGCACCCGCTCCAGTTCCTCGCCCAGCCGGGCCTGCGCCTCGGGGGCGCCCGACAGCAGCTGCCAGGCCCAGGTCGAGGTGGCCTCGTGACTGCCGATGCAGAGGGTGATCGACTCGTCGCGCAGCTCCCTACAGGACAGCGGACCGCCGTGCTCGTCGCGGGTCGCGAGCAGTCGGCTCAGCAGGTCGTCGCGCTCCGCGCCGCTCGCCGAGGCCTCCTCGTGCTCGCGTATGACGTGCTCGATCTCCCGGTCGAGGACCACCACCGCCGCGCGCATCCGGCGCCGCCCCGGCGTCTGCACCCATGGAGGCAGAAACAGCGTCAGCCCCCAGTTGCAGTGCTTTCGGTTGCGGCCAGCGGGTATCGACCCCGGTGGACGGCGCTTCCGCAACTCTGGGCCGTCTATTCGATCGCTGTGAGCATTTCAGTGCCGGACGGCGGCGAGTCGGTCGCCCTGATCATCTCGCTGCTCATGCTGCCGATATGCCTGGCGGACGACCGCAGGTGGCATTGGAGCAGCCCGGACAAACCGCTTCGGCTGAATGGTCGCGCGATTGCCCTCGCCGCTTTCTGGGCGATTCGCATCCAGCTCGCCTACCTCTACCTCGACACTGCCATCAGCAAGTTCGGTGTGGCCGACTGGGCCAACGGCACAGCGGAGTACTACTTCCTGCGGGACAACATGTTCGGCATTAGTGAGCCACTGGACGGACTGTTCCTGGAACTCTCCAAGATTCCCGTGGTGGTGGTCGGCATGACCTGGGGGGCCCTGGTCGTGGAGCTGATCATCGCTGTGTGCCTGCTCGGGTCCGACCGATGGCGAAAAGTCGCCCTGGTGTTTGACGTCCTGCTCCGTGGGATGATCATTGTGACCATGGGGTTGTGGAGCTTCGCCCTGGTGATGATCGGTTGTGCGGTCGTCGCCGCCATGCCCGCGTCGGTTGCCCCACATACCGAGGAACCGGGCGAGATCCACGGAGAGAAGCCCGGGTTCGCCCGATCGCCGGCCGAACTCGGCACGGTCTGACGGAAGGGTGACTGATCATCTGCGGTGCGAGGCGGGACCCATGGCCACACTGACGGCAGAGGGAGTCTGCGCAGGGTATCGGGGCAGCGTCGTCTTACGGGATATAGACCTCGAATACGGTCCGGGGGTTCACATATTGCTCGGACCCAATGGGTCAGGCAAAACGACGGCCTTCCGGGTCCTCGCCGGGATCCTGCCCCCGATGCAGGGGACCGTCCTGGTCAACGGCAAGAACCCGTACCGTCAGGCGGACGCGAAATCCGCGATCGGGCTTGCCAGTCATCGGTCGGCGCTGGCGCCCCGGCTGAGCGTGATGGACAACCTGCGCTACTGGGTCCGGGTGCTGGGCATGCCATCCGGGCCTTCGGAGGCACGGATCGCCGATGTCCTGACGCTGCTGGGACTTGAGGGACTCGCCGATCAGAGGGTCGGCAGCCTCAGCCGCGGCCAGAACCAGCGAGTCGGCCTGGCCAAAGCATTCCTCGGCCGGCCCCCGATCCTGCTGCTCGACGAGCCGATGTCAGGTCTCGATCCGACGACGGCAGAGCAGCTGTCGGATCATCTGACGGAGCTGGCCGATCACGGCCACACCATCGTCACCTCCACACACGCTCTGACCGAGGCGCACCGGCTGGCCGACGACGTAACGGTCCTGCACGGCGGACGGATAGTCGGGCGCGGCGAGCCGGCGGCGCTTCGGGCAGCCCTGCTGGGCAGTTCCTACCGTCTGCAGATACGGGGCTCGGGGGACCTACCTGCCGCCCTGGAGAGGCTGGGTCATCGCTGGGAGCGGCAGAGGAAGGGTCCGGTCGTCGTCGAGGTGGCCTCCGAGAGGGCTGCCGAAGTCCTGGTGGCGGGGCTCATCGGAGAGGGCATAGGGGTGCACGAGGTGGTGCCCGTGCGCAACCCGCTGGAAGAGGTATACCTCCAGCTCCAGGCGGAAGGGACGGCTCGTGACACGAAGTGACGCGGCACTCTGCCTGGCGCGGTCGCGGACTCTGGCAACGGCGCTGCTGTGGCGGGTGCGAAGGGAACGGTTACGGAGTCTCGCCACTGTCTTCCTCCCCTTCGTCCTGTCACTCGCCTCGGCTGTCGCCCTGCCGCTGGCCTCTGATGACAGCGGCACGAACGGCGCCGACAGCAGCGCCGCGCTCGGCCTCCAGTACGGGGCCACGGGCGATGTGATCGCCGCCGGCCTCCTGCTCACGCTGATTCCCGGCGTGGTGGCCGTACACGGCACTCTCGGTGCCGGGCTGGCCGTACGGAATGCCATCGGCGCCGAAGCCGGAGTCGGCGCACTGGAGGCGATGCTCGCGGCTCCGTATACCCCGGCCAGCATCGCCGGCGGGCTGCTCGGTTACGCCCTCGTCGTCACCACCAGCCAGTGGGCGGTGATGACAGCGCTCGGAGCACTTGCCCTCGCCGTCTCCAACTGGCTCCACCACGACAGCCTTTCGCCGGACGGTGGATATCTGGCACTGGCCCTTGGCCTGCCCCTGCTGGCGGCCTGGGCAGGTGCCGCGCTCGCCCTCATGCTCAGCCTGTCGTTCCCGCGCCTGGCCCAACCGGGGCAGACGGGCCTTGCAGGCAATGGCGGTGCACTAATCAGCATCGTCGCCATGTCACCCGGCTTCGGAGCCCTGCTGGCGCTGGCGCTCGGTCTGACCGAACTCGGACCGGTCCGGCTGCTGATCAGCGCAGGCGGCATCACCGCCCTGATCACGGCTTGCGCGCTGGTCGGTGCCGCGCGCGGATTCCGTCCCGAATCGGTGCTCGGCTCCTCCTGAATCGATCTACTGGGGACCTACTGATGACGAAACTGCTGATCCACATCCAACCGTCCCTGATCGCGCTGCCGTTCCATCGCGCGTTCACCAGACCGCTGGTGGACATCGACGGCGTCGAGCGGGAAGCGGCGTGGGGGACGACAGAAATCCCCGTTGAGGCCGGGACTCACCACTTGGCGGTGTACTTCCGCTACCGCGGTCAGCGATCGGCCCGGTTGGGTGCGGGACACGGGGAGTTCAACGTGAACGGCTCGATGCCCGAACTCCGAGTGACCGCTCGGCTCGGCCCGCGCAACGGGAGCGGCTTCCGCGTGGTCATCGGCTGACGGGCGCGGGCCGTCACCCACCCGGTGGCGGTACGGGTCGGCCGCGCAGGCCGTGCCGGCCGGGTGGGCGGGCTGCGCGCCCGGCGCCGCGTCCTCGAGGACCACGCAGTCGGCGGGATCCGCGCCGAGGCGGCGGGCCGCATCGAGGAACACGTCGGGAGCGGGCTTGCCGTGCGCCACCTCCTCGGCGGAGACCACCGTGGTCAGCAGCGCATCCGGGCCCGTCCCGGCCGGCACGGCGTCGAGCGCCGCGCGCGAGGACCCGGAGGCCACCGCCGTCGGGACACCCTGCGCGGACCGTCGCTCCCCGAACTTCCGCATCTCGGGAAAGACCTCGGTCCCGGTCCGGGCCGGCTCCAGGCAGGCGGCGTTCTGCTCGGCCGGCAGCTGTTCCACCGGCCCCGATCCCGTACCGGACCCCGGGGACCTCCAGCGTCTCCAGGTCAGGGTTTGCGGGCCGCCCGGCCCACGGACTCCACCAGCGGCAGCAGCCGGTGCGCGACCCGCTCGCGCAGCGCCACCTCCGTACGGGTGCGGACCACACCCGGGAGCCGGATCAGCCGCTGGATCACGTCCTCCAGGTGCGCGTTGTCCCGGGCCGCCACCCTGGTCAGCAGATCCCCGCCGCCGGTGATCGAAAAGGCCTCGATGATCTCGGGTACGGCGGCCAGCGCCTCGCCGACCTCGTCCAGATGCCCCTGGGTGACCTCGATGTGCACGAAGGCCAGTACGGGATGCCCGAGCGCCGCGGGGGAGAGCACGGGACCGGTCCCGGTGATCACCCCGGTGCGCTCCAGCCGGTCCAGCCGGGCCTGCAGGGTGCCGCGCGCGACCCCGAGGAGCCGGGCGTACTCGCGGACGCTGGTGCGCGGCTGCTCGATCAGCAGGCGCAGGATCCGGGTGTCGAGCTCGTCCACCGCCATGACAGGACTGTACCAATGGCCCAGTGGAGTGCCCGTCGTCGCAGTGCATCCGCCGGCGCCGCTCCAGGGGAATCCCTTGCGGGGGTGCCGACTGCGGGATTGCGGACACGTACGAGGAGCGGAGACAGCGATGACGAACACCACCGGCCTGCATTGCCTGGTCACCGGGGCCACCGGCTACATCGGCGGCCGTCTGGTGCCCGAGCTCCTCGACGCCGGGCACCGCGTCCGGTGCCTGGCCCGGTCCCCCGGGAAGCTGCGCGACCACCCGTGGGCCGGGCGCGCCGAGGTCGTCCGCGGCGATGCCGCCGACGCCGAGTCCGTCGCGGCGGCCCTGCACGGCATCGACGTCGCCTACTACCTCGTCCACGCCCTCGGCGCCGGATCCGGATTCGAGGAGCGAGACCGCGCCGCCGCCCGCATCTTCGCCGAACAGGCCCGCGCGGCCCGCGTCCGCCGCATCGTCTACCTCGGCGGGCTCACCCCGGCCGGGATCCCGCTCCGCGACCTGTCCCCGCACCTGCGCTCCCGCGCCGAGGTCGGCGAGATCCTCCTCGGTTCCGGGGTGCCGGCCACTGTCCTGCGCGCCGCCGTCATCATCGGCTCCGGCTCGGCCTCGTTCGAAATGCTGCGCTACCTGACCGAACGGCTGCCGGTCATGGTCACCCCCAGCTGGGTCGGCACCCGCGTCCAGCCCATCGCCGTCCGCGACGTCCTGCGCTACCTCGTCGGAAGCGCCGACATGCCGCCCGAGGTCAACCGCGCCTTCGACATCGGCGGGCCCGACGTGCTCACGTACGAGGAGATGATGCGCCGCTACGCCGCCGTCGCCGCCCTGCCCCACCGGCTCATCCTGCGCGTCCCGATGCTGACCCCGCGGCTGTCCAGCCACTGGATCGGCCTGGTCACCCCTGTCCCGCGGGCCCTGGCCCGGCCGCTCGCCGAATCCCTGCGCCACGAGGTCGTCTGCGCGGAACACGACATCGCGCGGTACGTCCCCGACCCGCCCGGCGCCCCGATCGGCTTCGACCAGGCCGTGTCCCTGGCCCTGCAGCGGGTGCGCGAGGCGAACGTGACCACCCGCTGGTCCTCCGCCTCCCTGCCCGGCGCGCCCAGCGACCCGCTGCCCACCGACCCCGACTGGGCGGGCGGCAGCCTCTACACCGACCGGCGGGAACGCACGGTCGACGCCTCACCCGCGGCGCTGTGGCAGGTGGTGGAGGGTATCGGCGGGGAGAACGGCTGGTACTCGTTCCCGCTGGCCTGGGCGGTACGGGGCTGGCTGGACCGGCTCGTCGGCGGGGTCGGCATCCGGCGCGGCCGGCGCGACGCAGCCCGGCTGCGGGTAGGGGACTCCCTGGACTTCTGGCGGGTGGAGGAGATCGAACCGGGCCGGCTGCTGCGGCTGCGCGCCGAAATGCGGCTGCCGGGGCTGGCCTGGCTGGAGATGCACGCGGACCCGGCCCCGCCGCCGGATCCGGACCAGGGCGGCGCCGTCCGGGGCGCCCGCTACCGGCAGCGGGCCCTTTTCCATCCGCGCGGGCTGCTCGGCCACCTCTACTGGTGGAGCGTGTCGCCCTTCCACGCCGTCGTCTTCGGCGGCATGGCCCGCAACATCGCCCGCGCCGCGCGCCGCCTGGACGACGAGGCAGCCGCGACCCGGGACTCCGCATCCACCGACTCCGCATCCCGGGACACCGCATCCACCGACACCGCATCCCGGGACACCGCATCCGCATCCGACCGGCCCGTGCGCGCCGAAGTACCGGACGACAGCCGTCCCCCCGGCCCCGACGCGGAGCGAGAGAACCCATGAACGTCGCGGTGGTCCTGTACACCTCCGACCTGCGCCTGCACGACCATCCGCCGCTGCGCGCGGCCCTCTCCTCCTGCGACCGGGTGGTGCCGCTCTTCGTCCGCGACCGGGCCGTCGAGGCGGCCGGCTTCGCCGCTCCCAACCGGCTCGCCTTCCTCGCCGACTGCCTGGCCGACCTGGACGCCGGGCTGCGCGAGCGCGGCGGCCGCCTGGTGCTGCGTTCCGGCGACGCCGTCGCCGAGGTCTGCGCCCTCGTCCACGAGTGCGACGCCGACGAGGTCCACATGGCGGCCGGGGTCAGCGGCTACGCCCACGCCCGCGAGGAACGGCTCCGCGCCGCCCTCGAAGCCGAGGGCGTTCGGCTCTACGTGCACGAGGCGGTCATCACGGCCGCCGCCCCCGGGGCCGTGCTCCCCGCCGGCTCCGACCACTTCGCCGTCTTCACCCCGTACTTCCGCCGCTGGACCGAACTGCCGCCCCGCGCCGTCGCCCCCGCCCCGCGCTCCGTCCGCGTGCCCGACGGCATCGGCTCCGACCCGCTGCCCCGGCGCGCGGCCGTCACCGGCGTCTCCCCGGGCCTCGCCCGCGGCGGCGAGCGCACGGCCCGCGACCTTCTCAGGCGCTGGCTGCGCGCCGGCCTCTCCCGCTACGAGGACGCCCACGACGACCTGGCCGGAGACGCCACCTCCCGGCTCTCCCCGCACCTCCACTTCGGCACTCTCTCGCCCGCCGAGGCCGTCCACCGTGCCCGCGCCGCCGCCGTCGGCCCCGGCGCCGAGGCCTTCGTCCGGCAGATCTGCTGGCGCGACTTCCACCACCAGGTGCTCGCCGCCCGCCCCGAGACCGCCGTACGGGACTACCGCGACCGCCGGGACCACTGGCGCACCGGGGCCGCCGCCGAGGAGGAGACCGAGGCCTGGAAGGACGGCCGCACCGGCTACCCGGTGGTCGACGCGGCCATGCGCCAGCTGCGCCACGAGGGCTGGATGCACAACCGGGGCCGGCTGCTCACCGCCAGCTTCCTCACCAAGACCCTGTACGTGGACTGGCGGATCGGGGCCCGGTACTTCCTGGACCTCCTCGTGGACGGGGACCTCGCCAACAACCAGCTCAACTGGCAGTGGGTGGCCGGGACGGGCACCGACACCCGCCCCAACCGGGTCCTCAACCCGGTCCGCCAGGGCCTGCGTTACGACCCGGCGGGCCGCTACGTGCACCGCTGGGTGCCGGAGCTCGCCGGGCTGGACGCCCCGCAGGTGCACGAACCCTGGCGGCTGCCCGCGCCCGAGCGGGCCCGCTACGCCTACCCGGACCGGATCGTGGAACTCGCCGACGGGCTCGACCGGTTCCGGCGCGGACGCGGAACCGCATGAGCGCCCGGCCCCGGCCCCGGAGCCCTATCGTGAGCGGGTGGACCGCGTGCCCCAGACACCACCGCAGCCCCAGCCCCGGCCCGCCGCCGCGCTGAGCACCGGCGCGGTCGCCCGCCGCCTCGGGGTCTCGCCGACCACGCTGCGCTCCTGGGAGCGCCGGTACGCGATCGGCCCGGCCCGTCGCGAGGCAGGCCGGCACCGCCGCTGGACCCCGCAGGACATCGCCCGGATGGAGCTGATGTGCCGGCTCACCGCCGACGGGGTACCGCCGGCCGAAGCGGCCAGGGCAGCCCTCGCGGTTGCCCTCGGCGAGCGCGGTGCCGAGGCGGCGGCACCGGCGCCGACCCCCGGCGGGACGGGCGCGCTCCCGCTCGGGGCGGTCCGCCCGGAGTGCCGGGGGCTCTCGCGGGCCGCCGTACGCCTGGACGCGCCGACCGTGGCGGAGCTGCTGGAGGCGGCCCTGGCCGAGCACGGCCTGGTCACCGCCTGGGAGGAGGTCATCGCGCCGACCCTGCACGCCGTCGGGCGCAAATGGGCCACCGCCGGGGAGCGTTACGTGGAGGTCGAACACCTGCTGTCCTGGCAGGTCTCCTCGGCGCTGCACCGGATCCGGCCCGCGCCCGAGCCGCCCGGGACCCCGCCCGTACTCCTCGCCTGCGTCCCCGGCGAGCAGCACAGCCTGCCCATCGAGGCCCTGACCGCGGTCCTCGGCCAACGGGGCCTGCCCGCCCGGATGTTCGGGGCCGCCCTGCCCGCCGAGGCCCTGCGCGACGCCGTGCGGCGCACCGGCCCGCGGGCCGTCGTCCTGTGGGCGCAGTCCCGTACGACCGCCGACCCGGCCCTGGCCCGGTCGGTGGCCGGCATCGAGTGGGGCCTGCGGGGTGCCCGCACCCGCCCGGCGCTGCTGCTCGCCGGACCCGGCTGGAGCCCGGACGCGCACGCCCCGCGCACCGAGCGGCTGTACGGGCTGCGCTCGGGCCTCGCGGTCATCGAGTCGCTCGCGCCGGCGCGGGCAGTGACCGGCGCAGCCGGCACAGAGCCCTTCGCATATGGCTCTTGACGGTGCCCAGCGGCAGCCCGGTGAGGTCCGCGATCTGCGTCTGCGTCAGGTCCGCGTAGAACGCGAGGCGCAGCACCCGCTGCTGCTCGAACGGCAGCCTGGCCAGTTCGCCGAGGACCAGTACCCGGTCCAGGACCTGCTCAGACTCCTGCCGCGGCAGGCCGCCGGGACGGCAGGCCGCACCGGGGGCGGCGCGGGCGGCGGCCGCGGCCGCCCGGGCCCGCCGGGTCCGCGCCTCCAGGGCGTCGGCCACCTTGTGCCGGGTGATGCCGGTGATCCAGGCCCCGAACCCGCCGGGCCCGGGCCGGTAGCGGCGCCGGCCGTGCCAGGCGGCGAGGAACACCTGCTGCGTGACGTCCTCGGCCTCCCGCTCGTCGCCGAGGCACCGGTGGGCGAGCGAGTGGACCAACGGCCGCCAGCGCCGGTAGACCGCCTCCATGCAGCGCTCGTCGCCGGCTGCGAAACCCGCAGCGAAACCCGCCGCGAAACCCGCTGCAGAATCCGCCGCGGAACCGGCCGCGCGATCCGCCGCCCGATCCGCCGTCCAAACCGCCGTTCCGTCCATGGCCCGAGCCTCGCCACCACGCACCGGGCGAGCCACTCGCAGCGTTTGCGCATCGATTAGGGGCTCCGGCGGCCGGTGGCTCAGAGCGTGTGCAGCCGAGGCTGGGGCAGATACGTCAGAGCCACCGCCAGCACCATCGCGGCCGGCGGCACCAGCAGCCAGTCGACCTGCCAGCCGGCCCGCACCAGCAGTGCCCCCGCCAGCCCTCCGGCGAACATCGCGAGGACGGCCACGGCCCGTCGCTCCCAGGCCGCCGTCCCGTACCCGAGCGTGCTGTCCCGCCCCAGCGCCGATCCGCCGAGGAAGGAGGTCATGGAGCGGGTGACCAGCGTGGTCGGCAGCCCGGGCATGTTCACCCGCATGCTCGTGACATTGCGCATCCCCATCGACACGGCCAGGACCGCCGCCACCGCCATGTACCGCCCGGTCGGCTTCCCGTAGTGCGGCGGCAGGCCCCAGCCGGCGCCCGCCGCGACCAGGATCAGCCCCGCCTCGATCACCAGGCCGATCACGAACCAGCGCCGCCCGAGGGCCTCCGAGGCCGCTTCCAGCCGGGCCCCGCACACCGCCCCGACGGCGAAGGCGGCCAGTGAGACCGTGGGCGCCAGGGCGGGCAGGTTCCCCTCCCGGGCGGTCCCGAACGCCAGGAACAGCACGTTACCGGTCTGCATCGCCGTGAACACCGGGCCGAGCGCGAGCAGGCTGACGGCCTCGATCATTCCGGTGACGACCGTCAGCGCGACCAACAGCACGGGCAACCGCGGCGGCTGCAACGGGAGCGCGCTCACGTCCATGACGCCCGACAGTGACATGCCGCCCTGATCCCCCGGCGCCGACATGCCGGAGGGCTTAAGGTCCGAAGAATGAGCGACCTGCTGCTGGTGAGGCACGGCGAGACGGAATGGAGCGCCACGGGGCGGCACACCGGGCGGACCGACGTGCCGCTGACCGCCGTCGGCGTCGAGGAGGCCATCTCGCTGGCCCCCTACTTCCGCGACCGGCACTTCGCCCTGGTACTGACCAGCCCGCTGCGCCGAGCCGTCGCCACGGCCGAACTCGCCGGACTCACCGGCGGTGTCACCGACCCCGACCTGTGCGAATGGGACTACGGCGGGTACGAGGGCATCACCACGGCCGAGATCCAGCGGACCCGGCCGCACTGGTCCCTGTGGACCGACGGCGTCCCGCCCGGCGATCCGGAGCACCCCGGCGAGAGTGCGGCCCAGGTCGGCGCCCGCGCGGACCGCGCCCTGGCGCGGGCGGCCCGGGTCCTCGCCGAGGGCGGCGGCGATGCCGTCCTCGTCGCCCACGGCCACTTCCTGCGCGTCCTCACCGCCCGCTACCTGGGCCTGCCCCCGCAGGACGGACGGCTCTTCCTGCTGCGCACCGGCACGGTCAGCGTCCTGTCCACCGAACACGGCCTCCCGGTGATCGCGGGCTGGAACACCCACCCCTGAGGTCCGGGGCCCCGCGGAGGTCCACGCCGAGAGCCCCGCCGCATCCCATGGGATTCTGAAACCGTGCGAGTCCTCGCGGAACTCCGTACGGGCACCGGCGCCCTGCCGGCGGCCGCACGCCGGGCCGTCCGGACCACGCTCGCCGCCTGCACCGGCTTCTACCTGTTCCTCTACGGACTCGGCCAGCCCGTCAGCGCCACCTACGCCCTGTTCGGCGCCGTCTCCCTGGCCGGCCTCTCCCGGATCCCGGGTACCGGACGGCAGCGCGCCGCGATGATGGTCAGGCTGCTGCCGGTGGCCTGCGCCCTGGTGACCCTGGGCACCTTCCTCGCCGTGCGGACCTGGAGCGCCGTCCTCGGCATGGCCGTCATCGGCTTCTGCGTGGCCTTCTCGGCGGCGGCCGGACCCCGGCCGGCGGGCGCCGCGGCCGGGCTGCAACTGCTGTACATCCTGCCGAGCTTCCCGCCGTACGCCCCGCACACCCTCGACGAGCGGCTCGGCGGCACCCTCACCGGCCTCCTGCTGCTGATCCTGGCCGAGGCGTGGGTGCTGCCCGACCCGCGGGTGCCGACGTACGCCGAGCGGGCCGCGGGCTCCGCGGCCGAGGCGGCCCGCTGCGCCGCCGCCCTGGAGCGGCCGCCCTACGTCCTGACCGATTCCGCATCCGACCGGGCCCTGGCGGCCGCCGAGGCACTGCGGTTCTCCCGGGTCCCGGAGGCGGAACGCCCCGCCGGGCCGGGCCTGCGCGAACGGGCACTGACCCACACCGGGCTGACCGCACGCACCCTGCTCTCCCGGCTCCGCAACCTGCCCGCACCGCCGCCCGGCCGGGAGCCGAGACAGGCCGGACTCGACCTGCTGGGCGCGGTCCGCGCATCGGCGACCGGAAGCTCCACACTGCTGCGCGACGGACGGCGGCCCGTCGCGGACTCGACGGAACTGCTCCGCCTGCGCGCCCGGAACTCGCGGACCCCGGCCGAGCTGCCCGAGTCCCGCCGCCGGCAGGCCGCGCTGCTGGAGGTCGCGGACGCCGCGGTGGCGCTGCGTACGGCAGCGGAGATCGCCGTGGAGGGGCGCGGCGCGCACCCGGAGGGGGACGCCGCGGACCGGTTCTGGTACGTCCGGCAGCACACCGTGCGGCTGTGGTGGCACCGGATATCCGCACACGCCGGGCCGCGGTCCGTGCACTTCCAGAACGCCGTACGGATCGCGCTGGCCCTCGCGGTGGCCCGTACCGTGGCCGGACTCGACTCCCTCCCGCACGGCTTCTGGGCGATGCTCGCGGTCCTCAGCCTCACCCGGACCACCGCCGTGCAGACCCGCGGAACCGTGCGCACCGCGCTGATCGGCACCTCCTTGGGCGCGCTCGCCGCCGGTACGGTGCTCGCCCTGACCGGTGGGCAGACCCTGGTGTACGCGATCGTGCTCCCGCCGCTGATGCTGTTCACGTTCACCATCGGGCCCGTGCGGGGCGTGGGCTGGGCGCAGGCCCTGTTCACGCTGGTCGTCGCCGTGGTCTTCGCCCAGCTGTCCGCGGTCACCTGGCAGCTGGCCGAGGTCCGCTTCCTCGACGTGACCATCGGCAGCGCGATCGGGATCGTGTGCGGGATCCTGGCCTGGCCGCGCGGGGCCCACGACGAACTGGGCCGGGCGGTGGCCGGGATGCTGCGCGCGTGCGCCGACGACGTCGAGTCGACCACCGCCGTCGTCACGGCGCCCCGCGGGCTCGAGCCGTCCCCGGGGGACGCGGAGCACCGGGTCCGGGTCACGCTCGTCATGGCCGAGTCGGCGTACGCCCAGTACCAGAGCGAGACGCAGCGCCCGGCCGGCCCGGGCCGGGACTGGCAGGCCACGGTGATGACCGGGCACCACGTGCTCTGGGGCGCAGGGCGGGTGCTGGGCAGCGCGGACGGGACGCCGCTCGCGCGCAGCGAGGCGGCGCAGCTGGGGGACTACGCGACCCGTGTGGCGGCCGGACTGCGCCGGGCGGCGGTGGTGGCCGACGTCCCGCACAAGACCCGTGACAAGACCCGTGACGGGACCGGCGACGGGACCGGCGACAGGACCCGTTCGGGCGGGACCGGCACGCCGGGCGGTCCCGGGGCCGCCGGGCCGGGTGTGCCGGTCCCGCCCGGGTCCGCCGAGGCGGCGCCGCCAGACGCGGGGCCCGTCTACTTCGCCACGACGGCCTGGCTCGACTCGCTGACGGCGGACCTCGGGACCATCGAGTCGGGCCGCGCCGCGGCGGCACTCCACCGCCCGCAGTGACCCCCGTTCGTGCCGTTTCCCGGCCGTGCGCCCGGGCAGGAACCCCACGGCGTCCGGGACCGAGCGGGCGGCGGGAAGCACGAACCGAGGACGAGGACGAGGGTGAGGGGCGCCGATGAGTGCCGGAAAGTCCGCGGCGGAGGTGTTCGACGAGGTCGGCGCACGGTACGAGGAGGTGTTCGGGCGGGTTCCCGGGCAGCTCGCCGCACTGGACTGGCTCAAAGGCCGGCTCGCCCCCGGCGCCCGAGTGCTGGACGTCGGCAGCGGTACGGGCCGCCCGACCGCCGAGGCGCTCGTGCGGGCGGGCTGCGCGGTGACCGGCATCGACGTCTCGGCGCACATGGTCGGCCTCGCGCGCTCCCGGGTGCCGCAGGCCCGGTTCGAGCAGGCCGACGTCCGGACGTACGCTGCCGCGGCCGGCGCCTTCGACGCGGTCTGCTCCTTCTTCCCGCTGCTGGTGATGTCCCAGCAGGAGGTGGCGGCGGCGCTGGAGCGGATGGCTTCGTGGGTGGCACCCGGCGGGTACTTCGTGATGGCCACCGTGCCGGGCGACATCAGCGGTCTCGACATCGTGTGGATGGGGCACGAGGTCACCGTCAGCAGCCTGTCCACGGCCGAGCACCTGCGGCTGCTGGGCGCGGCCGGGCTGGAGGTGCTGGAGCACCACACCGCGCTGTTCCGGCCCGAGGCCGGGCACGCAGGGGCCGCCGGAGCCGCCGAGGCGGTCGAGCCCGAGGAGCACCTCTTCTGCTACGCCCGTCGCCCCGACTGAGCGACTGCTGGTCCGTTGGCCGGGGGTGGCCGAACCGCAGGCCTCGGCACTGGGCCAATGGCCCAGTGATCGGGTGCCGTGTTGAGCCAGTGGGCCTTCGGATGCTTATCTGTGCTGTATCCATGTACTTACGGCGCCGCGCAGCGCCGGGCGGCAACGAGGCCGGTCCGGAGCGCGGTGCCTTCGTCGTGCCCGCCTACCGCCCACCACCCCCGGGCGGCCGCCGGGCCGGCGCGCACCATCTCGAGGGGGGCGGCACACCGCCGTGAAGAGAATGTTCGTGGCTCCGGATCCGGGGCGCCTGAGACTGAGGAACTCGCTGCGGGCCGTGCTCGGCGTCGGGCTCGCCGTCGCCGTGGCCGAGCTGTGCGGCCTCTCCCTCACCGCCTCCATCACCGGGGGGCTCGCGGCCCTGCTCACCCTGTTCACCGTGCTCGACCCGACCGTGTCGGCCCAGCGCGTGACCAGCGCCCTGCTCCCCGTCGCCGGTTTCCCCGTCCTCGCGCTGGCCACCACCCTGCACGGGGTGCCGCTCGCCCGGGACGCCGCCTTCCTCGCCGTCGTGTTCGCCGGGGTCTACGCCCGCCGCTGGGGGCCGCGCGGGCACGCCCTCGGGATCTTCGGCTTCATGATGTTCTTCGTGACCCAGTTCCTGCACGCCGTCCCCGGCCAGCTTCCCGAGCTGTACGCCGCCGTCGGACTGGCGCTGCTCTCCGCCGGCGCGGTGCGGTTCCTGGTGTGGCCCATCGAGCGGCGCACCCCGCCGCCCGCCGCCCCGCCCGGCCTGCCCGGCACCGGCCTGGCACGGCCGACCACGCGGCAGGCCTTCCAGGCCACCGCGGCCTGCGCCTTCGCGCTCGGCATCGGCCAGGCGCTCTCCGACGACCGTTGGTACTGGGCCGTCGGCACCGCCTGGTGGATCTTCGTCAACACCGCCTCCCGCGGCGAGACCCTGGTCCGCGGGTTCCGCCGGGTCCTCGGCACGGTCGTCGGCATCGCCGCCGGGCTGCTGATCGCCGTACCGCTGCACGGCGCGCCCGCGGCCACCGCCGCACTGGTCGCCGTGTGCGTCTTCGGGATCTTCTACACCGCGGCCCCCTCGTACTCCTGGATGATGTTCTTCGTCACCGTCATGGCCGGACTGCTCTACGGGCTCCTCGGCGTCCTGCACCCCGGACTGCTGGTCCTGCGCTTCCAGGAGACCGCGATCGGCGCGCTGGGTGCCGCCCTCGCCGTGGTGCTCGTCCTCCCGGTGACCACCCACGCCGCCAACGACGCCTGGATCCAGCGCGCCCTGCACTGCGTACGGGCCTCCACCGCGGCCTCGCTCGACCGCCTGGCCGGGGACCCCGACGCCGATCCCGCCCCGCACGCGGCCGAACTCGAACTGCTGCTGGGCCGCGTACGGATGGCCCTCGCGCCCCTCGTCCACCCGCTGAGCCCGCTGCGCGCCCGCAAGGCGCGGGCCCGGCAGGTCCTCCGACTGCTCGACGACTGCGCCCGGGAGGTGCGCGGGCTGGTGGCCGTCGCCGCCGATCCGCAGGCCTCGCACGACGCCCGGCTGGCCGCGGCCTGCTGGCGGGTGGAGGCGGCAGTGGAGGCGCTGACCACCCCGCGGACCACGGCGGAACCCGCCGTTCCCAGCAACCCCAGGCCCGCCGCCGCGGAACCGGCCCTCGCGCACCTGCACGGCCTGGAGCACGCCCTCGTGGCCCTCCACGCCCCGCTGCGCACCGACCCGCGCTCGCCCCTCGTGATCAGCGCCTGATCCCGTCCCGAGGACGGCCCCGCCCTGTGCATGATTCCCGAGGTCAGAGACCTGATGACGGCGGATCCTACGCCCTGTCAGCTCCGCCCCGCAGGGCAATGGCCCGAAGATCACTCGGTGGAGTGTTCCGGACGCGCGTGCCGTATCCCGCTGACCTGCGGCATGTACAACGGGTGATTGTTGATTGCACATTCATCCGGCACGTACAGGGTGGATCTGGTCGGACAGGGGGTAACCGCCCGGGATGGAAATACTTCAACAGCGCTCGACCACAGCCCAAGTGTGGGAAGCAGCCGAGGAGTTCGTCCGACTCTTCCACCGGGAGAATCCGGAGGCCGGTGATCCACGGGCCCGGCTCGCAGCCGTGCGGGCCGAGCTCGCGGAGACCGGAAGCTACCGGCACACCCCGCAGGAGCTCGTCCACGGGGCGCGTGTCGCCTGGCGCAACAGTAACCGCTGCATAGGCAGGCTGTACTGGAACTCGCTGCGGGTGCGCGACCGCCGCGGGCTCACCGCCGCCGACGACATCGCCGCCGAGTGCTTCGAGCACCTGCGCGACGCGACCAACGGGGGCCGGGTCAGACCCACCATCACCGTCTTCGCACCGGACGCCCCGGACCGCCCCGGCCCGCTGATCTGGAGCGAGCAGCTCGTCCGGTACGCAGGCTACGGCGACCACCACTCCGTGACCGTGGGCGATGCCCGCAACGCGCCGCTCACCAGTGCGCTGCTCGCCCTCGGCTGGGCCGGGGGCGCAGGGACGCCCTTCGACCTGCTGCCGCTGGTGGTCCAGGGCGTCGACGACAAGCCCCGCTGGTTCGACACCCCCGCCGACGCCGTGCTGGAGGTCCCGATCGAGCACCCCGACGACGCGGGCTGGGCCGCCTGGGGGCTGCGCTGGCACGCCGTACCCGCCATCTCCAACATGTGCCTGGAGATCGGCGGCATCCACTACCCGGCCGCGCCCTTCAACGGCTGGTACATGGGAACCGAGATCGGCGCCCGCAACCTCGCGGACACCGACCGGTACAACCTCCTCCCCGCCGTCGCCCGCCGCCTGGGCCTGGACACCTCCAGCGACCGCTCGCTCTGGAAGGACCGCGCGCTCGTCGAGCTCAACCGGGCCGTGCTGCACTCCTTCGACCGGGCCGGGGTCACCATCGCGGACCACCACACCGAGTCGCGGCGCTTCCTCAGCCACATGGAGCGGGAGGAGCGCAAGGGGCGCGAGGTGGGCGCCGACTGGTCCTGGATCGTGCCGCCGATCTCGGGCTCCGCGACCCCGGTCTTCCACCGCACGTACGAGGACCGGCCGAGCTCGACGGCGTACGTGCACCACCCCGGAGCACAGGAACGCGCCCAAGGGCGGGATCTGGTCTAGACCTTCTGTTACCGTCGGCTCCGCACGGATCGATCCGGAACGGTGGAGAGGGGCATCCCGTGGGCGACGCGGACGGTACGGATGGCGCGTACGAAAGCGCCCGGCGCGGCGGACACCGGGTCCACATCGGCTCGTTCACCTCGGGAGGCGGCCGCGGCATCACCACCGCGGCCGCGGACCCGGCGACCGGTGCGCTGACCCTGCTCTCCGTCGCCGATGCGGTCGCGGACCCCTCGTACCTCGCCGTCGACCCGGCCACCGGCGTGCTCTACGCCGTGAGCGAGACCGAGCAGGGTGCCGCCGCCGCCTTCCGGCCCACTCCCGAGGGCCTCACCGCCCTCGGCCCCGCCGTCCGGGTCGGCGGCTCCGGGCCGACCCACCTCAGCGTGGCCGGGCGCCGGCTGCTGACCGCCAACTACACCTCCGGCAGCGTCAGCAGCCTCCCGCTCGCCGCGGACGGCGCACTGTCCGGGCCCGCCTCGGTCCTCGCCCACCGGGGATCCGGCCCCGACACGAGCCGCCAGGAGCGGCCGCACGCCCACCAGGTGCTGTCCGATCCGAGCGGCCGCTGGGTGCTGAGCGTGGACCTCGGCACCGATTCCGTCCGGGTCTGCGCACCGGACCCGGCCACCGGGGTGCTGCGCATGCACGGCGAGACCGCGCTGCGCGCCGGGACGGGCCCGCGCCACCTCGCCTTCCACCCGGACGGCGCGGTGGTCTACGTCCTGCACGAGCTGGAGCCGCAGCTGACCGTCTGCCGCTGGAATCCGGGCTCCGGGCAACTGGAACCGGTCGAGGAGGTTCCGGTCGCCTCTGTGGGCGCTCCAGGGGGCGTACGGGCCTATCCCTCGGCCGTGGTGGCCTCGCCCGACGGCCGGTTCGTATGGGCCGCCGTCCGCGGCGCGGACACCATCGCCACCCTCTCGCTCGCCGGCGGGGCCGGGAAACCGCGGCTCACGGGCAGCGTGGACTGCGGCGGCAGCTGGCCGCGAGACCTCGCCGCCGATCCCTCGGGGCGCCGGCTGTACGCGGCCAACGAGCGCTCCGGGGACGTCACCTGGTTCGACGTCGACCCGCTGTCCGGGCAGCCGCGCCGGGCGGGCTCGGTGGCGGTGCCTGCCGCCACCTGCGTGGTCTTCGGCTGACGGGGCCACCCGTGTGCGCACGGCCGAGGGCCCGCACCCCGGGGAAGGTTCCCGGGGCGCGGGCCCTCGTACGAGCGGTCCTGGGAAGGATCAGTGGGCGGCGGCGCCCTGGGAGAGGCCGAGCGCCGCGGAGTACTGGGTGACGACGAGCTTGCCGAGCGCCGAGTAGGCGCCGAGCACCTCGGAGGCCGCGCAGTCGGCCTCCTTGCACGCCGTGTCCAGCAGCCCCTCGGCAGCCTCCGGGCCGATCAGGTACGGGGCCAGCGCGAGCTGCGTGGAGCCCTCGCTGCGCAGCTGCTCGGCGACCGCGGCCACCGAACCCTCCTGGTCGAGCGCGGCGGCCTTGACGGGCACCGCGAGGCGGGCGGCCAGCAGCATGCCGGTGACCCCGGCGACCTGGACGGCCTCCGCGCCGCCGGTGGTGGCGACGATGATGCCGTCGGCGGCGGTGGTGACGGTGAACAGCCGGGCGCGGTCGGCGCGGGCCAGGCCCGCCTCGGAGAGCCGCACGTGCAGGCCCTCGGCGAGCAGCGGGTGCGGGCCGAGCACCTCGGCCAGCTCGGCGGCGGCCGAGGAGTCCATGACGGCCTGGCGCATCCGGCGCAGCAGGTCGGCGTCGGGGCCGGCCAGCAGCGGGACGACCACGGCGTCCGGGCCGGTCGGCGCGGGTACCTCGTGGCCGGCGGCGCGGGCGAACTCCGCGCGCGCGACGCGCTCGGCCGCGACGGCGGTCAGCACGCCGGCGAGGGCCGGGAACTCGGAGCCCTCGGCGTCATCGCCCTCGAGGAAGCCGATGCGGGCGTCCAGGCCCGGCAGCTCGGAGCGGCCGATGCTGATGATCTCTTCCGCCAGCCCCCGCGAGGCGGCCGAAGGGGCACCGGGCACGGCGAGCACCAGCGCGGGCGCGCCCTCGGGCGCCACCGCGGGCTCGGGTCGGCGGTGCCGTCCGGCAGGGCGGGGTCGCGGCATTCGTACGGGCAGGCCATTTGCGGGCCCAGTGGGGGAGCTCATGGCGCCGCATGCTACTGGCTTATCGGAACGCAGTGTTCGGGCAGGGCCTCATCGGGCGGCTTCTGTCCGTATTTATCCGTTGAATGTCGTATACCGTTCAACCGAAATGATCAACTGGCGGAGGGAAGGCGCCAGTCCACCGGCTGCGCCCCCTGACGGACCAGCAGGTCGTTGGTCCGGCTGAACGGCCTGGAGCCGAAGAACCCGTTGGCCGCGGACATGGGGGAGGGGTGGACGGACTCCACGGCCGGCAACTCGCCCAGCAGCGGCCGCAGATTGCGGGCGTCCCGGCCCCACAGCACCGACACGAGGGGCTTCCCGCGCGCGGCCAGCGCCCGGATGGCCTGCTCGGTGACGGCCTCCCAGCCCTTGCCGCGATGGCCCCCGGTCTTGCGCGGGGCGGTGGTCAGCGCGCGGTTCAGCAGCAGCACGCCCTGCCGGGTCCACGGGGTCAGGTCCCCGTTCGCCGGCCGGGGCACCCCGAGGTCCGCGTACAACTCGCGGAAGATGTTGTCCAGGCTGGGCGGCCACGGGCTGACGTCGGGCGCCACCGAGAACGACAGGCCCATCGCGTGCCCGGGGGTGGGGTACGGGTCCTGGCCGACGATCAGCACCTTCACCTCGTCGAAGGGCTGCTGGAAGGCGCGCAGTACGTTCGCCCCGGCCGGCAGGTACGTCCTCCCCGCCGCGATCTCGGCGCGCAGGAAGTCGCCCATCGCGGCGATCTGCGCCGCCACCGGCTCCAGAGCCCGGGCCCAGCCCGGCTCGACGATCTCGTTCAACGGTCGTGCTGCCACAGTGAGTCACTCTACTGGCCCATTCAGTGAGCCAGCACCGCCGCCCGCACGCACAGGACATCGGGCAGGTGCCCGGCCAGCAGCTGCCAGCTGTCCCCGTCGTCGTGGCTGGCGTACAGCTCGCCGTTGCGGTTGCCGAAGTAGACCCCCGCGGGGTCCGCGTCGTCCGTGCACAGGGCGTCCCTCAGCACCGTCCCGTAGTGGTCCCCGGCCGGCAGCCCGCGGGAGAGCGGCTCCCAGCTGGCGCCCGCGTCCCGCGTACGGAAGACCCGGCACCGGTGCTCCGCCGGGACCCGGTCGGAGTCGGCGTTGAGCGGGAAGACGTACGCGGTGTCCGGCAGGTGCGGGTGCGCGGCCACCGCGAAGCCGAAGTCGGAGGGCAGGCCGCCGCCGATGTCGGTCCACCGGGCCCCGGCGTCGTCGCTGCGGTACACGCCCCAGTGGTTCTGCAGGTACAGCCGCTTCCGGTTCCCGGCGTCCTGGGCGATCTTGTGCACGCACTGGCCGAACTCCGGATGCGGATCCGGCAGGAACACCGCGGAGACCCCCTCGTTGGACGGGGCCCAGGCGGCGCCGCCGTCCAGGGTGCGGAACACCCCGGCGGTGGAGACCGCCACCGTCACCGCGTCGGGGTCTGCCGGGTCCGTCAGCACCGTGTGCAGGCCCTCTCCGCCGCCGCCCGGCACCCAGCTCCCCCGGCTCGGGTGCTCCCACAGCGGACGGACCAGCTCGAAGGAGTTCCCGCGGTCCGTCGAGCGGAACAGGGCGGCCGGCTCCGTCCCCGCGTAGACGACGTCCGGCGCCTCGGGGCCGGCCGGATGCAGCTGCCAGACCCGCTCCAGCGAGGCGCCGGTGTCCTTCGGGAACTTCACGGCGGGCTCCGCGGGCTCCTGCCAGCTCGCCCCCAGGTCGTCGGAGCTGAACACGGACGGCCCCCAGTGCGAGCTGTCCCCGCCGACGAGCAGCCGGGGTACGGGTCCCCGCCGGTCGACGGCGACGGCGTAGACGGCCTGGGCGTTGAAATGGGGCCCGTCGAGCTCCCACGGGCCGCCGCCACGCCTGCGGCCGATGAAGAGGCCCTTGCGGGTTCCCGCGAGCAGGAGCACCTCGGTCATGGTCGACACCTCCGGACTTCGCCGTCCCGGTCGTCGTGCTGAGCTTCGTTCCGGCCAGTCTGCACCCGCCCGACGGCAGCGGCAGGACAGCCGCCCCGCTGCGCTGACCAGCCGGTCGCCATCGATCAACCGGCGTATCCAAAGGGTGGCTACTTGATCGTAGGAGGCCGAAAGGGGTTGACTTCCACCTCTGCCACCGCACGAGAGGCACTACGTGGCCACCGAGCACCTTTCACCGCTCGACCTCGCCTTCTGGCGGATCGAATCCGCCGCCCACCCCATGCACCTCGGCGCCCTCGCGGTCTTCGAAGCCGCCCCGCAGGACCCCGGCGCCGACCTTGATTCCGGCCGCGGCCACGCCTGCCCCGACGCCGCGGTCCGTGCCGCTGCACTGCTCACCGCCCGCTGCGCCGCCGTCCCCGGCCTGCGCCGCCGCATCCACGACGTGCTGCTGCCGATCGGCGCGGCCGCCTGGTCGTCCGACGCGGACTTCGATCCGGCCCGGCACGTGTTCCTCGTCCGCACCGGCGACCCGCAGGCCGCCGCAGGGCCACTCATGGCACGGCCGCTGGACCGGAGCCGGCCGCCGTGGGAGGCGCACGTCCTGGCCGGGCCCGACCCGGGCTCCTTCGCGGTGCTCTTCAAGTTCCACCACGCCCTCGCCGACGGGCTCGGCGCCCTCGCGCTGGCGGCCATGCTCTTCGACGAGGGCCCGCCCGTACGGGGTCCCGCGCGGCCGGCCCCCGTACCGCGGCCCGGCGGCTCCGCCCTGCGCAGCCTTCCCGGGGTCCTGGCCGCCCGGGTCCAGGACGTCGGCCAGGCCCTGGAGATCGGCGCGTCCGTCGCCCGCGGCGGGCTGCCCCTCGGTGTCCCGGCCGCCTTGACGGCCGTTCCGGCGCAGACCGGCACCCGCGCGGTCGCGGGCCTCGCGCTCGACCTCGACGACGTCAACCGCATCCGGAAGGTCGCCGGAGGCACCGTCAACGACGTCCTGATCGCCATGGTCGCGGGCGCCCTGCGGCGCTGGCTGGTGGGCCGCGGCGACCCCGAGCCGGAGGGTCCCGGGCCGCGCGCCCTGATGCCGGTCTCCCGCCGCCGGCCGGGAGGCGCGCAGTACGGCAACCGGCTCTCCGGCTACCTGCTCCGGCTGCCCCTCGCCGAGCCGGACCCGCTGCTGCGCCTGCACCGGGTGCGGACCGGCATGGACCGCAACAAGGAGGCCGGACCCGCCCGTGGCGCCGGTGCCGTCGCGCTGCTGGCCGACCACGTCCACCCGCTCGGCCACCGGCTCGGCGGGCCGCTGGTCGCACAGGCCGCCCGGCTGCTCTTCGACATCCTGGTCACCAGCGTCCCGCTGCCCAGCTTCACCTTCTCCCTCGGCGGCAGCCGGGTCCGGGAGGTCTATCCGCTCGCCCCGCTCGCCCGCGGCCACTCACTCGCGGTCGCGGTTTCCACGTACAAGGGCACGGTCCACTACGGCTTGGTCGCCGATGCGGCGGCGGTCCCGGACCTGGCGGCCCTCGCAGAGGCGCTGCACGCCGAGCTCGACGAGCTTGTACGAGAGGTCTCGTAGTACGAGAAATTTCGTAGTACGGTGACTCTCGTACAAGCCGCCGGTCGTCGGCGTGCCCGGCCACATCCGGAGAGTCCTTCATGAGTGCTGTCCCGCTTGCCCCCGTAGCCCCTGACGCCGGCGTTCCCGCCGCCTTCGCCGCCCTCTTCGCACCCCTCGCCCTGCGTTCGGTCACCGTGCCGAACCGGGTGTGGATGGCGCCGATGTGCCAGCACGTCGCCGAGGCTTCCGGCCCGGACGCGGGCGTGGCCCAGGCATGGCACTTCGCGCACTACGCCGCCCGCGCGGTGGGCGGCACCGGCCTGATCCTCCAGGAGGCCACCGCCGTCTCCCCGGAGGGCCGGATCTCCCCGTACGACCTCGGCATCTGGAACGACACCCAGGTCGCGGCGCTGCGCCCGATCACCTCGTTCATCAAGGCCCAGGGCGCAGTCCCCGGCATCCAGATCGCCCACGCCGGCCGCAAGGCCTCGACCGGCCGCCCCTGGGAGGGCGACCGCTACGTCGGGCCCGAGGCGGACGGCTGGCTGCCGAGCGCCCCGAGTCCGGCGCCGTTCGCCGAGGGCGACCCGGTGCCGCACGAGCTGACGACCGCCGAGATCCACGAGATCACCGGCCAATTCGCGGCCGCCGCGCGGCGTGCGCTGGCCGCCGGCTACGAGGTCGTCGAGATCCACGGCGCACACGGCTACCTCATCGGCCAGTTCCTCTCCGGCGAGAGCAACCGGCGCACCGACGGGTACGGCGGCTCGTTCGGGAACCGGGCCCGCTTCGCCCTCGAAGTCGTCGACGCCGTACGGGCGGTGTGGCCCGAGGAGCTGCCGCTGTTCTTCCGGGTCTCCGCCACCGACTGGCTGGAGGACTCCGGCTGGACCCCCGAGGACACGGTCCGGCTGGCCGGACTGCTCCAGGCGCACGGGGTGGACCTGCTGGACGTGTCCACCGGAGGGATGGCCCCGAAGGCGAAGATCCCCGTGGGCCCGGGCTACCAGGTGCCGTTCGCGGCCGAGGTCAGGGCCCGGACCGGGCTGCCGGTGGCCGCCGTCGGGCTGATCACCGAGCCGGAGCAGGCCGGGAAGATCCTGGCCGACGGGCAGGCGGACGCGGTCCTGCTGGGCCGCGAGCTGCTGCGCGACCCGTACTGGGCCCGCCGTGCGGCCGCCGGACTCGGCGCCGTGGCCAGGGTGCCCGCCCCGTACCACCGCGCCTGGTAGGGCAACTCGGCCGGGGTGGTGCGGTCGGTCGGTGTACTACGGTGTTTCTCGTACAACACATCGGAGCGGGGGCGAACGGAGCAGCAGACGTGACGGATACGGCCACCACCCGTACGCTCGCCCATCCCGAGCCTGCGGAGATCCGGCTCGAGGCCGTGCTGCACGCGCTGTCGGACCCGATGCGGCTGTCGATCGTGCGGGACCTCGCGGTGACGCCGGACGAGCTGGCGTGCTCGTACTTCGTCCTCCCGGTCACCAAGTCGACCACCACGCACCACTTCCGTGTCCTGCGGGAGGCCGGCGTGATCCGCCAGACCTACCGCGGGACGGCGAAGATGAACGACCTGCGCCGTGCGGAGCTGGAGAGCCTGTTCCCGGGACTGCTCGACAGCGTGCTCACCGCGGCCGCCGCTGAGGAGGCACGCCGGGCGGACACCCCCTGAGGGCTGTCGCGTAATCCCCGGCGGGCGCACGACGACAGCTGCGGCACCTCGCCGCGTTGTCGGAACGCCCGGATACGCCCAGCGCCCGGATACGCCCAGCGCCCGGATACGCCCAGCGCCCGGATACGCCCAGCGCCCGGATACACCCAGTATGAGGACGCTCCTCCGCCCTGCGATGCACCGCATCTGACGCCGTGCGCTGATCCACCGGGGATTGCGGGACAGCCCTCAGGCATCGGCCCCGGCTCAGGCGCCCGTGGCCGCCGCGCCCAGCAGGCCCGTCCAGCCCGGGATCTTCACCGAGCGCCGGCCCAGCGAGCGCCCGAGGTCCGCCTCCGCCGCCTCGATCGCGAGCCAGCCCGGCCACTCCACCGGGTGCAGGCCCGCCGCCCGCAGCGCGTCCAGCGGGTCGCCCGGCAGCTCCCGCCGGGCCAGCGCCCCGGCGTCCTGCAGCAGTGAGGAGGCCGTCTCCTTGGCACAGGGCCGGTTGGTGCCGATCACCCCGGTCGGGCCGCGCTTGATCCAGCCCGCCACGTACTCGCCGACCGAGGCCCGGCCCGCGCGCAACACCCGGCCCGCGGCGTGCGGGACCGTGGCCTTCGCCGGGTCGAACGGCAGGCCGGGCAGCGGAACGCCCTGGTACCCCACCGAGCGCAGTACCAACTGCGCCTCGATGTCCTCGTACACGCCGGTCCCGGTGACCCCGCCGCGCCCGTCCGGGGCGGTCCGCTCGAAGCGCATCCCGGCGACCCGGCCGTCGGGGCCGCCCAGCACCTCCACCGGGCGCAGGTAGAACCGCAGGGCGATCCGGCGCCGGGCGTCGCCCGGGTGCTGCTCGGCCCAGCCGCGCAACACCTCGAGGTTGCGCCGGGCCACCGCGGGCAGTGCGGCGGCCGTGTCCTGGTCGGTGTACGCGGGGTCGAGCGCGAGCTCGGCGGGGTCCACCACCGCGGCCACGCCCGGTAGCGTGCCCAGCTCCCGGAGCTCCTTGGTGGTGAACTTGCCCTGCGAGGGGCCGCGTCGGGCCACCATCGACACCGACTTCACCCCGCTGTCGGCGAGTGCGCCGAGGGCCGGCTGCGGCATGTCGGTCGGGGCCAGCTCCGGCTCGCCCCGGGCCAGCATCCGCGTCACGTCCACCGCGACGTTGCCCGCCCCGACGACCACCGCCGAGCCCACCCCGGGCAGGTCGAAGGCCTCGCCCTCGGCGTCCGGGTGCCCGCTGTACCAGGCGACGAAGGCCGTCGCGGAATGCACACCGGCCAGCTCCTCGCCGGGGATCCCGAGCATCCTGTCGCGGGCGGCGCCCACGCAGTACACCACTGCGTGGTACAGCTCCAGCAGCCGTTCGGTGGTCAGCTGCGGCCCGCCGACCTCGACGTTGCCGAGGAAGCGGATCCGCTCGTCCTCCAGGACGGTGCGCAGGCTGCCCTGCAGCGATTTGATCTTCTCGTGGTCGGGGGCCACCCCGTAGCGCACCAGCCCGTACGGCGCGGGCAGCCGGTCCAGCACGTCGACGCGGACGCCCGGCACCTCACGCTGCTGTACGAGTGTCTGAGCGGCGTAGACCCCGCTGGGGCCCGAACCGACGACGGCGACACGAAGCACGGCGGAGCTCCTCCCGCAGGTGCTCCCAGCATGCCACCGGGCCCGGCGGCCGTCAGCCCATCGCGCGCATCCGGTGGATCTCGGCGGTCTGCGTGGCCACCACCTCGTTGGCCATTTCCTCCACCGCCCCGTTGTTTCCGGCGGCCAGCGCCTCGCCCGCCATCTTCACCGCGCCCTCGTGGTGGGCGGTCATCAGGGTGAGGAAGAGCCGGTCGAAGTCGGCGCCCTTCGCCTCGGTGAGCTGTTTCAGCTGCTGCTCGGTCGCCATGCCCGGCATCGCGCCGTGGTCGTGGGCGGCCGGAGCTCCGGAGGGGGCCGGGTAGCGGGCCGACCAGTTCTCCATCGCGCGGATCTCGGGCTGCTGGGCGGCCGAGATGCGCTCGGCGAGCCGCTTGACCCCGTCCGCCGAGGCCCGCTCCGGGGCCAGCGCGCTCATGGTGAGCGCCTGCCGGTGGTGTTCGACCATGTGCTGCACGTAGGCCCGGTCCGCCGCGTTGGGTTTGTCGTCGGGCTGCCGCTCGGCAGCCTCCCGGGGAGAGAGGGTGCGGGCCTTCTCGCCCGGCCTGCCGGGGGCGATGACCTGCGCACCGTCCTGCTCCGCCGCGTCGTGGCCGTCGCCGCTGCGGCAGCCGGCCAGGGCGAGCAGGAGGCCCGCGGCCACGACCGCTCCGGTGGTTCGACCGAGTAAGCCCTTTGCCATGTCCATGGTAAGGAACATACTGCCGGGGTCCTGGTTCCGTTCCCACCACGAGCGGAATCGATCGGACTCCCATGGGAGGGCACAGTGACCTCGAAGCACACCACCAGAGTGCGGCACAGGAGTCTGGGGGCGGCCGTGGCCGCGGCCGGGCTGCTCGCCACGCTGTTCGCGGCCGGTCCCGCGGCCGCCACCCCCGATCCGGGGGACTTATCACCCGGCAGCGCAGGCAGCGCCTCGTCCGCGCAGGGTGCGGACCCGGCCGCGGGCCGTGAACTCGCCCCCGGCGAGATCCCCGGCCAGGACGAGATCGTGCACAGCGCGAACGTCAGGCACCTGGCCAACATCCCGAGCACCTACCCGGGCGTCATCAACACCGACCTGGCCTTCCAGGGCAAATACGCCTACGCCGGCAACTACAACGGCTTCACGATCTACGACATCGCCAACCCCAAGGCCCCGAAGGCCGTCAGCCAGGTGCTCTGCCCCGGCGGCCAGAACGACGTCTCCGTCCAGGGGGACCTGCTCTTCCTCTCCACCGACTCCTCGCGCAGCGACGACTCCTGCAACAGCGTCTCGCAGCCCGCGACGGAGAAGTCCTCGTGGGAGGGCATCAAGATCTTCGACATCAAGGACAAGAAGAACCCCAAGTACATCAAGTCCGTCGAGACCAACTGCGGCTCCCACACCCACACGCTGGTGCCGGGCGAGCGCGACCTCTACCTCTACGTGGCCTCCTACTCCCCGAACGAGACGTTCCCGGACTGCCAGCCGCCGCACGACGGAATCTCCGTGATCAAGGTCCCGAAGAAGGACCCGACGCAGGCCGCGGTCGTCGCCTTCCCCGTCCTCTTCCCGGACGGCGGCAACCCGGGCGGGCCCACCAACCCCGGCGTCACCAAGACCACCGGCTGCCACGACATCACCGTGCTGCCGTCGAAGAAGCTGGCCGCCGGCGCCTGCATGGGCGACGGCATCCTCTTCGACATCAGCAAGCCCGAGCAGCCGCGGGTCATCGACCGGGTGCAGGACAACGTGAACTTCGCGTTCTGGCACTCGGCGACCTTCAACGAGAAGGCCGACAAGGTGGTGTTCACCGATGAGCTGGGCGGCGGTGGCGGCCCCACCTGCAACGAGGCCACCGGCCCGAACCGCGGAGCCGACGGCATCTACGACATCACCGGCCGCGGCGACCAGCGCAAGCTCGTCTTCCGCAGCTACTTCAAGATCCCGCGCCTGCAGGCCGACACCGAGAACTGCGTGGCCCACAACGGCTCGCTGATCCCGGTCGGCGGCGGCCGCGACATCATGGTCCAGGCCTGGTACCAGGGCGGCGTCTCGGTGTGGGACTTCACCGACTCCGCCCGGCCCAAGGAGATCGGCTACTTCGAGCGCGGCCCGCTCACCACCGACAAGCTCGGCCTCGGCGGGTCCTGGTCGGCGTACTACTACAACGGCCACATCTACTCGAACGACATCGCCAAGGGCCTCGACGCGCTGCGGATCGACGACTGGCGCACCGAGGGTGCGAAGTGGGTGCGGATGGACCGGCTCAACGTGCAGAGCCAGCCCGTGTACCACTGACGGCCGACGGTGTCAGCCTCTTGAGGGAAACGTTCCGCCGGGCGGTCCGCCGTCCGGCGGGACGCCGAGCTCCCAGTCCAGCCCGTACCGCTGGAACAGCTCCGCCCGCAGCCGCGCCAGCGGCATCGGAGCCCCCGGCAGCAGGACCGCGACCACCGCGCCCATCAGCAGCGCCCGCAGCATCGGGTAGTCGGTGTCCACGTCCGCCGAGCCGTACCGCGTGACCGTGTCCCGGAGCAGCTCCGCCAGCCGCTGCTGCTCCGGGCACCGTACGAACCCCTCGGCCTGGAGGATGCCCGCCATGTGGGTCCGCATCAGCAGCGGCCGGTCCCGGGCGAGCCCGAGGACCGCGTCGATGGCGCGGGCGAGCCGCTCGCGGCCGTCCTCGCTGCGCGGCTCCCGCTCCAGGGCCGCGTCCAGCGTGAGGTGCATCAGCCGGTGCACCGCCGACTGCAGCAGCTGCCGCTTGCCCGGGAAGTAGTACGAGACCAGGCCGCGGGCCGTGCCCGCCCGGTCGGCGATGTCGCCGAGCGTCGTGGCCTCGTAGCCGCGCTCGGCGACGAGATCGACCGTGGCCTGGAGCAGCCGCTCCCGGGAACGTCTGCGCAATTCTTCATTGACCGATGCGCTGCGCGGGGACATGCTTACTCCTGCGTTGACTGGCTCCCAGCCAATATACTCAGCGCACGGGGTCGCCTGCTCTGGGCGACGCGGGGGATCGCCCAGAGCAGGGACTTCCACACCTTCACGGGACGGCGGGTTTCGGCCCACCCCGGCGGGCGCCCGGCGGCGCACCCTTGATCCCGGTCCCTCGCACGTGCGATCGGCCCCATGCCGTCCGCGTGTCGACACGGATCTCCACACTCCGTCAGTGATGTGACAGGCTCGGCGAGTTGGCCGTTCCGCACACTGCAGGAGGGGGTTCCCATGGCCTACGAGATCACCGCCCGGGAAGTGGAGATCGCGACGGGCGGCGCCGCGCCGATGACCGCGTACGTGGCCCGCCCCGCGGGATCCGGCAGCCACCCGGCCGTGCTCGTCGGCTCGGAGCTGTG
The DNA here is from genome assembly GCF_055579465.1 of Streptomyces sp. NPDC032745. Taxonomy (NCBI): domain Bacteria; kingdom Bacillati; phylum Actinomycetota; class Actinomycetes; order Kitasatosporales; family Streptomycetaceae; genus Streptomyces; species Streptomyces sp. NPDC032745. The sequence goes on along the minus strand of NZ_JBVING010000002.1, from coordinate 404,278 downwards.
GGGGGTGACCGAGGACGTGCGCGACATCGTCCGGCAGGTCGCCGCGCTCGGCTACGTCGCGATCGCCCCGAACCTCTATCACCGGTCCGGCGCCGGGACCGCCGACGGCCTGACCGAGAATGCCGCCAACCGGGAACGCGCCTTCGAGCTGCTCGGCCGGCTGACCCGTGACGGAGTCGAGGAGGACCTGCGGGCCGCCATCGCCCACGTCCGCGCGCATGCGCAGGCCACGGAGACGACCGGTGTGCTCGGGTTCAGCCTGGGCGGACACATCGCCTACTTCGCGGCCACCCGGCTGGACCTCGCCGCCGCGGCGATCTTCTACCCCGGCTGGCTGCCCGTCGCGGGCACCGCGCTGAGCCGCCCCGAGCCCCTGCTGGCGGCCACCGGCTCCATTGCCGAGCGCGACGTGCGGGTGGTCATGTTCTTCGCGGAACTCGACCACGTCATCGATGCGGAGCAGCGCACACAGATCGGTGACGCGCTCACGGCGGCCGGCGTACGGCACGAGGAGATCGTCTACCCCGGCGCCCGGCACGCCTTCTTCTTCCCCGGGCGCGAACCGTACGACAAGGCCGCCGCCGAGGACTCGTGGGCGCGGGTGCGCGAGCTCTTCGCCGCCGAGCTCGGCGGGTAGGGCGCCGGGCTCCCGGCCGGGACACGGTCAGGTGAGCGCGCTCAGACCCGGCATCAGGGCCACCACCAGCGGTACCGCCGGGACCAGCGTGGCCAGGGCCGTCAGCCGCAGCCGGCGCCCCGCCGACAGCCGGGGCGCCGCCGACAGCAGCCGCCGCACCCGCTCGGACACGTGCGGCAGGGGGCTCGGGTAGGGCCCGAACACCCCCCGGTCCTCGTTGAGCCCGACCAGCGCGAGCGCGATCGTCAGCCTCCCGTACCGCCGCGAGGCCACGTCGTCGGCGGCCAGTTCCACGAGCCGGTGCATCTCCGCTTCGAACGCCGCGAACACCGGCACCTGCGGGAATCCACCCGCCAGCGCCCGCGAGCAGTGCAGCAGCCAGTCGTGCCGGGCCTCCGCGTGACCTTGCTCGTGCGCCAGTACGGCATCCAGCTGGCTCCCCTTGAGCCGCCCGAGCGCGGCCGTGGTCACCACCAGCTGCGGGGCCGCACCCGGCAGCCACCACGCGTCGGGCCGCGTTCCCTCCAGTACGACGAGCCGCGCCCCGGCCGGGTCCTCCCCGGGCAGCAGCGGCGCCCGTACGAGCAGCTCGGCGCCCCGCGCCCGCCGCCGGGACCGGGCCCGCAGCACCTCCCGGGTCAGCCGGGCCCCGGTCCACAGCCCGCCGCCCGCCAGCGCCAGCGCGGTGCCCACGGCCCACGGGCCGCCGGTCGGGCCCAGCGCGTACGCGTCGACCACCCCGTGCGGCGCGGCCGCGAAGAGCCGGCCCCGGACCGCCAGCCAGGCGGCGGCCGCGCTCAGCACCATCGACAGGGCGAAGCACAGGAGCACCGCGCCCACCACGCACTGCCACACCCACAGCGCGACGACGGGCTCGCGGTCGGGCCATTCGGCCCGGGCCAGCAGACGGGGGGCGAGCACCGCGGTCAGGGCGCCGAGCAACAGGAGTGCGGCGGGGACCATCATGCCCGCCAGCCTATGAGCGCGGGGCTACCTGCGGGTACGGGCTTTCGGCATTGGTGACGCAGGACACGTTTGCCCGCCCCGTCCGAGAGCGTCACAGGCTCAGCAGCATCGCCAACATGCCCATCCCCATGGCCAGTCGGCACGCCCGCGTCAGCTCCGTGGGCACCGCGCGCGGCCCGCCCGGGACCGGCTGCGCACCCCCGCCCGCCGTCACCAGCCGCGCCCCGCCGAGCAGCACGTACCCCGCGAAATACAGCAGCAGCGACCCGGTGACCAGCGGCAGGCCCCCGCCGTGACCCTGGCCGGCGGTCATCGTCAGCGCCATGTACGCCATGGCCAGCGAGCCGACCAGGTGGTGGGCGTGGTGCACCCCGCCCCGCAGCAGCCACAGGGCGTGCAGCGCGGCCCCGCAGAAGACGGCCAGCAGGATCCCGGGCCCCCACGGGCCGATGCCCGACGGCACGGCCATCACCGCCATCCCGAATCCCATCAGCGCCTCGCCCGCCGCCCCGCCGCGCGCCTCCCGGCCCGATCTGCGCAGCACCCGCCGCAGGCAGTACGCACCGCTCACCGCGCACAGCAGCACGAGCAGCCAGGCGGGGAGGGAATCGGGAAGGGACATCGCGGGACCGTGCACGGCGGAACCCCCGGTTCGTCGGCGTCACCGGAAGAGATGCCCCGGCCCGGACGCCCGCACGCCGCCCCGGGTTAGGCTCTCGGTGCCGCACCGGGCATGTCATATGCCGCCGAGCCGAACGGAGCCCCGATGTCGACCGCTCACCCCACCGCCCTGAACTTCCGCAGTGCCGTAGAAGCGGACGTACCGGAACTGGTGGTGCTCGTCGAGTCGGCCTACCGCGGGGACGCCAGCCGGGCCGGCTGGACCACCGAGGCGGACGTCCTCGACGGGCAGCGCACCGACCCCGAGGGGGTCCGCGCGATCATCGACTCCGCCGACAGCGTCCTGCTCGTCGTCGAGCGCGCGGGTGAGCTCGTCGCCTGCTGCCAGCTCGAACACCGGGGCGACCACGTCTACTTCGGGATGTTCGCGGTCCGCCCGGGGCTGCAGGGCGGCGGCCTCGGCAAGGAGATCCTCACCGAGGCGGAGCGCCGCGCCCGCGAGACCTGGGGCGCCAAGGAGATGCGGATGACGGTGGTGAACGTACGGGAGGAGCTCATCGCCTACTACGTGCGCCGCGGCTACCGGCGCACCGGCGAGCTGAGCCCCTTCCCGTACGGCGACGAGCGCTTCGGCATCCCGCTCCGCGACGACCTGGCCTTCGAGCTGCTGGTCAAGCCGCTGTAGCGCGGGAGCCCGGGCCGGGCGCAGCCGTCAGGCCAGGAACCGGCCCGTGCTGCGGATCTCCGGGAAGTCGGTGGCCGCACCGTTCAGTTCGAGGGCCCGGGCCAGCCGCAGCTGCTGCAGGGTGTTGACGGTCCAGCCGGTCACCTTCAGCCCGGCCGCGTGGACCGACTCCACCGTGTCCAGGGTGAGTTCGCGGATGTTCAGGGCGACCGTGAGCGCGCCGGAGGCCACGGCCCGGGCCACGACGTCCTCGGCCCCGCCACTCAGGTCCGCATGGAGCACGCTCCGCACGCCCGGCAGCAGCCGGGTCGTCTCGGCGAGCACCTCGTCGTGGCAGGAGGCCACCTCCACCCGCGCGCTCAGGTCGCGGCGCAGGACCAGCTCCGCCAGCGCGGCTGCGGCGGCCCCGTCGTGGACCGACACCTGGAGCGGGGTCCGGACGGCGTCCAGGACCTCCTCGAAGGCCGGCACGTGCTCGCCCTGGCCGGCGTCCAGCTCGCGCAGCGCGGACAGGGTCAGATCGGCGACGGCCCCGGCGCCGTCGGTGGTCCGGTCCACCTCGGCGTCGTGCAGGACGACGAGCACGCCGTCCTTGCTCAGCTGCACGTCCAGAGCGATGACGTCCATTCCGGAACGTTCCGCTCGGACGAACGACCGCAGGGTGTTCTCAGGTTCGACACCCATGACCCCGCGGTGACCGATGGTGAGGAAAGTCAAGGTTCTCTCGCTTCCGTCGACGGCGGCTCCCCGCGCGGTCGCGGTGTCCCTGCCGGCCGCGCGGTGAGGACGCATGCTAGTGCGCCGGGGATGCGATGAGACCGCCCGTGCAGCGCTCGGAACGAGGCCGTCGGCCGGTTCCCGCCAGGGCTGTACGCCGCCGCGGGCCCCGGGGCGGCCCTGCCGTGTCACCCGGGCGTGGGCGCGTCCCCGCCGCCTTGACGCTCCGGGTCCGCGGCTCCGCTCCGGGCCCCCGTCCCGGTCCCGGAGAGCTCTGCCAGATCCGCCAGCAAGGCCTCGCCCAGCTCCAGTTCTGCCAGGTGCCGGCGCTCGCTCCAGCGCAGCGCGAGCGCCGGGAAGGCCCACTGGGGCACGTCGCCCGCCTGCTCCACGGCCTCCCGTACGGCGGCCAGTTCGCCCCGGGTGCGCTCCAGGTGTTCGCGGACCATCGCGCGCAGCCGGTCCGGCTCGGCGAGGTGGCCGAGCCAGACCCGCAGCAGCAGCCCGTGCTTGAGCACCGGGGGACCGGCCTCGGCGGTGTCCGAGGCCCAGCCGGCGAGGGCCTCGCGGCCGGCGTCGGTGATGGCGTAGCGGCGCTTGGCCCGGGCCTCCTCGGGGCCCGAGCGCGCGGAGGCCGCGTACCCCAGCTCCTCGAGCCGGCGCAGCTCGGCGTAGATCTGGCTGATGGCCGGGGACCAGTAGAAGAAGCGCAGGGAGGAGTCCGCCCACTTCTTCAGCTCGTACCCGGTGCGCTCCCCGGGGAAGGACAGCAGCCCGAGCACCGCCCATGCGGTCGGCGGAAGGTCTTGCTTCTTCGACGTATGACTACTAGTCATATTCCGAATTGAAGTGTGGCCGGGCACGGGACGCAACCCTGGAGGCATCGTGAAATTCTCCGTGATCTTCGAAGCTCAGCTCGCCGACCCGACCGTGGAACGGGAGCACCAGGTCATCCACGACTGCGTGGAACAGGCCGTGCTCGCCGAGCGCATGGGTTTCGACCGGATCTGGGCCGTCGAGCACCACTCCTTGAAGTGGTACGCGCACATGAGCGCACCCGAGGTCTTCCTGACCTGGGTCGCGGCCCGGACGCACACCATACGCATCGGTCACGGGGTCGTCTGCATGCCGTTCAACTTCAACCACCCGGTCCGGGTCGCCGAACGGGCCGCCATGCTCGACCTGCTCTCCGGCGGCCGCCTCGACCTGGGCGCCGGGCGCGGCGGCACCGAACAGGAGACCTCCCTGTGCGGGGTCGACAGGGAGCGGACCGCCCAGGAGGTGGAGGAGGCGCTGCGGATCATCGGCAAGGCCTGGCAGGAGGAGGAGCTGGAGTACCACGGCGAGCTGATCGACATCGCCCCGCACCCGATCCTGCCCCGGCCGCGGCAGACCCCGCATCCGCCGCTGTTCCTGGCGTGCAGCCGCGCCGAGACCCTCGTACAGGCCGCGGAACTGGGGGTCGGGGCCCTGGTGATGGGCTTCGCCGGGCCGGAGTCCATCGCCGGGATGCGGGCCGTGTACGACGGGGCGGTGGCCGGCCGGGACGGCGCCCGCTTCGTCTCGACCGAGGTCAACGACCACTTCTCGGTGCTCTGCCCGACCATCGTGCTGGACGACCCGGCCGAGGCGCGCCGGATCGGCATCCGGGGCCAGCGGTTCTTCGCCCAGTCCATCGGCCACTGGTACGGCGGGACCGGCATCCCGGACGAGGCCGTGGTCGCGGGCGCCGACGAGGCGGCGGAGATGCACAGGGCGGCCGAGCAGGTGGTGGCCCGGCTGCACGAGCACGACATCCCGGTGCGTCCCACGTCGACAGCCACGTTCCGCGCCGACCACGCGTACGGGAGCGCCGACGACGCCATCGCGTACGTGCAGCGGCTGAAGGAGGCGGGCGCGGACGAGATCATGTGCCTGATCCAGATGGGCACGGTGCCGCAGGAGGCCTGCCTGGAGACGCTGCGGCAGTGGGGCGAGAAGGTCATCCCGCACTTCCGCGGCGAGTGAGCCCGCGCCCGCGGGGGGGGGGGGGGGGGTCCCCCCCCCCGCGGGGGGGGGGGTGCCCCCAGAGGCGGGGAAAAGAGAACCCCGGGGGGAGGAAGGGGGGAAAACGTCGGTCGGAGGGGGGGAAGAGGGG
>NZ_JBVING010000002.1:290318-398505 GCF_055579465.1 Streptomyces sp. NPDC032745 | reverse complement strand
AGCGAAGCTCCCACCCCTCCCTCCCTGGCAGGCCCCCCCCCCCCCCTCTTTGTGGCCCCCCCCCCCCCCCCCCCCCCCGGGAGGGTGGCTGCCCACAGGGCCGGGCAAACGCGAACCCCGGTATGCGAAAGGGGCGAAGCCGTCGCTCGAAGGGTGGACGGCGGGAAGAATTACGGTGCCGGTAGGGGTCTCGCAGGATAATTTCCCGAGCAACCTCTTGAGCAGGAGAGGCTCGCATGCATACGCTGTGTTTACGCGAGGTTCTCCTGTGGAGGAAGTGACATGACGGAAATTCTTGTGCCGGGTTCTGGCGGTGCGGTGATAGCCGCCGGTGCGCGGGTGGTCGACCACCCGGCGTGGCCCGAGCTCAAGGCCGCCGTGGAGGAGATCCGCCCCTGGCAGTCGAAGGACGGTTCCATCGACTTCGAGGCCGCGGGCGCCCCCGTCCCGGTCGATGCCGAGGCCGCCGTCGAGCGGGCGATCGCTGCCGTCGAGACGCTGTCGCCGCTGCTGCCGCACGCCACCGCGTACCACCGTGCGCTCGTCTCGGACCTGCGCAAGTGGGTCGCGGACGGCTTCAAGGTGCCGGACTTCCTGGACTCCCTGCTGGCCTTCCACCCGGCCGCCGAGCGCGCCGACGGCCTCCAGCACCTGGTCGTCTTCCCCATGTACACGCAGAACGGCAACCTCGACCGCAACTTCGAGGCCGTCGTCCTGAAGATGGTGTGGCCCGAGTGGCTCTCCGAGCTGGAGCGCACCCGGTACGACAACCCGCTGTTCCTCGGCATCACCTTCGAGGACTTCACCCCGGGCTACGACACCCACTCCGCCGTGCTCTTCCCGGAGACCATCGCCGTGCGCGAGGCCCCCGAGCGCTTCACCTGGGGCGGCATCTTCTGCGACCGCGAGGCGGCCCGCTACCGCAAGGTCACCGTGGCAGCCGTCGACATCCTCGGCATCGAGCTGCCCGAGGACATCGCCCGCATGGTCGAGGACCAGGAGCGCTGCGAGAAGGCCTTCGTCCTGTGGGACATGGTCCACGACCGCACCCACAGCCACGGCGACCTGCCGTTCGACCCCTTCATGATCAAGCAGCGCCAGCCGTTCTGGATGTACGGCCTGGAGGAGCTGCGCTGCGACCTCACCGCCTTCAAGGAGGCCGTGAAGCTGGAGTCCGAGGGCAACGAGCACGGCCGTGACGTGCAGTACGCCGTCCTCTTCGACCGGATGTTCCGCTTCCCGGTGTCGGGCGACCGCAACCGCAACTACGACGGCCTCGGCGGCCAGCTGCTCTTCGCGTACCTCCACAAGCACGACGTCGTGCGCTGGACGGACAACACGCTGAAGATCGACTGGATGCGTGCCCCGCAGGTCACCAACCAGCTGTGCGCCGAGATCGAGGACCTCTACCGGGCCGGCATCGACCGCCCGAAGCTCGTCCACTGGTTCAAGGCGTACGAGCTCGTCTCCACGTACCTCGCCCCGCACCCGGGCTCCAAGTGGGCCAAGGGTCCCGACGCCCTCGACCTGACGCAGCCGCCGCGCAAGCTCGTCGACGACGTGCTTCCCGACGAGTTTCCGCTGAGCATGTTCTATGAGGCGCTCGCCAAGAAGCTCAAGGGAGTGATCGCCTCCACGAAGGGCATCACTGCAGTGAACGCCGATTCGGCCGAGCGGGTCGCCGCGTGAGCGCTCGCCCACAGGAGGCTGCACAGATGAACAGCGCTGGGAAGACCGGGAACGGCACGCTCCACGGGGCGGTCGTCGCGGTGGCCGGAGCCGGCGGCCCGGCCGGCCACGCCGCCCTGCTCCGCCTCGCCGAGGCGGGTGCCGTGGTCGTGGCGGCCGACGCCAACCCGACACGTCTCGCGGAGTCGGTGGACGCGGCCCGCTACGCGCACGGCGGCGCCACCGTCACCGGTGACACCGTGGACCTGCTCGACCTGGAGGCCACCAAGGCCTGGGCCGAGCGGACCGAGAAGGAGTTCGGCCGCGTGGACGGGCTCGTCCACCTCGTGGGCGGCTGGCGCGGCAGCACCACCTTCACCGATACGGACCTCGCGGACTGGGACTTCCTGGAGAAGCTCCTGATCCGCACCGTCCAGCACACGTCGCTCGCCTTCCACGACGCGCTGCTGCGCAGTGACCGTGGCCGCTACGTCCTCGTGAGCCAGTCCGGCGCGCACAAGCCGGTCGCCAACAACGCCGCGTACAACGCAGGCAAGGCGGCCGCCGAGGCCTGGACGCTCTCCCTCGCCGACTCCTTCCGCAAGGCGGGGGGCGAGGAGGGCCCGGGCGCCGCGGCTGCGATCCTGGTGATCAAGGCACTGGTGCACGACGCCATGCGCGCCGAGCGCCCCAATGCGAAGTTCGCGGGCTTCACCGACGTCAAGGAGCTGGCCGAGGCCATCGCCGGCGTGTGGGAGCGGCCCGCCATCGATGTGAACGGACAGCGTCTGTGGCTCACTCCGCAACCGTGAAAACCGATGCCCGCCGCCACCACGATCCGGCGGTACGCGGTTTCGCGAGCGACAACTACGCAGGGGTCCATCCAGAGATCCTGGAGGCCCTTGCCCTGGCCAACGGCGGCCACCAGGTCGCCTACGGCGAGGACGAGTACACCGAGAACCTGCAGAAGATCATCCGCAGCCACTTCGGCCCGTACGCGGAGGCCTTCCCGGTCTTCAACGGCACCGGCGCGAACGTCACGGCCCTCCAGGCCCTGACGGACCGCTGGGGTGCGGTGATCTGCGCCGAGACGGCGCACATCAACGTCGACGAGGGCGGCGCCCCGGAGCGGATGGCCGGGCTCAAGCTGCTCACCGTCCCCACCCCGGACGGCAAGCTCACCCCCGAGCTCATCGACCGGCAGGCCTGGGGCTGGGAGGACGAGCACCGGGCGATGCCGCAGGTCGTCTCGATCACCCAGAACACCGAGCTGGGCACGGTGTACACGCCGGACGAGATCCGGGCGATCTGCGAGCACGCGCACGGCCACGGCATGAAGGTCCACCTCGACGGGGCCCGGATAGCCAACGCCGCGGCCTCGCTCGACGTGCCGATGCGCACGTTCACCAACACGGTGGGCGTGGACGTGCTGTCGTACGGCGGCACCAAGAACGGCATGATGTTCGGCGAGGCCGTGGTGGTCGTCAACCCGGACGCGGTCCGGCAGATGAAGCACATCCGCAAGATGTCGATGCAGCTCGCGTCGAAGATGCGGTTCGTGTCGGTGCAGCTGGAAGCGCTGCTCGCCAAGGACCTGTGGCTGCGCAACGCCCAGCACGCCAATGCGATGGCGCAGCGGCTGGCCGCGGGCGTGCGCGAGACCGACGGGGTGGAGATCCTCTACCCGGTGCAGGCCAACGCGGTGTTCGCGAAGCTGCCGCACGAGGTGTCGCGGCGACTGCAGAAGCGTTACCGCTTCTACTTCTGGGACGAGGTCGCCGGGCACGTGCGCTGGATGTGCGGCTTCGACACCCAGGAGGAGGACGTGGACGGCTTCCTCCAGGCGCTCAAGGAGGAGCTCGCCCGATAAGGGTGCCGGCCCCCCGATAGCTGAATAGATATACCCCCGACCGTAAATTCATTGATCCACGGTCGGGGGTATGCCTATGCTCCGGGCCATGCAGCTGATCCCGCAAAGCCCAGACAGCCACGCCTTCATGGCGGCGGACGAGGTCATCGACCACGACCACCCGCTCGTTCGGGAGACCGCCGACGCCCTCTGGACCGCCACCGGCGACGCATACTCATACGCCAAGGTCGCCTTCGAGTTCGTCCGCGACACCATCCCGCACTCCGGCGACTCCGGGGACCTGCGCGTCTCCTGGCGCGCCTCGGACGTGCTGGGCACGCGCAACGGCATCTGCTACGCCAAGTCCCATGCGCTGGTCGCCCTGTTGCGCGCCCAGGGCATCCCGGCCGGCCTCTGCTACCAGCGGCTCGCCGACGACGACGGCTCGAACCCCGTCGTCCACGGGCTGATCGCCCTCCGGCTGCCCGGCGCCGCGGACTGGGCCCGCCAGGACCCCCGCGGCAACAAGCCCGGCGTGGACGCCCAGTTCACCCTGGACGCCGAGCGGCTCGCCTTCCCCGTACGCCCCGAGCTCGGCGAGGTCGACTACCCCGAGCTGTACGCCACCCCGCACCCCGCCGCGCTCAAGGCCCTGCGGGAGTCCGCCGACCGGCCGGAGCTGTGGCGGAATCTCCCGACGGCTTTGTAGCCGCCGCCGCGTCGGCCGGTGCCGGGGCCTGCCGGGCCACCAGTGCGTGCAGCAGGGCCGCCGCCAGGATCAGTACGGAGATCCCGGCCAGCAGCGCCTGCGGCGGCGCGGCCGCGGCCAAGCCCACGAGGGCGGCGCCGACCGACGCGGCGGTCAGCTTGAGCCCCGCCCCGAGGGTGAACACCTGGGTCCGCACGGCGTCGGGGGCGTACTCCGAGCGGATCCGGAGGGTGGCCGTCAGCAGCGGCCCGTCGCACACCCCGGCGGCGGCGAACAGCACCGCCGCGAGGGTGACGGACGGCGCGAAGGCGGCCACCGCCAGGGCGGCACCGGTGCCCGCCATCGCCCAGCGCGCCAGCCGCCCCGGCTCCACCGCCGTGATCCGGCCCAGGGTCAGGGAGCCCGCCAGCGCGCCCAACGCGAAGGCCGTCATCAGCACGCCCCCGGCGCCCGGGCTGCCGAGCCTGGAGGCCAGCAGTACGGAGGTGGTGGTGAGCGTGCCGATGCCGACGAACGCCAGCGTCGTGGCCGAGGTGATCGCCCGCAGCTCCCGGATCCGCCACAGGGCCGCCAGTCCGGCGCCCAGACCGACCGGGGGAGGGGTCGTCGGGGCCGCGCCCGGGCTCGCACCCGCGTCGGCCCCGCCGTTCGCCGCCGCGGCCGGCTGCGGGGTTCCGTACGGGAGGGTCGCGGCCAGTGCCGCCGCGAGTGCACCGGCCAGCGCGAGCGCCGCCATCGCCGGTGCGGCGGAGCCCAGCGCGGCGGCCAGGCCCACCACCGCCGGGGCGGTGACCGCGGCGGCGTTGTAGGTGGACGCGTCCCACGCGTACGCCCGGTCCCGCCCGGCCCCCGCCGGGACCAGGCCGGCGACCAGGCTGGACATCCCGCCCGTCACCATCGGCCCACAACTGCCGCCCAGCAGTGCCACTGCGAGGACGAGCGGCGCCGGGGCCCGGCCCAGCAGCACGGACAGAGCCGCCACCGCGCAGGTGAACCCGGCCAGCGCCCCCACGTGGAACAGCCGCGGCCGGCGGGTCCGGGAAGCGGCCACTCCGGCGAGCGGAGCCGCCAGGATGTGCGGAGCCAGCCAGGCGGTCAGCACGAAGGCCCCGTGCGCGGCGCTCCCGGTGCGCTCGAGGGCGAGCAGGACCACCGCGAGGCTCATGCCCTCCGAGGCGAACCGTGCGGCCAGTGCGGCGGCCAGGTACCGCCCGAACCCGTGCATCCCTGGACCCCCCTCGAGATGTGTAACGTGATAGCGGCACAAGACGTTACGCGATACGGGTGTAGAGCGAAAGGATCCGGAGATGACCGATTCCGCGGAGGGGTTCTCGGTCGGCCGGCGGCTGATCGATCTCGCCGAGGCGGTCCGTGCGGACCCCGAACTCCCGCGCGCCGAGCTGGCAGCGCTCCTCGCGCGGCACGGGGAGCACCCCGGCGACCTCACCGAGGAGGCGTTCACGGAGGCGGGCGCGGCCGAACTGCGGTCCGCTGCCCGGCGGATGGGGACGGTGCTCGCCGAGACCGACGAGGACCGCGCCGCCGAAGCCCTCAACGCGCTCTTCGCGCAGTACGGCACCCGGCCCCGGCTGACCCGGCACGACGGCCACCCCTGGCACCTGCACGTGGACCGGGGGGAGCGGGCCGGGTGGGGCGAGTGGTTCCTGGCCTCCGGAGCCCTGGCGCTGTCCCAACTGCTCACCGGGTACGGGCGGATCGCGTGGGGCGCCTGCGCCGCCGGCGGCTGCGGGCGGTTCTTCCTCGGCGCCGGGCCCGGCAGCGCCCGCCGCTACTGCTCCACCGCCTGCGCGACGCGCGCGCGGGTCGCCGCGCACCGCAGGCGCAGGCGCGCCGAGGGGTCCGGGCACGTGGCGGCGGCCGGGGAGGCCTAGGCGCCCCGGGGGGGCGGAAGCAATAGGAAAGTTTCCTGTCGGATAACGTTGTCAACTTGGCATGCCCATGGGTACTTTCGGCGGCAGGAATTCCCCGTTCCCCCCACCTCCGACCGGAAGGCGCTTCATGCGTTACGGAGTCCCCGCGGGGCTGGCCGCCCTCGCACTCGGCTTAACCGCGGCCCTGACCCTCACCCCCACCGCCCAGGCCGGCCCCCCACGGCCGGCCCCCTCCGTCGCGGCCGCCCCCGCGCAGTTCGCCCACCCCGGAGTCCTGAACAGCCGCGCCCAGCTGGACTTCGTACGCACCAAGGTGGCGGCCGGACAGCAGCCGTGGAAAGGCGCGTTCGACGCGATGCTCGCCAGCAAGTACGGCTCGCTGTCGCGGACGCCCAAGCCGCGCGCCGTCGTCGAGTGCGGCTCGTACTCGAACCCGGACATCGGCTGTTCCGACGAGCGCGAGGACGCCATCGCGGCGTACGGCGACGCACTCGCCTGGTACATCACCCGCGACGCGAAGTACGCGAAGAAGTCGATCGAGCTGATGGACGCCTGGTCCGCGAAGATCAAGGACCACACCAACAGCAACGCCCCGCTGCAGAGCGGCTGGGCGGGATCCACCTGGCCGCGCGCCGCCGAGATCATCAAGCACACGTACACCGGCGGCTGGCCGAACCAGGGGCGGTTCGCGACCATGCTGCGCGACGTCTACCTGCCCGAGGTCATCGACGGCAAGCCGAACAGCAACGGCAACTGGGAACTGATCATGATGGACGCCGCCGTCGGCATCTCCGTCCACCTCGACGACCGCGCGAGCTACGACAAGGCCATGGCCATCTACCTGGGCCGGGTCCCCGCGTACTTCTACCTGGCCTCCGACGGCCCGCAGCCGAAGTACCCGCCGCGCTCATCCATCGACACCAAGAGCGAGCTGGTGGACTACTGGCACGGCCAGAGCACGTTCGTGGACGGCCTCGCCCAGGAGACCTGCCGGGACTTCGGCCACACCGGCATGGGGATCGCCGCGACCATGCACGTCGCGGAGACCTCGAGGATCCAGGGCCGCGACCTCTACCCGCAGTTCAAGGACCGCTTCCGGCACGCGCTCGGCTTCCACGCCGCGTACGAGCTCGGCGCGCCGGTGCCCTCCTGGCTGTGCGGCGGGAGCCTGGCCAAGGGCATCGGCCCGGCGACCGAGGTCGGCTACAACGCCCTGCACACGCGGCTGGGCATCGGCATGGAGAACACCCGCAAGCTCACCGAGGGGCGGCGCCCCGCGGGCACCGAGAACCATTTCGAGGCGTGGGAGACGCTGACCCACGCCGAGAACCCCAACTGACGCGCAGGCGCGGCTCTGCGGCCCCGGCGTGAACAGCGGGGCCGCACGATCACCCGACCCGGTGGTGCCGGATCAGCCCGCTTCCTTGACCTGGGCGGCCGTCGGCGCGGTACCGCCCAGGTGCGCCGGCAGCCACCAGGAGTCCTCGGGACCCTTGGGGGCGGCCGGGTAGGCGCGCTGCGCCGCATCCAGCAGCTCCTGCACCCGCTCGCGCAGGCGGCGGGTGATCGCCCCGGCGTACTGGTCGCTCGGCGCCTCGATGGGCTCGCCCACCCGCATCGTCACCGGGATGTGGCTGCGCTTGAGGTTCTTCGGACGGCCCTTGGTCCACAGCCGCTGGGTGCCCCACAGCGCCACCGGGATCAGCGGGACGCCGGCCTCCTGGGCCATGCGCGCGGCACCCGACTTGAAGCTCTTGAGCGTGAACGACTGGGAGATCGTCGCCTCCGGGAACACACCGATGATCTCGCCGGCGCGCAGCGAGTCGAGGGCGTGCTGGTAGGCCGTCTCGCCCTGCTTGCGGTCCACCGGGATGTGCTTCATCGCGCGCATCAGCGGGCCGGACACCTTGTGCCGGAAAACCGACTCCTTCGCCATGAAGCGGACCAGGCGCTTCTGCGGCCGCGCGGTCAGGCCGGCGAAGATGAAGTCGAGGTAGCCGATGTGGTTCGACACGAGAACCGCCCCGCCCTTGCGCGGGATGTTCTCCGTGCCCTTCATGTCGATGCGGATGTCAAGCGCCCGGAACAGCGTGTGGGCGGCGCCGATCACCGGAGGGTAGACGAGCTCAGCCATGAGGGGGAGACCCCGCTTTCTGCCTGGGGAGGTGCTCCCGGCCGGAAGTTACGGCTGCGTAGGTACGCGGCCCTTGGGGATCGTGCCCCATACGCGGGCTGCTGGCCAGCCCAGACGTCTGTGCCCGAGGAGATTCTCGTCACGCCGGGAATGCGGCGCGTGTCCGGGGCGCTCGGATCACCGTACGAACACGTTCAATGATGCAGGAACGAGGTCCGCGGTGACGGCTGGTGTCGGGCGGCTGGGCGCGTCGGAACTGGGCGCGGAGCCCGGGGAGCGGGCCAGCCTGGTGCAGTTCTCGAGTGCGTTCTGCCAGCCCTGCCGGGCCACGCGGCGGATCCTCGCCGAGGTGGCGGAGCTGGTCGAGGGGGTCGCGCACATCGAGATCGACGCCGAGGCCCACCTCGAACTGGTGCGCGCCCTGGGCATCGAGAAGACGCCGACCGTGCTCGTCCTGGACTCCGCGGGCCGGATCGTGCGGCGAGCGGTGGGGATGCCCCGCAAGGCGGATGTGATCGCCGCGCTGGGTGCCGCGGTATGACCGGCGCGCCGGTACATGCGCCCGCACGCAGCGTGACGCGCCTCGCATCTGCCCCGTGCGGCTTGACTGTGTACACGAGAGATCGCCAGGCTGGCCGCATGCGGTATGAACTCCTGCTTTACGGGCGGGTCCACGTGGACCTCGTCCGCTACGCGAGCGCGCGTTGTCGGAGCCACTGAACGACCCCGGCCTCCGACCCGATCCGACCGCGCCCGTGTCCGCCGCCATCGCGGCAGAAGGAAGTACCCCGATGACAGCCCCGCCGGCCATCCCGACGGCCCAGTCCGCACGATTCAGCACCGCCCAGCCGGGCTCGCCCGACCTGCTCCGCTCCGTCTTCCGCCGGCATGCCGCGGGAGTGGCCGTGATCACCGCCGCCGCCGACGGCGGCCGGCCGGTCGGATTCACCGCGACCTCGCTCAACTCCGTCTCGGCCGATCCGCCGCTGCTGTCCTTCACGATCGCCACCGGGTCGTCCAGCTGGCCCGCGATACGCGACTCAGAGCACCTCGGCGTCCACATACTCGGCGAGCACCAGACGGAACTGGCGGGCCTGTTCGCCCGCAGCGGAGCCGACCGGTTCGGGCCGGCCACGGGCTGGGCCCACGGTCCGCACGAGGTTCCCCTGCTGGACGGGGTGCTGGCGTGGCTGGTGTGCCGCGTCGTGGCTCGGGTGCCGGCCGGGGCGCACCGGGTGATCATCGCGGAGGCCGTGGCCGGGGACCCGGCCGGGGAGGGCCGCCCCCTGCTGTACCACCAGGGTCGCTTCAACGCGTTGCGCGACTGAATCGTCCCTGCTGGGGCGGGTTCGGGCGGCGTTGGACAGATCACAGTTCACCGGCCTTGCAACCGTGGGGGAGCCACGGTGTACTGACGAGTAACATTCCCATCGGAGCGCGGGCCGCCCCGACCGGGATCCGCCCGACAAGGCGCCTATGCTGCCTGCACAAGGCGGTATCAGAAAAAAGACGATGCGGTAGGAGAGCCGGCGTGAGCCTGAGGATCGTTGTCTGTGTGAAGTACGTGCCCGACGCCACCGGCGACCGGCACTTCGCCGATGACCTGACGGTCGACCGCGACGACGTCGACGGTCTGCTGTCGGAGCTCGACGAGTACGCCGTCGAGCAGGCGCTGCAGATCGCCGAAGAGGCCGACGACGCCGAGATCACCGTCCTGACGGTGGGCCCCGAGGACGCCAAGGACGCGCTGCGCAAGGCGCTGTCCATGGGTGCCGACAAGGCCATCCACGTCGAGGACGACGACCTGCACGGCACCGACGTCATGGGCACCTCGCTGGTGCTCGCCAAGGCGATCGAGAAGGCCGGCTACGACCTGGTCATCACCGGCATGGCCTCGACCGACGGCACCATGGGCGTGCTCCCGGCGATCCTGGCCGAGCGCCTGGGCGTCCCGCAGGTCACCCTGCTCTCCGAGGTCAAGGTCGAGGACGGCACCGTGACCGGCCGCCGCGACGGCGACTCCGCGAGCGAGCAGCTGGAGGCCTCCCTCCCGGCGCTCGTCTCCGTGACGGACCAGTCGGGCGAGGCCCGCTACCCCTCCTTCAAGGGCATCATGGCCGCCAAGAAGAAGCCGGTGGAGTCCTGGGACCTGGAGGAGCTCGAGATCGAGGCCGACGAGGTCGGTCTCGAGGGCTCCTGGACCGCGGTCGACTCCGCGGCGCAGCGCCCGGCCCGTACCGCCGGCACGATCGTCAAGGACGAGGGCGAGGGCGGCAAGCAGCTGGCCGCCTTCCTTGCGGAGCAGAAATTCATCTAAGAGGCAGCCTGGCGGCCAGAAGTTCATCTGAGAACTCCGGTCACCCCCTCATAGCCCCCAGACACTTCGCAATAGCAGGAGAGCAGTCCCATGGCTGAAGTTCTCGTCTACGTCGACCACGTGGACGGCGCCGTCCGCAAGCCCACCCTCGAGCTGCTGACGCTGGCCCGCCGCATCGGCGAGCCCGTCGCGGTCGCCCTCGGCGCCGGTGCGGCCGACACCGCCGCCGTGCTCGCCGAGCACGGTGCCGTCAAGGTCCTCACCGCCGACGCCCCCGAGTTCGCCGACTACCTGGTCGTGCCGAAGGTGGACGCGCTGCAGGCCGCGTACGAGTCGGTCTCCCCGGCCGCCGTGCTCGTCCCGTCCTCCGCCGAGGGCAAGGAGATCGCCGCGCGCCTGGCCGTCCGCATCGGCTCCGGCATCATCACCGACGCCGTCGACCTGGAGGCGGGTGACGAGGGTCCGGTCGCGACGCAGTCCGCGTTCGCCGCGTCCTTCACCACCAAGTCCCGTGTCTCCAAGGGCACCCCGGTCATCACCGTCAAGCCGAACTCGGCTCCGGTCGAGGCCGCCCCGGCCGCCGGCGCCGTCGAGGCCCTCGCCGTCACCTTCGGCGCTCTCGCCACCGGCACCAAGGTCGTCGCCCGCACCCCGCGCGAGTCGACCGGCCGTCCCGAGCTGACCGAGGCCGCGATCGTGGTCTCCGGCGGCCGCGGCGTCAACGGCGCCGAGAACTTCCACATCATCGAGGCGCTCGCGGACTCCCTCGGTGCGGCCGTCGGTGCCTCGCGCGCCGCCGTCGACGCCGGCTGGTACCCGCACTCCAACCAGGTCGGCCAGACCGGCAAGTCGGTCTCCCCGCAGCTGTACATCGCCTCCGGCATCTCGGGCGCGATCCAGCACCGGGCCGGCATGCAGACCTCGAAGACCATCGTGGCCATCAACAAGGACGCCGAGGCCCCGATCTTCGACCTCGTCGACTACGGCGTGGTCGGCGACCTCTTCGCGGTCGTCCCGCAGCTGACCGAAGAGATCCAGGCCCGCAAGGGCTGACCTGCGTCGATGCTGTGACTCGGGGCCGCGTGGTGACACTCACCACGCGGCCCCGAGCTGTTTCCTGCAACCATTGACTAGACAAAGACCCCTCACTAAATTCTGCTATGCGGATCTAAGCTTCCGTGAAGCGGAAAAAGAGGAGAGTGCACGATGGGTCAGCAGGAGAAGGTGGCGACGAGCCTCGCAGGCGCGGTCAGCGAGGGCATCAGCGCTTCCCTCGCGCCGGTGGACGCGGAGCTCGCGCGCCACTACCCGGGTGACCCCGGCACCCGCCAGCCCATCCACACGGTCTACGTCCCCGGTGACGTCTTCGCCGCCGACACCATCCGCTCCTGGGGCGACCAGGCCCTCGCGGCCCTCGACGAGCACGCCCCGGACGCCGCGACCTTCGCCAAGGTGCTCGGCATCAGCGACGAACTGGCCGTACCCGTCTACGACCGCGTCCGCGCCAAGCTCGCCTCCGAGCCCGTCGAGGACCTCCGCGTCGACTTCGAGGACGGCTTCGGCGTCCGCTCCGACGAGGAGGAGGACCAGGCGGCCGCCCGCGCCGCCCGCCTCGTCTCCGAAGCCTTCTCCAACGGCACGAACGCCCCGTACATGGGCATCCGCATGAAGTGCATGGAGTCCAACGTCCGCGACCGCGGCATCCGCACCACCGACATCTTCCTGTCCGGGCTGCTGGAGCACGGCGGCCTTCCCGACGGGCTGGTCCTCACCCTCCCCAAGGTCACGTACGCCGAGCAGGTCAGCGCGTTCGTCAAGCTGCTGGAGGCCTTCGAGGCCGCCCGTGGCCTGCGCCCGGGCCGGATCGGCTTCGAGATCCAGATCGAGACCAGCCAGTCGATCGTCGCCTCCGACGGCACCGCGACCGTGGCCCGGATGATCGAGGCTTCCAAGGGCCGGGCCACCGGCCTGCACTACGGCACCTTCGACTACAGCGCCTGCGTCGGGGTCTCCGCCGCGTACCAGTCGAGCGACCACCCGGCCGCCGACCACGCCAAGGCGATCATGCAGGTCGCGGCCGCCGGCACCGGCGTACGCGTCTCCGACGGCTCGACGAACGTCCTGCCGATCGGCACCACCGAGCACGTCCACGAGGCCTGGAAGCTGCACTACGGCCTCACCCGCCGGGCCCTGGCCCGCGCCTACTACCAGGGCTGGGACATGCACCCGGGTCACCTCCCGACCCGCTACGCGGCGGTCTTCACCTTCTACCGCGAGGGCCTCGAGACGGCTGCCGCGCGTCTGAAGGCGTACGTCGCGAAGATCGAGGGTGACGTGATGGACGAGCCGGCCACGGCCAAGGCCCTGGCCGGCTACCTGGTCCGCGGCCTGGACTGCGGCGCGGTGGGCACGGACGAGGTCACCGCCCTGACGGGCCTGACCCGCGCCGAACTGGACGCCTTCGCCATCCCCCGCCGCTCGGCGACCCTGACGGCGACCGCCTGAGGGATGTCCCGCTCGTAGCAGGTCACACGGCCTCACGCGGCCCCGCCCGGACGACCCCGGGCGGGGCCGCTTTCCTTTGGCGCGGTATGTCCTGAAGGTGGTGGTGCGCATCGTGAGGCGGAACCCTGGCGAACCCTGGCGAATGGTCTCCACGGGCCCTGTGACCGACAGGCGTCCTGGAGCATGGCGCAGGGAGCGGAGTGCCCGGCATGCCCGGCATTACGCGCTTCCCTCTGCCGTGCCCGCCGAATCGCATGCTCCAGGAGATTCACCCATGATCGAACGTCGGGACGTCGTCTCCCGGACGACAGAATCCGTCGTCCGGGAGACGACGTCCGAAGGTCGCCCCGCGGCCGAATACGACCGGCCGAGCGCCTGGCTGCTCCTGACGACGCGACCGGTCCAGCCCGAGGACAAATGGCTCGGGCGACTCGCGGAACTGCCGAACATCCACGACTCGACCCGTCAGTTCATCGAGATCGCCGAAAAGTACGACCGCATCGCGCGCTGCGTCGAGTACGACGCCGTCGACGGAGTGACCGAGACGGAACTGCTCGCCGCCCTGGTCGTCATCCGGGAGCTCCGCGAGAAGCTCCAGACCGACGAGGCGCGGCTGCTCGGGGCCGCCCGCCGCAAGAAGGTCACCTGGGCCCGGATCGCGGGCGCCCTCGGGCTGAAGTCCCGGCAGGCCGCCGAACGGCGCCACCTCCAGCTGCGAGCCGACCTCGACGAGGCCAGCGGCAGGCGGCTCAAGCAGGCGGAACGGGTGGCCTACGCCCGCGCCTTGCGCGACCGGCCCGACGAACAAGCCTGGGCCGAGCAGCACTGCGCCCGCGCCGCCGAGCTCGGCACCGAACTCGCCCAGTGCCTCACCGTGCTGCCGCCACCGCGCCTCGAGGCGCGGCCCGCCGGGGCGAAGACCTCCGAGGCGCAGGCTCCCGGGCGCGAGGGCCTGATCGCCGACCTCGGCGAGGCCCTGGCCGGGCTGGCCGCATTGGAAACCGCAGGACCCGTCCAGAGCGCCTCCGATCTCAACCCGGAGCGCTACGCGGCCGCTTGGCGTACCGAGTACACCTTGCGGTTGCTCGAACTCCTGGGCCGGGCCAGGGAGAACGAGCACGCTGCCCTCCGCGGGCACCGCGGCCTCCGCGCAGGGATCGACGAGTTCTGCGCGGCGGCCGGCACCGTCGCCCACCCGTGAGCGCCTCCGGCGCCGCCGAGGGATCGGTCGCCGATCTGGCCGTCGAGCTACTGATCTGGATGTACGGCCGCCGGTCCGCAGCCGGGATTCCCGTATCCCTCGGGGAGTTCGTCGCCGACGAGGACCCGCGGGCCGCCCCGGCGGAAGCAGCCGCCCGCATGCTCCGCGGCCGCGGCCATCTGACCCTGGAGTACGTCTTCGGCGGGGCGCTCGTCGGCCCGACCGCGGCGGGACTGGCCGAGGCCGACCAGGTCACCCGGGCCCGCGGACGCGTGGACGCGCAGTTCAGCCACGTCCTGGACGAGCTGGTCCGGCAGGCCGCCGAAGCCCCCGACGCCGTGGTCCGGCTGCTCCCCTTCCTCGCCGGCACCCGCTTCCTGGGGCTCCCGCTGTGCGAGGGCATCGTCTGGCGGGCCGCCCGCTATCTCCAGGGCCACGGGCTGGCCCAGCTGTGGACGGACGACCCGGACGCGCCGGCCCTGATGCTCACCTCGCGCGGCGAGGACTGCGCGATGTCGATCTCCACTTCGACCGTGAGGCACTACATGAACGACCAGCGACCCCAGGCAGCGCCCGCCTTCACCATGAACGTGTACGGAGGCGCCGCTGCGCAGGGCGTGACCGTCACGCAGCACCTGGGCGGCCCGGCCCTCGGGACGGCTCTGCTCGCCGAACGGATCCGGGCCCTCGCAGCCGAGCACGGGCTCGGCGGTGCCGCCTTCGACGCGGACGTGGCGTTGGTGCAGGACGTGGAGCAGGATCCCGCCCGCCGGGCCGGTGCCTGGCGCCGGATCAGGGCGGGCCTGCTCCAGGCCGCGCCCGCGCTCGCCGGGCAGACGGCACTCGCCGGCATCGAACTGGGCATCGGCCTCCTGACCCAGTAGCGCCCGGCCCGGTTCAGGCCGGCGGGAGTTCGCCCGAGCCGCGGGGGATCAGGCGGGTCGGGAGTTCGATGCGGGCCGGGGGGAGGGCGGCGCCGGCGAGGCGTTGGAACAGGCGGTCGGTGGCCACCCGGCCCAGGGCCGCCGCGTCCTGGGCGACCACCGTCACCCCGGGGCGCAGCAGGTCGGCCAGCTCGAAGTCGTCGAAGCCGACCAGGGCCACCGGCGGCCGATGTCCGGCCAGGACACGAACCACCGTCACCGTCACCCGGTTGTTCCCCGCGAAGACCGCGGTGACCGGGTCGGAGGCCGCCAGCATCGCCCGGGCGGCCTCCCCGACGCGTTCCGGGGTCGTCGGGCCGAGGGAGACCCAGGAGTCCGCCACCGGCAGGCCCGCGTCCGCCATCGCCGCGCGGTAGCCCCGCAGGCGCTCCGTCGCCGTGTGGATGTGCGGCTGGTCCCCGATGAAGCCGATCCGGCGGTGGCCGCCCCCGATCAGGTGCGCCACCCCCTCGCGGGCGCCGCCGAAGCTGTCCGACAGCACCACGTCCGCGTCGATCCGGCCCGCCGGGCGGTCCACGAACACCGTCGCCACACCCGCCCGGATCTCCGGCTCCAGGTAGCGGTGGTCGTCCCCGGCCGGGATCACGATCAGCCCGTCCACCCGGCGCGCGCACAGCGCCAGCGCCAACTCCCGCTCCCGGTCCGGGTCCTCGGCGCTCGACCCGTTGATGAGCAGCGCCCCGTGGGCCCGGGCCACCTCCTCGACGGCCCGGTTCAGCGGCCCGTAGAACGGGTCCGCGAGGTCCTCCAGGACCAGTCCCACGGTGGCCGTACGGCCCTTGCGCAGCACGCGCGCGCTGTCGTTGCGGCGGAACCCGAGTACCTCGATGGCCTCCTGGACCCGCCGCACCGTGTCCGGGGTGACCCCCGCCTCGCCGTTGACCACCCGGGACACCGTCTTCAGGCCCACGCCCGCGCGGGCCGCCACGTCCTTCATGGTCGGCCGGTTGCCGTAGCGGGGGTCGGACGGGCGGCGGGTCTGCGGCACGGGACGGAATCCTCCGGAAGCGTCGGGGTACGGCTCTGACCTTGAGGATAAGCACTGGGCCGATGAGCGGGTTTCCATGGCAGGGTGATGCGGGCAAGCCACTGGGGGCTCCGGACGAGCCATGGGGAGAGGGGTAGACGTGATTGTCTGGATCAACGGCACATTCAGCGCCGGGAAGACCAGCACGGCCCGCGAACTGACCGGGATCCTGCCGGACAGCACCCTGTACGACCCGGAGCTCGTCGGGGACGCACTACGCCAACTGCTGCCGCGCAAACGCCTCGCGGAGGTCTCCGACTACCAGGACCTGCCGAGCTGGCGGCGCCTGGTGGTGGACACGGCCGCGGCGATGCTCGCGGAGCTGGGCGGGGTGCTGGTCGTACCGATGACGCTGCTGCGGCAGGAGTACCGGGACGAGATCTTCGGCGGGCTCGCGGCGCGCCGGATACCGGTGCGGCATGTGCTGCTCGCCCCGGAGGAAACGATCCTGCGGGAGCGGATCGCGACGCGGGAGGAGCCGGGCGACCCGGCCGACGTGGACGTGCGGGTCCGGCAGTGGGCGTACGACCACATCCCCGCGTACCAGCAGGCGCTGGGCAGCTGGCTCGCGGCGGACGCGCACGTCATCGACAACGGGGGTTTGACCGTACGGGAGACGGCCGAGCGGATCGCCGAAGCCGTACGCACGGACGCGGCCCGGGTCTGCGACATCGTGCAGACGCCGGAACCGACGCGGGAGACGGTGGCGGCGGGGGTGCTGCTCTTCGACGACGAGGACCGGGTGCTGCTGGTCGATCCGACGTACAAGCCGGGTTGGGAGTTCCCGGGCGGGGTGGTGGAGGCGGGCGAGGCGCCGGGGTGTGCGGGGGTGCGGGAGGTCGCGGAGGAACTGGGCCTGACGCTGGACGCCGTACCGGGGCTGCTGGTCGTGGACTGGGAGCCGCCGATGCCTCCTGCGTACGGGGGGCTGCGGCTGCTGTTCGACGGGGGCCGCCTCTCGGCCGCCGCCGCGGCCGGGCTCCGGCTGCCGGGCCCGGAGCTGCGGGCGTGGCGGTTCGTGACGGAGGAGGAGGCTGCCGGGCTGCTGCCCCCGGTGCGCTACGAGCGGCTGCGCTGGGCCCTGCGGGCCCGGGAGCGGGGCCGCCCCCTGTACCTGGAGGCGGGCCGCCCCACCCCGTAATCCGGCGGGCCCGGGAGCCTCCCTCCCGGGCCCGCAGGGGGAGCGGCTACGGAAGGACCGGTTCCGACTCCGTTGCCGCGAGGAGGGTGGCCGCCGTGTCCTTCGTCAGCGGGTCGCCGTGGCCGAAGCAGGCCACTGACGGGGACAGCGCCGCGAGGCGGCGGAAGGAGGCCTGGGCCTCGTCACGGTCCACGTTGAAGACGCCCAGCATCACCTGGCCCACCCCCGCGATGCAGTCGCCCGCGAACAGCACGCCGTGGCGCGGCAGGTGGATGCCGATGCTGCCCGGCGTGTGGCCCGGGGCGTGGACCACCACCGCGCCGTCGCCGAACGGGAGCACCTCGCCGTCCTCGACCTCGCGGTCGACCCGCGTCGGCGGCGCCTCGGGGACCGTCAGGCCGTGCTCGTACAGCGGGATCTCCCAGTCCAGCAGGACCGGCTCCGGCACCGGGAGCTCACCGCGGATCACCGGAGCCTCCAGCCGGTGCGCCACCACCTGCGCGCCCCACCGGGCGGCGAGTTCGTCCGCGGCGCCGATGTGGTCGCGGTGGCAGTGCGTCAGGACGATCCGCTCCAGCCGCTCCGGGCTCAGCCCGAGGGAGCGGACGGCCTCCTCGATCGCCGCCGCCGATCCGGCATGGCCGGAGTCGATCAGGGTCAGGGCTCCGCCGTCGCGCCACAGGTACGCCTGGCCGATCGGGAAACGGAGCATGTGCAGCCGCTGCGGGAGTACCTCTACAAGATCCATACCCCGAACGTAAGTGCGGCGACTCCGCCCCCGGCACGCCTTTCACCGGGAGCGGAGTTCGCCCGTAGCGCAGATCAGCCGCGCTTGGACTCCGCGTAGTTGACGAGGAACAGGGCCTCCGCGACCGAGAGGCGCTCCAGCTCCTCCGGGGAGACGCTCTCGTTCACCGCGTGAATCTGGGCCTCCGGCTCGCTCAGCCCGATCAGCAGCATCTCCGCCTCCGGGTAGAGCGTGGTCAGCGTGTTGCACAGCGGAATCGATCCGCCCATGCCCGCGACCTGCATCTCCTGGCCCGGGTACGCCACCTGCATGGCCGCGGCCATCGACGCGTACGCCGGGCTGCTCGTGTCCGCCTGGAACGGCTGGCCCTGGCCCACGACCTCGAGTTCGAGGTGCGCCTGCCACGGGGTGTGCGCCACCAGGTGGGCCTCCAGCAGCTTGATGGCCTCGGCCGTGTCCACGCCCGGCGGTACGCGCAGGCTGATCAGCGCGCCGGCACTCGCGTGCACCGAGGGGGTGGCGCCGACCACCGGCGGGCAGTCGATGCCGAGCACGGTGACGGCCGGGCGGGCCCACAGCCGGTCCGCGATCGTGCCCTCGCCGATCAGCTCGACCCCGTCCAGCACCTTCGCGTCGGCGCGGAAGTCCGCCTCCGGGTACTGCAGGCCCTCCCAGACCGCGTCCGAGGCCAGGCCGTCCACCGTGGTCGAACCGTCCGCGGCGCGCAGCGAGTCCAGCAGCCGGATCAGCGCGGCCAGCGCGTCGGGGGCGACACCGCCGAACATGCCGGAGTGCAGGTTGCCGCCGAGGGTGTCGATCTTCACCTTGATCAGGGTCATGCCGCGCAGGGTCGCCGTCACCGTCGGCAGGCCGAGCCGGAAGTTGCCCGCGTCGCCGATGACGACCGTGTCGGCGCTCAGCAGCTCCGGGTGCGCCTCGGCGTACTGCTGGAGACCGCCGGTGCCCTGCTCCTCCGAGCCCTCGACGATCACCTTCACGCTCACCGGCACACCGCCGTTGGCCTTCAGCGCGCGCAGCGCCAGCAGGTGCATGATGAACCCGCCCTTGCAGTCCGCGGCGCCGCGCCCGTACCAGCGGCCGTCACGCTCGGTCAGCTCGAAGGCGGGGGAGATCCAGGCGGCGTCGTCCAGCGGCGGCTGCACGTCGTAGTGCGCGTACAGGAGAACGGTCGGCGCACCCTCCGGGCCGGGCAGGAAGCCGTACACCGACTGGGTGCCGTCCGGGGTGTCCAGGAGGGACACGTTCTGGAAGCCCTCGGCGCGCAGCGCGTCGGCCACCCAGTTCGCCGCGCCCTGGCTCTCGCTCTGCGGGAACTGCGCCCAGTCCGCCACCGACTGGAAGGCCACCAGCTCGGTCAGCTCCTGCTTGGCGCGGGGCATCATCGAGGCGATGGTCTCGGCGATCGGATTCTGGGACATGGGCACGCTCCTCTTGGGTGCGACGTTGTGTACGTGTACGCCGCCCGCATCCGCGTCGTGGGCGTATGCGGGGTACGTCGAAAGACAGTCCCGATCCTCGCACAGCAGGACGGGGCGGACTCGCGCCGTAGGATTTCCCTGCATCGGAGCAACCGCATGATCAGGAGCAGCAGCACATCGTGAGCAGCGACGACAGCACCGTCGGGGGACCCGACTCAGCAGCAGGGCAGGCCGCTCAGGGGGCGGGGGACGGGATGGCCGGGAGTGCCGGGGGAACCGGCGAGGTGTGGGACGTGGTCGTGGTCGGGGCCGGACCGGCCGGCGCCTCGGCCGCGTTCGCGGCGGCGACGGCCGGGCGGCGCGTACTGCTGCTGGAGAAGGCCGAGCTGCCCCGGTACAAGACCTGCGGCGGCGGGATCATCGGCCCTTCGCGCGATGCCCTCCCGCCGGGTTTCGTCCTGCCGTTCAAGGACCGCATCCACGCGGTCACCTTCTCGCTGAACGGGAAGCTGACCCGGACCCGCCGTTCGCGGCAGATGCTGTTCGGGCTCATCAACCGGCCCGAGTTCGATGCCGCGCTGGTCGCCGAGGCCGAGAAGGCCGGCGCCACCGTCCGTACGGGTACGGCCGTCGCGCGGGTCGAACAGCACGGGGCGGCAGTGCCCGACCGGCGCACGGTCGCCGTGGTGCTCGCCGACGGGGAGACCGTCCTGGCGCGCGCGGTGGTCGGCGCCGACGGCAGTGCGAGCCGGATCGGCGCGCACGTCGGGGTCGAGATGGACCAGGTGGACCTCGGCCTGGAGGCGGAGATCCCGGTCCCGGAGACGGTCGCCGAGGACTGGAAGGGGCGGGTGCTCCTCGACTGGGGCCCGCTGCCCGGCAGTTACGGCTGGGTCTTCCCCAAGGGCGACGTCCTCACCGTCGGGGTCATCTCGGCGAAGGGCGACGGCGCCGCGACCAAGCAGTACCTGGAGGACTTCATCGCCCGCCTCGGACTCGCCGGCTTCGAACCCGCCGTCTCCTCCGGGCACCTGACCCGCTGCCGCAAGCCCGATTCGCCGCTTTCGCGCGGCCGGGTACTGGTCGCGGGGGACGCGGCCGGACTGCTGGAGCCGTGGACCCGGGAGGGCATCTCCTTCGCGCTGCGCTCGGGCCGGCTGGCCGGGGAGTGGGCCGTGAAGATCTCCGAGGCGCAGGACGCGGTCGACGCACGCCGCCAGGCCCTCAACTACGCGTTCGCGGTCAAGGCCGGACTGGGCGTGGAGATGAGCGTCGGCAAGCGGATGCTGACCGCCTTCGAGGCCCGGCCGGGGCTGATGCACGCGGCGATCACCGGTTTCCGCCCGGCATGGCGGGCCTTCGCCCGGATCACCCGGGGTGCGACGACGCTGCCCGACCTGGTGCGGACGTACCCGATGGCCCGCAAGGCGCTGCACGCCCTGGACGGCAGGCAAGCGCGGAACCGGGCGCAGGGGCAGGAGCAGGAGCAGGAGCGGGAGCAGGCTTAAGGGGTCGCGGGCCGGGGCCGGGACCGGGTCGGGGGAGCAGGTCCGGGGGCAGGGCCGACGGCTGGGTCCGGGCCGCGAGGGCCTGCCTCTTCCGGGCCGGTGCGCGGACGATGGTGGCGGTCTTGGGTGGCGGTCTTGCCGGGAGTGCGGGCAAGGCCGCCGCTGTGTCGGTACGGGTGCGGCGGGTGGAGCGCGGTGCGCCCTGACCGTCAGTTCGACATCGTGATCCGGAAGACCGGGTGGTCGCCGGCCGCCGCCTGGAGCTCTGCGTCGGAGGAGTCCGCGGTCACGCCCTGGAAGAACCGGTTGACCTCCCAGCCCCACTTCGCCAGGTAGGCGCGCAGTACGGCGGCCTTCTGCGCCGGGTCGGTGAGCTCGGCGACCGTGAAGGTGCGCACCTTGCGGCCCACGCGCAGCTCGCCGCCGCCCGCCACCCGCATGTTGCGGACCCACTGGGAGTGGCCGCGCGCCGACACCAGGTACTGCTCGCCCTCGAACGTGTGCGGGTTGACCGGGATCCGCTGCATCTGGCCGGACTTGCGGCCGCGCACCGACAGCTCGGCGGTGCCGGCCAGGCTGATGCCGAACCGGGCCAGCTTTCCGAAGAGGGAGTTGAAGCGGGTGGCGAGCGGGCCGGCCTGGACGTAGTACGGGGTGGGCCTGCTGCTCATGACTGCCTCCGGCGTCGAGGGGAGAGCGGTGCTCTCGCTTGAGATCAGTGTGCACGGATTGCTGCACCAAAGCAAGAGCACCGCTCTCGAAATGGATTGGCGATCCCGCTTTTGGGCACTGCTCTGACTTCGTGGCACACTGCTCGTATGAGTACCGTGCGCGGGGCCCGGGAGAGGGCCCGTATCGAGGTCACCGCCGCCATCAAGGACGAGGCGCGCCGCATGCTGGCGGCCGAGGGCGCCGCCAAGCTCTCGCTGCGCGCCGTGGCCCGCGAGCTGGGCATGGTCTCCTCCGCCCTCTACCGCTACTTCCCCAGCCGCGACGAGCTCCTCACCGCCCTCATCGTCGACGCCTACGACAGCATCGGCGCCGCCGCCGAGCAGGCCGACGCCCGCGCCCTCGCCGCCGCTGTCCCGCCCCGCGGGCGCTGGATCGCCGTCTGCGAGGCCGTCCGGGCGTGGGCGCTGGAGCACCCGCACGAGTACTCCCTCATCTACGGCTCCCCGGTCCCCGGGTACAGCGCCCCCATGGACACCGTCGGCCCCGCCTCCCGCGTCGGCAACACCCTCATCGCCATCGTCCGCGCCGCCCACGCGGGCCGCGGCCTCGCCCTCCCGCCGCTGCCCGCCGACCTGCGCCCCGAGGCCGTCCGGATGACCGCGGACTTCGCCGAAGGGCTGCCGCCCGAGGTCACCGCCGCCCTGGTCGCCGCCTGGGCGCAGCTGGTCGGGCTCGTCTCCTTCGAGCTGTTCGGCCAGTTCAACCGGGTCGTCGAGGACCGCGCCACCTTCTTCACGCACGCCGCGGGCCAGCTGGCCCACGGGGTCGGGCTGCCCGCCGTATGACCGCGGCTCACATGATGAGGTGACAGATCGCTTGTCTGTTCCTCGTATCAATGAGAGTGGTTCGGCTTTCACCGAACGGGCGCCCGTCTAGTGTTCGTCGGGTCGTGCTCCTGCCCCCGCCCCTCGTCGGAGGAACAGCCATGGCCCGCGCAGTGAAGGCCCTCTACGCCGTCCTGATCACCTCCTTACTGGCCGCCCCGGCGCCCGCCGTGACCGCCTCGGCCGGCACGGGCGACGTGGCAGCGGCCGAGGACGCCGCCCCGGCCCCCAGACCCCGGATAGCCGGCGTGCGGGGCCTGGAGATCGGCGTCCCCGCGTACGCGTGGGCCGGCGACCCCATGCTCGGCGACCTCGTCGCCACCACACCCGCCGCCTCCGTGGTCGTCCTCAACCCCGGCAACGGGGACGCCCCCTTCGACGCGCCCTGGCAGGCCCGCGCCGACGTGCTGCGCGCCGGGACCACCGCCACCGGCGAGAAGACCAAGGTCCTCGGCTACGTCCACACCGACCACGGCAGCCGCGACATCGCCGCCGTCAAGGCCTCCGTCGACAACTACCTCAAGACCCGCGACGGCCGCCTGCACGTGGACGGCATCTTCTTCGACGTGGTCAGCCGCGACTGCGGCCCCGGCAACGCCACCCGCGACCACTACGCAGAGCTGCGCGCGTACGTACAGGACACCATGAACGCCGCCGATCCCACCGCTGCGGACCTGGTGGTCGACAACCCCGGCACCGCCATCGCCGACTGCTACCTGGAGCCGGGCCACCGCACCGCGGACGTCTTCGTCACCTACGAGGACACGTACGCCGCGTACACGGGCGGCGGCTGGCTCGGCGGGAACGTCTTCGGCGCCTCGGGCGGCTACCGCCCCGGCACGGAACTCGACCCGGCCGGCACAGCGTTCTGGCACCTCGTCCACGCGGTCCCGGACCCCGCCGCCATGCGCACCACCCTCCGCACGGCCTTCGGCCGCGGCGCGGGCTACGCGTACGCGACCGGCACGCTCATGCCGAACCCGTGGGACGAGTCGCCGAGTTGGAAGTTCCGCAGCCAGACCGCGTACGCCGCCACCGTGGGCTGATCGCGTCGCCCGCGGCCCAAGGGCGGACTTTCGGCAGTGCCGAGGGCCCGGGGCGATTCCGTAGGGTCGCCCCGGGCGAGCAATGATCGAAAATTCCCTGGCCCGCACCCGTCCCGGCAGCTGCTCCGGCCGTCGGGACCGTGGCCGCTGCCGGCGCCGCCGCGGGCACGGGCAGCGGCTGGTGGGTGATGCCCGAGGCGGGCTGCGCGTTCCTCGCCGGCGGACGGCCCGGGCGGGCGCGGAGCACGCCACTGGCGCTGGCCGCGGTGGTCGCGGCCGCCATCGTGGCGGTGGCCCTCGTACCGGCCTGGCTCGTGTGGGCCAGCACCCGGTACCCGGTGGCCGAAGCACCGCCGGTGACGCGCACCGCCCCGGCCGTGCCGAGGCCGCCGTCGGGCGCCGGCCAGAGCACGGCCCCGGCCCCCGTCGTAGCCGCCGCGCCCGCCAGCACGGCCCGCCGGCCCGTCCATACCGCGTGAGCATGTCCATGGCGCCGACGGTAGGAATCCCGCAGGCCGGGCACCCCCGCCGAACGGCGGGCCGCACCCCCGACGATCGCCAGGGGTGTGCTGCCGCCCGCCCGCCCGCCCGCCCGGCCGTGACCGGGCCGAGGCCCGAGCACGACCCGGACCAGCACGATCCGAACCAGACGGTCAGCGCCCGTTGTTCTCCGGGCGGCGGGCGAAGCGCCACAGGACGTGGGTGACCCGGAACAGGAACACCACCGCGGCCAGCACCCCGCCCGTCAGGGTCAGGACGGCATCGGTGGTGGGGGAGACGTCGAAGAACAGGGCGGGACCGTACACCGCCCCGAACACGAGGGCGGCCGCGAAGCACGCGCTGACGAAGGCGTAGCCGATCTCTATCGTGATCGCGTCGCGGTCCGCCTGCGTCCGTCTCCCCATCCACGCAGTGTCACAGCACGTACCGTACGGTCACAAGAGGGTCGCAGCGCTCCGGTCAGCCGATGCCGGCCGTCTCGGCCCACTGCCGCGCCAGTGACTCGTCCCCGGCCACCCCCGGGCCCAGCAGCGGGAGACGGTTCCACAGCGCCGCGTACAGCCAGGACGCCTCGCCGGTGACCTCGCAGTCCGCCGTCTCACCCGTGTCGCCCGACACCGTGCGGGGCGGCTCCGGCGACAGGTGCACGGTCCACACCGCGCCCGTGTCGGCGGCGCGGATCCGCAGCACCCGCGGTTCCCCGGTCCGCATCCGGCTGCGCGGCCGTGCATGGAAGCCGGTCAGCAGTTCGTCCACCCCGTCCTCGGCGAACTCCGGCGCCACCGGTGCGAAGACCGCGCCGAGCGCCGCCTCCGCGTCCATCCGGTGCACGGCCGTCTCGTGCGCCTGCCGGCGCGCCCAGAACGCCAGCGGCGACGGCGCGGCCGTCGGCAGGAAGGTCCAGCACTGCACATCCGCCGGAGCGTCGGTCAGCGTCCGGACCAGGGCCTCGTGCGCCTCCCGGTACCAGGCCAGCAGCTCGGAGCCGACCAGCTCGGGGGCGTCCGGGAACGGGCCCGGCTCCACGACGGCGTCCCTGACGTACCCGGCGGCCCACCGGTGCACCGCACCCGTGTGCTGCAGCAGATCGGAAACCCGCCACCCCGGACAGGTGGGCACCGGGGCGTCCGTACCCGCCCGTTCGGCCGTGTCGGCGAGCAACTCGCCCTCCCGTGCAAGGGCCTCCACATACTCTGTGATCTTCATGCGGGCAGTGTCCCACCGACCGGCGACAATGGGGCCATGGACGGGGAACCCGGGGAACTCTTCCCGCGCGAGCGGACCGAGATCGCCCCCGGCGCCGTACACGTGCCCGACTGGCTCGGGCCCGAGCGCCAGCGGGAGCTGCTCGAGGCCTGCCGTGCCTGGGCGCGCCCGCCCGCCGGGCTGCGCACCGTACGGACACCCGGCGGCGGGACGATGACCGCCCGCCAGGTGTGCCTCGGACTGCACTGGTATCCGTACGGGTACGCCCGCACCGCGGTGGACGGCGACGGGGCCCCGGTCAAACCGATGCCCGGCTGGCTCGCGGAGCTGGGGCGCGAGGCGGTGACCGCAACCGGAATCGGAACCGGAACCGGAATCGGAACCGCCGAGGCGTACGACATCGCGCTGATCAACTTCTACGACGGCGACTCCCGCATGGGCATGCACCGCGACGCCGAGGAGAGGTCCGGGGCACCGGTCGTCTCCCTCAGCCTCGGCGATACGTGTGTCTTCCGCTTCGGCAACACCGCCTTCCGCGGACGCCCGTACCAGGACGTGCCGCTGCGCAGCGGCGATCTGTTCGTCTTCGGCGGCCCGGCCCGGCTGGCCTATCACGGGGTGCCGAAGGTCCTGCCCGGCACCGCCCCGCCCTGGCTCGGGCTGGCCGGGCGGCTGAACATCACCCTGCGGGTCGGCGGGCTGGGGACACCCCCCGACTGACCGGCGGCGCCCCGCACACCGCCGCTCATGCGAGGATCGCTGTCATGAACGGCAACGGGGCCCCGCCGCGGGTGGGGGATCTGACCACGGTGTCCGCGCTGTCCGCAGCGTCCGCTGGATCTGCGTCGTCGGCGTCGGCGTCCTCCGCGGCGTCGGCGTCTTCGAGGACCAAGCTGGAGCGGGGCCGCGGCGCCCTCGGCCCGGCGCTGGAGCTCGTCCACACGGGCCGGGCACCGACCCGCGCCGTACTGACGGCCGAGCTCGGCGTCACCCGCGCCACCGCCGGGGCCGTCGCCGCCGAGCTCGAGGCGCTCGGCCTGATCCGCGTGGACTCCCGCCCGGGCGGCGCGGGCGGCACCCAGGGCCGCCCCTCGCACCGGCTCTCCATCGACGAGAACGGCCCCGTGGCGCTGGCCGCGCAAGTGCACCCAGACGGGTTCCGGGCCGCGCTGGTCGGACTCGGCGGCCGGATCGTGGCCACCGCCCCGGGCAAGGTCACCGTCTCCGCGGATCCGGCGCAGGTGCTGGGCGCCGTCGTCGAGGCGGGTGCGGCGCTCCTCGCCGACACCGGCCGCCGCTGCATCGGTGCGGGACTCGCGGTCCCGTCGGCGGTCGCGGAGCCGGACGGTACGGCGCTCAACCCGCTGCACCTGGCCTGGCCGGCCGGGTCTCCCGTACGGGCCGTGTTCGCCGAGTGCGTGAAGGCGGCCGGGATCGACGGCCCGGCGCTGACCGGCAATGACGTCAACCTGGCCGCGCTCGCCGAGCACCGGCACGGCGCGGGCCGCAGCGCCCAGCACCTGCTGTGCGTGGCCACGGGCCACCGCGGGGTGGGCGGGGCGCTGGTGCTGGACGGCCGCCTGCACAGCGGGAGTTCGGGCCTGGCCCTGGAGGTCGGCCACCTCACCGTCAACCCGGAGGGGCGGCCCTGCCACTGCGGCGGCCGAGGCTGCCTGGACGTGGAGGCGGACCCGCTGGCCTTCCTGACCGCGGCGGGCCGCACCCCGGGCCCCGAGGTGTCGCTGCTCCAGCAGGCCCGCGACCTGCTGCGCGAGGAGTACGCGGAGCCGGCGGTACGGGCGGCCGCCGAGGAGCTCATCGACCGGCTGGGCCTGGGCCTCGCGGGGCTCGTGAACATCCTGAACCCGGACCGGATCATCCTGGGCGGCCTGCACCGGGAGCTGCTGCACGCGGACCCGGAGCGGCTGCGCGCGGTGGTCGCGGACCGCAGCCTGTGGGGCCGCAGCGGGGGAGTACCGATCCTGCCGTGCACCCTGGATCACAACAGCCTGGTCGGCGCGGCGGAACTGGCCTGGCAGCCGGTGCTGGACGACCCGCTGGGGGCCCTGGGGGCGGCGGCTTAAGGGATCCTGGCCGGGCTCGTCACCGGGCTCGCCGCCGGGCTCGCCGTCGGCCTCGTCACCGGGCTCGTCACCCGGCTCGCCGCCCGGCTCGCCGCCCGGTTCACCGCCCGGTTCACCGCCCGGCTCACCGCCCGGCTCACCGCCGGGGCGGCGATGCAGGGCCGGCCGGCGCCCTGGCGGCGAGCCGGGCGGCGAGCCCTGGGGGCGGCGGCGGAACCCTCACCCGGGCCTGGCGCCGACCGACGCCGCCACCGACATGCCGGTCGGGACGGCGCCCGGGTCCACGGCGACGACCACCGCCGGCACGGGTTCTCGTACGGGCATGGATCCGTTGCCGATCGGACGCTGCTGCGGCGATGCCGCCGGGGCGGCGCGGAGCGAGAACCACACCACCTTGCCGGGGCCGTCGGCCTGGTTCCGCGCGCCCCAGGCCTCGCTGACGGCCGCGACCAGCGCGAGCCCGCGCCCGCAGGTCTCCAGGGCGTCCGCGGCCGCCTCCCGCAGGACGGGAAGCCGCGGATCGCTGTCGTACACCGAGACCGTGAGCCGCCCCAGCCGCAGCTCGATCTCGACCGTGCACGTCTTGTCCGGCTGCGCGTGGCGGTGGACGTTGCTGAGCAGCTCCGTCACACCGAGCGCGGCGCGGTCGATGAGCGGATCGAGCTGCCAGTGGCGCAGTTGCGCTGAAACGATCCTTCGGATCTGCCCGATCCGGGACGGCAAGGCCTGCAGTTCTACGACGCAGTGCCTGCGGGAATGACTTATCACGGCTGCGACTCCCCGACATGAGTGTTACGGGTGCTGCACCCTCAGTAATGCTCCACCAGGGTCACCCACGGTGCCCGTGTATGCAACCGAACGCGATCGAAAGCGATCCGCATAGATACCCAAAGTGACTGTTTGTGCAGGTGAGGGAGGTACATTGCGAAAGCAGGGGGCGAAGAACCGCACGAAGGAGCAAGGCGCATGAGCACCACCCGTACCTCCGGTACGACGGCTACGACGATCGACGTCGACCGTAGCGACGCGGACTACCGCGCCTGGCTGAAGGAGGCCGTCCGCAAGGTCCAGGCCGACGCCAACCGCTCCGCCGACACCCACCTGCTGCGCTTCCCGCTCCCCGAGGAATGGGGCATCGACCTCTACCTCAAGGACGAGTCCACGCACCCGACGGGCTCCCTCAAGCACCGCCTCGCGCGCTCGCTGTTCCTCTACGCGCTGTGCAACGGCTGGATCCGGCCCGGCCGTCCGGTCATCGAGGCCTCGTCCGGTTCGACCGCCGTCTCCGAGGCGTACTTCGCCAAGCTCATCGGCGTTCCGTTCATCGCCGTCATGCCGCGCACGACGAGCCCGGAGAAGTGCCGCCTCATCGAATTCCACGGCGGGGAATGCCATTTCGTGGACGACTCGATGAAGATGTACGAGGAGTCGGCGGAGCTCGCCGCCCGAACGGGCGGGCACTACATGGACCAGTTCACGTACGCCGAGCGGGCGACGGACTGGCGCGGCAACAACAACATCGCAGAATCGATGTACCAGCAGCTGCAGTTGGAGCGGTATCCGGAGCCCGCGTGGATCGTGGCGACGGCCGGAACCGGCGGTACGTCCGCGACCATCGCGCGCTACGTGCACTACATGCAGCACGACACCCGCGTCTGCGTCCCGGACCCGGAGAACTCCTGCTTCTTCGACGGCTGGACCAACCACGACCCGCACGCGAGCAGCGATTGCGGCTCGCGCATCGAGGGCATCGGCCGGCCGCGGATGGAGCCGAGCTTCGTGCCGGGCGCGATCGACCGGATGATGAAGGTGCCGGATGCGGCGAGCGTCGCCGCGTGCCGGGTGCTGGAGCAGGCCATAGGGCGCAAGGCGGGCGGGTCGACCGGCACGGGCGTGTGGAGCGCCTTGAAGATCATCTCGGAGATGGTGGCCGAGGGGCGCAAGGGCAGCGTGGTCACGCTGCTGTGCGACCCGGGCGACCGCTACCTGGACAAGTACTACTCGGACGAGTGGCTGGCCTCGCAGGGCCTGGACATCGCCCCGTACACGGAGACGCTCGAGACCCTGCTGGCCACGGGCGTCTGGCGCGAGCCGACGGCCTGACCGGCGGGGACCGCCCTGCGCCCGGGCCGGCGGCGTGTCAGGCGCCGCCCGTCGGGCGCCGCGCCGAGAGGCGGGCGTCCAGGGCCCGGACCGCCGAGCGGAACGAGTGGCCCAGGCCCGGACGGGCACCGGTGAGGGCGAGCCGGAAGAGTGCCGGGCCGTCGGCGGCGAAGGTCCAGCGGATCACGGTGCCGGATCCCGGCCCGGCGGGGGCGAGCCGCCACTCCTCCAACAGGGCCCGGACCCCGGGGGCGTTGGTCTCGTCGACCCGGTACGCGTAACGACGCCCGGCATCCGCCGCCATGATCGTCTCCTGGAAGCGGACCCCGCCCACCAGCCGGACCTCCCGGCCCGCACCCCCCTGCGTCGGCCGGGCCAGGGTCACCGCCCCGAACCAGCGCGGCCAGCCCTCGACCTCCTCGGCCAGGGCCCGGTACACGGCCCCGGGCGCCGCCGCCGTCCGCGCGGCGAAGCTCAGGCGGACGGGCGCGTCCTCGATGAAGTCCAGCCCCACCGGGCGGAGTCGGCGTGCCATGGCGGTGCCTCCTGGTGTGTAGCGGAACGTGCGTGCGCGTGTGGTGCGCGTACCATAGCTGGCGCCCCGTCAGATGTCCGCTGCGGCCCCGCCTCCCGGACCGGCCGGTGGCAGGGCCCGGGCCGGAGGACCGCCCGGAGGATCGCCCGGAGGGGGCCTAGGCACGGGGCGTGGCGCGCGGGATGCTGGAGCTGCGCAGATCCCGCCCCCAGCGGAGGCCGCCGTGCCCGACACCCCCAAGCCCCCGCATCCCCTGGCCCTCGAACTCCTCACACCCCCACGGCCCCTGGCCCTCGAACTCCGCGTGCACGGAGTCCACGGTGCACCCCCCGACGAGCTGCTCGGCGACCCGCGCACCGTCCGGATCACCGGGGACTCGACCGCCGCCGTGTTCCGCCGCGCCGCGGACGCCGATGCCGAGGACCATCCCGAGTGGTACGCCGGACGGCCCGTGGTCGAGGCCTACTGCTGGTCCCGGCTCACCTCCGGCAACGGCGCCCGCGCCCTGTGGCTGCTGCTCCTGCCCTTCATGGTGGTCAACCTCGCCCACTGGGCCCGGCCGGCCGCGCCCGCCACCGGTCCGGCACCGCGCGGGGTGCGGACGTACGGGGTCCTCGTACGGGTCCTCGCCCTCAGCCTCACCCTGCTGCTGATCGCGGCCGCCTGCGAGGTCTCGCTCGACCTCCTCGCCTGGCAGTGCGCGGGGTCCACGCACTGCACCGGCTCCCGTTCCTGGCTCGGGTTCCTCGAACCCGGCGGCTGGTGGGGCCAGCCCGGGCGGCGGCTCGCCCTCGGCGCGCTGGTCCCGGCCGCGCTGACCGGGCTGCTGTGGTTCCTGTCGAACCGCACGTGGAGCGCGTACGAGTCCCAGCCACCGCCCGCGGACACGGCCGGTCCCGCAGCCGCCGTCGGCACTGCGCCCGCGCTCGGCCGGCCCGGATTCTGGTACGGGCGGCGCATCGTGGCCCGGCTGCGCGCGGCGCACACCGCCGCCGGGCTGCTCACCGTCGCGGCCGCCGTCGCCGCACCCACCGCCCGCTACGACCGCCGCGCCGGCACCCCCGCGCTCGAGGCCCTCGGCTGGGCCCTGGAGGTGCTGCTCGCCGCCGGGGCCCTCGCCGTCGCCTGGGTCGTCTGCCGGCGCGGCCGCACCGAGGCCCGCGCCGACCACCGCCTCGACCGGGCCGCCGTCACCCTGCTGCCCGGATCCGCCCTCGCGCTGCTCGCCGCCGCCCTGCTGTACGCCGGCTGGTCGCGCCCCGGGTGGACCTCCACCGGACGGCTCCCCGGCGACTTCGCCTTCGGCGCCCTCATGCTCGGACAGGGCTGCTGCGCCCTGCTCCTCGCCGCCGTCGCCGTCCGCCTGTACCGGCTGGCCCCCGACCCGGCGACCGCCCTGTACGGCCTCGGCGGCCCCGCCATCGCCATGCTCGGCTGCGCCCTCGGCGGGGTGATGTCCGGCGGCGTCGCCCAGCGGGTCGCCGACTGGCTGGACGGAACAGGAGCCCCCGGCCCGGCCGGGACTCCGCTGCCCGCGCCGCCCGTGCTGCTGTCCTGGCAGGCCGCCGTACTTCCCCCGCTGCTCCTCGTACTGGCCCTGCTCGCCGCCTGGTTCGCCGTACGCGGTATCCGCACCCGGCGCAGGCTCGCCGCCGGGGTGGCCGCCGAGTACCCGGGAGAGCCGCCCGACGAAGACCGCAGCCGCCGGATCGCCGGGGTCCGGGCCGCCGCCGCGCTCACCGACTCCGCGCCCTGGTTCTTGGCCGCCGTCTCCGGGATCACCCTGCTGCTCGGCGCGGGCGCCCTCGCCGGAGCCTGGATCAGCGGCCGGGTCCCGGGCGAGGCCGCCCGCGGTGCCCACCCGCTGCTGGAGACCGCCGCCCGCGCCGCGCAGGACGCCGGGTCCTGGCTGATCGGCCTCGGCATCGCCGCGTTCGTCACCTGGGGCCGCCGCGCCTACCGGGACCCCGCCGCCCGCCGCACCATCGGCGTGCTGTGGGACGTCGGCACCTTCTGGCCGCGCGCCGCCCACCCGTTCGCGCCACCCTGCTACGCCGAGCGCGCCGTCCCCGACTTGACCTGGCGGATGACCGGCTGGACCGGCCGCACCGGCGGCCGTCTGGTGATCTCCGGTCACTCCCAGGGCAGCGTCCTCGCGGCGGCCGCCGTCTGGCAACTGCCGCCGCAGGTCCGCCGCCGGGTCGCCCTGCTCACGTACGGCTCCCCGCTCCGGCGGCTCTACGGGCGCTGGTTCCCGGCATACTTCGGCCCGGGCGCGCTCGACGCGCTGCACGGCGACGTGGACTGCTGGCGCAACCTCTGGCGCGCCACCGACCCGATCGGCGGCCCGGTCCTCGCCGAGGCCGGCGACACCACGCGCCCGGACGGCCCGATCGGCCCGGCAACCCCCCACGTCCCGGTAGACCCGGCTGCCCCGGTAGGCCCGATCGGCCCGATCGGCCCGGCCGCCCCTGCCGACTCCGTGGACCGGGGGCCGCTCGCCGACCCGCTCGCCTACGGGCGCAGTGCCCGCCACCCGCTGCCCGCACCGATCCTGGGCCACTTCGACTACCAGGCCGACCCCGTCTTCGCCGCCGAACGCGACGCCCTCCTGGCCCGGTTGGCGGGGCCCGCCCGCCGCGCCCGGTCGGCCGCGCCGGCAGGGCCGCCCGCCACACCCGCCGTGCCGGCCCCCAGGGTCAGCAAGGAGCCGGCAGCGCCGGCAGAGCCGGAAGATCCTCCGGGAACAGCAGGGTGAGCTCGTCCGTGCCCGGATCCGACAACTGCGCCACCCGGCCCGCATGCCGCTCGACCATCGACTCGAACGTCTGCCGGGCCGTGCGGCCGTTGCCGAACGCCGGCCCCTTCGGCAGCTCCGTGAAGTACGTCAGCAGCGCCTCGGCGGTGCCCTCGCCGAGCCGGTACTCGTGCTCCTCCGCCTGCTGCTCCACGATCCGCAGCAGTTCCTCCGGCCCGTAGTCGCCGAACGTGATGGTTCGCGAGAACCGCGAGGCCACACCCGGATTGACGGTCAGGAAGCGGTCCATCTCCGCCGTGTACCCGGCGACGATCACCACGACCGCGTCCCGGTGGTCCTCCATCAGCTTCACGAGGGTGTCGATCGCCTCGCGCCCGAAGTCCCGGCCCGAGTCCTCCGGCGCCAGCGCGTACGCCTCGTCGATGAACAGCACCCCGCCTCGCGCCCGCTCGAAGGCCTCCTGGGTACGGATCGCCGTGGAGCCGATGTGCTCACCGACCAGGTCCACGCGGGACACCTCGACCAGGTGGCCGCGCTCCAGGACCCCGAGGGAGGCGAGGATCTCGCCGTAGAGCCGGGCCACCGTCGTCTTGCCGGTACCGGGGGATCCGGTGAACACCAGATGGCGGCGCACCGAGGCGGCCTTGAGGCCCGCCTGCAGGCGCCGCCGGCCCACCTCGATCATGTCGGTGAGCGCCCGCACCTCGCGCTTGACGCTCTCCAAGCCCACCAGTGCGTCGAGCTGGCCCAGCACCTCGCCGGAGCCGCGCGCCGCCGACGACCCGCGGTCCGCCTCCTCCACCGGGCGCGCAGCGGGCACCTGTGCCGTCTGCGCCGCAGGGCTCTGGACCGCGCCGACCGTGCGGATGCCCGCGCGCTCACCGGTGAGGGCCCCGGCCGCGGCCGACTGGGCGGCGAGCCGCGACCCGGACTCGTCGCTCGTGCACTCCTCGGCGAGCGGGCCGTCCTCCGAGAACTCGTAACCCCCACGCGCACAGCGCTCGGTGTGGCAGCGGGTCAGCGTGGTGCGGCAGCCGTCGATGATGTGGAAGCCGAAGCCGGAGCTGCCCGTCACCCGGCAGGAATGGAAGCTTCCGCGACCGCCCGCCGACACGTAGAACCCGGCCTCTGACGGGGAGCTCACCGTGCACCGCTCCAGCGAGGGATCGGCGCCCTTGGTGACGATCACCCCCGTCTGCACCGCGTCGATCGTGCAGTTGGCGAGGGTGCCGCCGCTGCCGTGGTCGCGGAACCAGGCCCCGGTCGCCGCCTCCCGGATCCGGCAGTCGTCGACCTGCGCGGTCGCCCCGTCGCTCACCGAGACGGCCGTGTTGCGCACCTGGGACAGATCGCTGTCGACGACGTCGGCGCGCGAGCCCCGGTCCAGCAC
Organism: Streptomyces sp. NPDC032745; assembly: GCF_055579465.1. Taxonomy (NCBI): domain Bacteria; kingdom Bacillati; phylum Actinomycetota; class Actinomycetes; order Kitasatosporales; family Streptomycetaceae; genus Streptomyces; species Streptomyces sp. NPDC032745. The sequence continues at coordinate 364,244 of NZ_JBVING010000002.1, read as the reverse complement.
GAACACCGCGTCCGGCACGTCGTGCACCCGGCACGAGTTCAGCGAGGCGGTGGCCCCGTCGCTGATCCACACCGCCGGATAGTCGCCCGTGCTGTCGTGGATCTCGCAGGACTCGGCATCCACCCGGGTACCCGGATCCCACACCGACAGACCGTTGCGGCCGAACCGGCGGACGGTGGTGCGGCTGAGCGTGAGCACCGAACGGGAGCGCAGGTCCACTGCGTTCTCCGGGATGTCGTGGATGTCGCAGCCGGCCAGGGTGAGCACCGCGTCCGTGTCGAGGGTGACCCCGTCCGCCGAGGTGCGGTGCACCGCACAGTCGGTGAGCCGGGCCGCCGCGCGCGCGGCGATCTGCACACCGGTGCCCTTGATCTCGTACACCTCGCAGCCCAGCGCCTCCAGGCCCGAACCCTCGCCGGTGACCGCGATGCCCGCGCCCGAAGCATGGTGGATCCGGCAGCGCTCCAGGCGCGGATGCCCGCCGCCGCGGACGGAGACCCCGGCCTGCCCGGCGGCCACCACCTCGCACTCCTCGAACACCCCGCCGCCACCGTCCAGTACGGCGATCCCGACGCCCGTCGGATTCTCCACCGTGCACCGCCGCACCAGGGGGCGGGCCCCGCCGCGCACCTCGATGCCGGCCGCCGACCGGGTGCTCACCCGCAGATCGGTGAGCTCGGGGGAGCCCTCCTCGACGAGCAGCGCGGGCGCCGCCCGGTCCTGCCCCTCCAGGTGCAGGTCCTGGACCACGGCCGAGGCGCGCACCGTCAGCGCGACCCCGTCGAGCGGGGCGATCCGCACCGAACCCACCGAGCCCTCCGGCCCGCGCAGGGTGACGGCGTGGTTGAGCACCAGGTTCTCCCGGTAGGTGCCGGGGGCGATGGACAGCACGTCCCCGTCACCCGCGACGGCGAGCGCGGCGGCCAGCGTCGGATACTCACCGGAGCGGCGCCGCCACCGCGAAGACCCGCCGTGTGTCACCTGGACCGTGCCCTGTGCCATGGTGCTGTCGTGCCCCCGCCCTCGTACTCGCGCTGTCGAAGCGACTGAAACCACCGCCGCCGCCCACCACAGTGGCGGCGATCGACTCCGGCCGCTCCACCGTAGCGCGCGCGGAGCCAGTGAGATGCCAGGTCAGCTGCCCGCGCCCGCCCGGCCCCAGTCCGGACCCGCCGCCGCCCAGGCGCGGTCCAGGCGTGTGTACCGCCGATGCATGAGCCTTCGTACGACGAGCCGGCGGACCGTCTCCACCAGCGCGGCCGCGCCGAGAGCGGCGGCCAGGCCCACCACCGCCGCGTGGGCGCTCGCCGAGGACGCGTCGAGCGGACGCCCCACGAGCCGGCCCTGCGTATCGGTCCATATCCGGAACCGGTCCCCTGCCTGCGGCGGTTCCTCCGCGGCCGGCACCGTGCCCTGGTGGCTGCTGCCGTCGGGCGCCGTCCACGACGCCACGATCTGCGTGCGCTGCGGGCTCTGCCGCTGCGCCGAAGGATCGGCGGCCGTCCCCGCACCCGCGGCCGTCCCCGCAGCCGGCTCGGCGGCCGGCCGGAGCACCACGGCCGGGACGAGGTACCGCTCCTGCCGCTGCTCGCGCGCGGCCCGCTGCAGCGTACCGTCCACCTCCAGGCCCGCGACCGTGCCGACGGCCGGAGCCACCAGCAGGACGCACACCAGCGCCGCGAACGCCACCCACGCCTCGAAGAGATCTGTCGGCCGGCGCAGCGGATTGCGCCGCCAACGCCACACACCCATGGCTGTCCACACGGTCCGGCACCCCCTTTGCCTCCGTCTGCCTGCGGTCCAAGCCTCCCGCATGCCCCGGCAACGCGCATTCCGGGACGCGCGGCAGTCGTGTCACCCGATCCGGTGCACGAAGTCACGGAAGCCGAAGCAGAACTCCCGCACCTTCCCGCCACACCTGTCGAATGCACCAACGGCCCGCCCACGGTGCTTGGTTCCAGCGTTCCCCCAGAGCCCCTCGAAGGTGTCATTCCGAGGGGCCGCCGCGCGTTCACTCCAGGACGCGGACCTCGTCGCCCACCCGCACCGTGCCCACCCGCACCGGGACCAGCTGCCGCCCGAAGGCCAGCGACTTGCCGATCCGCCGGTGCCGGGCCAGGGTCTTGAGCGGCTCCTTGCCCCGCTCCGCCGTCGCCTGGTCGGTGGTCGTGACGATGCACCTCCCGCACTCCCGGGCCCCGCGGAAAACGGCGTCGCCGATCGCGATGCGCCGCCAGCCGTCCTCCGCCCACGCCTCGGCGCCGGCGACCACCAGGCTCGGGCGGAAACGGTTCATCGGCAGCGGACCCTCCTCGGGATGGTCCCCCTGCGCGATCAGCGAGTTGAGCGCGTCCAGCGACGCGAGGGTCGTGAGCAGCACCGGATAGCCGTCGGCGAGGCTCACCGTCTCGCCCGGCAGCGCGTACTCCGGGTCAACGGGCCGCCGCACGGCCGGGTCGTCCATGTGCACCAGCCGCGCCGGAACCCCCAGGTAGGCGCTGAACCAGTCGGCAGCGGCGCTCGCGGCGACCACGGTCTCGACCTTCTTGCCGAACAGCACGACCGGCTCCAGCGGACCCGGCGCCGGCACCTCCACGACCAGCTCGCCCATGCCCGGCGCCGACAGCGCGACGGCGCCGCCCCCCAGCGGACGCGCCGCGGCCAACGCCAGCCGGGGCTGCTGGCGTTGGGTGATGACCGTGCCCTCGGTGTCGGCGAGTGCCCACCGCCGGTCCCCGGACAGACCCCAGGGCTCCACGACCACCTCGTCGGGAGCTGTCCCCGCTACCGACTTGACGGGATGGACGTGGAGCGCCTGGACATACAAGTTCGCCATGGGAGCATCCTGCCAGGAGCTCCCACGCACGCCCCGGCGAAGGTCAGAGGCCCGTCAGTAGCCACGCCCCTGGTACGGGCGGCCGTACGGGTCCTCGTACGAGGCGGCCGGAACCGGAGCCGGAACCGGAACCTGCATCGGGCGCGGTGCGGCCGGACGCATCGCCTCGTACCCGGTGCCCGTGGCCACCGGTCGCGGCTGCTGCTGCGCCTGCTGCATGTAGCCCGCGCGGGCCACGGCGGGCTGCTGCTGCGGGATGTACGGGGCGGGCGCGTTCTGCAGCGGCATCGGCGCGGGCGCCGCCTGCTGCTGGTACGGGTACCCGTACGCAGGGGCCTGCTGCTGCGGCATGGCCGGGGGCAGCGCGGGCATGGACGAGGCGAGGGCCGGGAGGTACCCACCGCTCGAATAGCCGGCGCTCGGGGAGTCGTACGCGGCGGGAACGCGGATCGGGGCGATCTGCGGGGTGCCGCGTTCGGCGACGAGGGAGTCGTAGATGGGGGTGTCCGGGAAGGAGGGCGCGGAGTAGTAACCGCCGCCATAAGTGGAGCGGGGGGAGGTCATGGGACCTAAGTTAAGCCCACGACTTCACCGGGTCCATAGCGAGGTGTGACGAACACCGCCCTGACCTGCATATTCGCAGGTCAGAGCCACACCCTTCACTTCTCGTTCATGTGCACGTTTTCGCCACTTCCGCCCCGGGTTGTTCCTACTCGTACTCACCGGTTGGGTGTTGCACCGACTTGCTGCTGACGCAGTGTCACAACACGGTGACCTGGGATGACATCGGCAGGGGCGGCAGCTCGCCGTTTCAGGCGTCACTCGGACGGGCATAGGTACGGCCCTTCCACGCCGCGCCGCGGCCCCGGTAGTGCTGGACGGCCGAGTCGACGGTCATCAGGAGGTACAGGAGGGCCGTGAGCGGAAGCAGCGCAGCCAGCACGGCCGGCTGCCGGTAGTAGCGCAGCATCGGCAGATAGGTTCCGGCCATCAGGAGCCAGGCGAGAGCGCCCGCCCACGCTGTGGCGGCGTGCCCGGCGGCCAGACCTGCGAAGCAGGCGACCGGGGGGACGAGGTAGACGAGCGCGAGCCCGGCCACCGTCCCGGCCAGCAGCAGCGGCCGGTGGCGCAGTTGCGCGTACGCACTGCGCGAGATCATCCGCCACAGGTCCGCGAGCCCCGGGTACGGGCGCACGCTGTCCACCCGCTCCGCGAGCCCCAGCCAGATCCGGCCGCCCGAACGCCGCACGGCACGGGCGAGGGAGACGTCGTCGATGACGGCCTGCCGGATCGACTCCGGCACGCCCGCCCGTACGGCGGCCTCGGTACGCAACAGGACGCAGCCGCCAGCCGCGGCGGCGGTCCGGCCGGTCGGGCGGTTGATCCGGCGGAACGGGTAGAGCTGGGCGAAGAAGTACACGAAGGCCGGTACGACGAGCCGCTCCCAGGGGCTGACGACACGGAGACGGGCCATCAGCGAGACGAGGTCCAGCTCGGCGGTCGTCGCGGCCGCGACCAGCTCACGCAGGCTGTCGGGCTCGTGCGCGATGTCGGCATCGGTGAGGAGCAGGTACTCGGGCTCGGTGGCGTGGGCGGTCCGGGCGAGCGCGATGCCGTGCCGCAGCGCCCACAGCTTCCCGGTCCAGCCGGGTTCCGGCTCGCCGGGGGAGACGACGGTGAGGGGCAGCCCGGGCTGCTCCCGGGCCAGCCGCAGGGCGAGGGCGCCGGTGCCGTCGGTGCTGCCGTCGTCGACCAGGATGACCTCGGCTTCGCCGGGATAGTCCTGGGCGATGAGCGAGGGCAGGCTGCAGGGCAGCACCCCGGCCTCGTCCCGGGCCGGGACGACGATGGCGACGGAGGGCCAGCGGGCGGGGGCGCTGCGCGGAGGGAGCCGGACGTCGGTCCGCCAGAACATGCCCTGGGCGAACGTGAGCCAGATCCAGACGACGAGGGATGCGCAGGCGGCGCAGAGAAGGCCCATGCGGGCAGTCTGCCGAACCCCGCGGGACGTGTCCCGCATTTCGGGCGGGGGCGGGCGCTGGGGTGGCGGGGTCTTTGTGTTCGGGGTCGGGGAGGTGGGGCGGGAGGGGGCGGGGCGGGAGGGGGGTGGGGTTCGTGTGTTCGGGGTCGGAGGAGCCGGTCGGGAGGGCGGGGGCGGGGTTCGTGTGCTCGGCGACGGAGGGGTTGGTCGGGGGGGCAGGGGGCGGGGGCCGCGGACGCGGGGTCGGGAGGGGTCCGGGGGCGTCCCGTCAGTCCACTGTCCTTCCGTGTCGTGCCGGTCCCTCAAGGGCGCTCCCTGCGGTCGCGTCGCTTCGCGATGTCGCTGCGCTCCACCCTTGACCGACCGACCCGCCCCGGAATGCCAACAGACTGCCGGGAAGCCCCCGAAGGATGGCCAGGGGGTTCAGGGTTCCGATCAGCCCCGATCGGAGATGCCGGGCAGGGGCCCTGTCCATCCGCACCCAGCCCACCAGGACCAGCGAGCCGGGCCGGTGACGGGGCCGCGGGGAGGGAATGGCTCCCTGAAGGGCCCATAGGCACCTTTTCCGGACCCAGGTGGGGTCAACCTGCACCAGACAGCGATGAGATGACCCTGCGGTGCCGGTTGGCCCGTATCGCGTCAGATCGCTACGCGCTCCTCATCTCTCGGCGTCCGGCGGCCGTCCGGGGCTGGACGTAGGCCGCCAGATGCCTCCCGTGGGCGGGTTTTCGGCGTCTGCACGCCAGTGGGGGCGAAAGGAGGGCGAGAGGGAGCCTGATGTCGGATTTCTCCACCTCTCACTCCGACAGGGCGCCTTCTGACCCTCAACTGGCGAACAAAATGGGGCAAACGACCCGCTGTCGCATGCCGGGCCGTCCCTGTGCCGGTCGTGGGCGGCCTATGTCCAGCCCCAGGCGGGGGGAGGACGCCAAGCAGAGAGGAGCGCGTAGCGATTTGGGGCGCCTGCGGGCCACGGGTGCCGGCATGGGCATCTGGCCGCTGTCTGGTGCAGGTTGACCCTGCCTGGGTCCGGAAAGGGTGCCTATGGGCCCTTGAGGGAGGCATGGCCCTCCCCGGGCGCCCATTCCGACCCCTCTCGATGCTCCTGGTGGGCTGGGTGCGGATGGACAGGGGCTGCCGGTCAGGATCTCTGATGGGCCCTCATCGGAACATGAACCCCCCGGCCATCCTTCGGGGGCTTCCCGGCAGTCTGTTGTCTTTCCGGGGCGGGCCGGTCGGTCAAGGGTGGCCGAAGGCCATCGCGAAGCGACGCGACGACGAAGGAGGAGCGCCCTTGAGGGACCGGCACGACACGGAAGGACAGTGGACTGACGGGACGCCCCCGGACACACACCGACCCCGCGTCCGCGGCCCCCGCCCCCGTCCTCCCGATCGACGTTTCCGTCGCCGATTACGCGGCCCGCCGGCGTCCCGATCGACCTCCGTTGCCGAGCAGAGGAACCTGCCCCCGACGTCCCGACCGACGCTTCCGACGCCGACTCGGCAGGCCGCCCGTCCACTCGCCGCCCGAGCGACTCCGCCTCCGCGGGCCCCGCCCGCAGCCCCGACTGGCTGGTCGACGCCGCGTGTGCGGATCCCGCCGCTCAGGTCCCGCCGCGCCCTGCATCCCGGTCGGCTGACCCTGCCGCTCTGCCCCCGTTGCGGTAACCGCCTCCCGTCGAGGTGACCCCGCCGGTCAGATCCCGCCACGCCAGCCGCCCCCGCCCCCTCACCCCCGCCCCCTCACCCCGCCCCCGCCCCGGATTGGGGGTTTTCCCGGGGGCTTCGATTAAGGTGACCAGGTGAAGATCGCCCTCATGGACTCCGGAATCGGCCTCCTCGCGGCAGCCGCCGTGATGCGGCGGCTGCGGCCCGACCTCGATCTGGTCCTCTCCTGCGACCCCGACGGCATGCCCTGGGGGCCGCGTACCCCCGCCGATCTGACCGGGCGCGCCCTCGGTGTCGCACAGGCCGCCGCCGGGCACCGGCCGGACGCGCTGATCGTGGCCTGCAACACCGCCTCCGTGCATGCCCTGCCCGCGCTCCGGGCCGAGCTCGAGCCCGGGATCCCGGTGATCGGGACCGTGCCGGCGATCAAGCCCGCCGCCGCCGCGGGCGGGCGCGTGGCCATCTGGGCCACCCCCGCCACCACCGGCAGTTCGTACCAGCGCGGGCTGATCCGCGACTTCGCCGCCGGGGCCCGGGTCACCGAAGTGCCCTGCCCGGGACTCGCCGATGCCGTCGAGGTGGGGGACGGCACCGCCATCGCCGCGGCCGTCGCCGCGGCCGCCGCGCTGACCCCGGCCGACGTCACCGACGTCGTCCTCGGCTGCACGCACTACGAGCTCGTCGAGGCGCCCATCCGGGCCGCCCTGGACGAGCGGACCGGTGGCGCCGACCTCCGCTTCCACGGCTCCGCCGAGCCCGTCGCCGTACAGGCGCTGCGCCGCCTCGGCGTCCTCCCCGAGCCGGGCCTGCCCCGGACCGGAACCCTGACCGTCCTGCTCAGCGGGCAGGAGGGGGCGCTCCCCGCCGCCGCGCTCGGGTACGCCGAAGGGCGGCTGCTCGCGGAAGAGGGCGCGGCCGTCGGGCGATGATCGGGCGATGACCCCGCAGGACCTCGCGCTCGTCGCGGCCGCCACCGATCTGGCCCGGGCCCGTTGCCACGGCGAGGACCACACCGTGGCGGCGGTGGCCCGTGCCCGTGACGGCCGGACCGTCGGGGGCGTGAACGTGTACCACTTCACCGGAGGCCCCTGCGCCGAGCTCGTCGTCCTCGGCGCGGCCGTCGCGCAGGGCATCCGCGGGCTCGACACGATCGTCGCCGTCGGGGACCGCGACCGCGGAGTGCTCCCGCCGTGCGGCCGCTGCCGCCAGGTGCTCCTCGACCTCCACCCGCGGCTTCGGGTGATCGTCGGCTCAGGCGGCGCGCTGCGGGCCGTGCCCGTGGCGGATCTGCTCCCCGAGCGCTACGTCCGCCCCGCGAGCGACTGAGCGAGCGCGCGCAGCCCGTCCGCGTCCAGCACCCGGTCCCCGAACCCGGGCAGCGGTACGTGCAGTGGGGCGGTCCACTCCGGCGGGATCGCCGCCTGCCCGTAGCGGGCCCCGGCCAGGGTGCCGGTGACCGCCGCGACCGTGTCGGTGTCCCCGCCCAGGTCCACGGCGGCCCGTACGGCCTCGGCGAACCCGGTGGTCGTCCGCAGCGCCCACACGGCCGAGCCCAGGCAGGGCCAGACCGCTCCGTTGAACTCGGTTGCCAGCCCCGGATGCCAGTCGTGGCCGAGGACGAGCCCGTACCGCTCGCGGTGGTCGGGGTGGACCGCGGTGAGCGCCCCGGGGAGGGCGGTCAGCGGATCGCCCCCGTCGAGAGTCACCCGTACGAGCTCGTGCAGCAGGGCCGTGCCCTCCCAGGCGGCCCGGTCGCCGTGCGTCAGTGCGGCGATGCGGCGGGCGGCGCCCATCGTGCCCTCCCGCCCGGCGGAGGCGAAGTACACCGCCGAGGTGGAGGCACGCATCAGGGAACCGTTGCCCGCCGCCCGCGCGTTGATCTGGAAGTGCAGTGCGGCGGCCAGGTCCCAGGCCTCGCCGTTGGTCAGCACGTCCTCCGTCTGGAGTCCGATGTCCTTGGGTGCGCCGGCCGCCCAGCGCTGGAACCGCCCGAAGACGTCGGGGAGTTCGAGACCGCCGTGCTCCAGCAGGGACTCGCCGACCAGGACGGCCATCTGCGTGTCGTCGGTCGCCTCGCCCGGGTCCCAGCCGCCGCCCCCGCGCATCTCCTCGCCGCGCGCGGTCAGCTCGCCGGCGGGCCCGAACTCGTAGGGCGCGCCGAGCGCGTCACCGACGGCCGAGCCCAGAACGGCCCCCACGGCGCGGTCGAGTCGAGTGATCACGGTTCCTCCTCGGACGGTTCGGGGCATACGCAGGCCAGTACACCGCGTGCGAAGCCTTCCAGGTCGTCGAGGCCGGCGGCGGCGAGGGTGCCCGCCGCCCGGCCCTGGGTGACGCGCTCCTCGGCCTGCTGCCCGGCTGAGGCCCCCGGGGCTCGGGGCCCTCGGGCTACGCGCCCGCGAGCCGGCCCTCCAACTGCTCCCAGGACACGTCCTCCAGGTGGGTGAGGAACACCCACAGGTGCCCGAACGGGTCCCGGAGGATGGCGGTCCGGTCGCCGTGGAACTGGTCCGCCGGCGGCTGGACCAGCTCCGCGCCCTCGGCCACCGCCGTCCGTACGAGTGCGTCCACGTCCGGTACGAACACGTGCAGCGCGACCGAGGTGCCGCCCAGCTCCGAGGGCGCCGTGAAGGGGCCCTCGGAGGTGTCGCCGAGCATGAGCACGGCCCCGCCGATCCGTATCTCGGCGTGCATCACCCCGCCCTCGGGATGGTCGAGCCGGAAGTCCTCGACGGCGCCGAAGGCCCGCCCGTAGAAGGAGAGTGCGGCGGCCGCGTCGGCCACCATGACGTGTGCGACGACCGCTGTGCGGTAGCGCTCCGGAACGGTCTGTACGGCGTGCTGTGCCGACTCGTGAGTGGTCATGCGGACGACCGTAGGACCTCAAGTTTGCTTGAGGTCAATGCCGGGCAGACGCGACCACGCGGGAGCGCACGTGGTCCGACGCGCCCGCGCCGTGTGGGCGAGAGGCGGTGGCGTACATGCGGAACGTGAGTACGCTGCTACACATGACGGGTCACCCCCCGGGTCCGCTGTGGACGGGCCGGGCCTCCAACCGCGTGCAGTGGCTGCTCGCCGCCGCCGGCGCGGCCTGTCTCGCACTCGGCATCGAGCTCGCCGTCGACTCGTCCTGGACCGCCGGAATCGTCCCGCTGCTGATGTCCGTCATCGGCTGCCTCGCCGTCGGGCTGCTGATCCTCTACGGCACCCTCGCCTTCGTGCACGTCGCCGTCAGCGTCGACGCCGAGGCGCTGGAGGTCCGCTGCGGCCACATCGGGGTGCCGCGCCGGAAGATCAAGCTCGCGGAGGTGGCCTCCGCCGAGTTCCTCCCCCGGATCACCCCGCAGCAGTGGGGCGGCTGGGGCTATCGCTGGCGCCCCGAGAAGGGCACCGCGGTCATCGTCCGGCGCGGCGAGGGGGTGGAGCTGCGGCTCGGCGACGGGAAGGTGTTCACCGTCACCGTCGACGACGCCGAGAACGCGGTCCGTGTCATCCGCGCCCACCTGCGCGCTCTCGCCCGCTGAGTCGCTCTCCCGCCCCCGGCGCGTGGGGACGTACACTCCGCCAAATGAGCAGCAGCATCACCCGAGACCCCGGCTCGACCGCCGAAGCGGAAGCCCGAGCGGAAACCGGAACCGCCGCAACCGAAGCCGCCGCATCCCGCTGGAAGGGGTGGGCGGCCTCGTGGCCCGTGCGCGCCGCCCTCGCCGCCGGCTCCGGTGCACTGCTCTACGTGAGCTTCCCGCCCCGCCCGCTGTGGTGGCTGGCCCCCGTCGCCCTCGCCGTGCTCGGCGGCTGCCTGCACGGCCGCCGCGCCCGCGCCGGCTTCGGCCTCGGCCTCCTGCACGGCCTGGGCTTCCTGCTGCCGCTGCTCGTCTGGACCAGTGAGGGCGTCGGCCCGGTCCCGTGGCTCGCCCTCGTCACCCTCGAAGCCCTCCTGATCGGCCTCACCGGCCTCGGGATCGCCCTCGTCAGCCGGCTCCCCGCCTGGCCCCTGTGGGGCGCGGCCGTCTGGATCGCGGGTGAGGCGCTGCGCGCCCGGGCCCCGTTCGGCGGTTTCCCCTGGGGCAAGCTCGCCTTCGGCCAGGCCGACGGCTTCTTCCTGCCGCTCGCCGCCCTCGGCGGCACCCCGCTGCTCTCCTTCGCCGTCGCGCTCTGCGGATTCGGGCTGTACGAGGCCCTGCGCGTCGCCCGCAGCCACCCGCGCCGGGCCGCCGCGGCCCTCGCGGCCCTCACCGTCGCCGCCCCGGTCGGCGCGGCCCTCGCCGCCCGCCCGCTGGTGTCCGACGCCGCCGAGGACGGCACCGTCGTGGCCGCCGTCGTCCAGGGCAACGTCCCGCGCGCAGGGTTCGACTTCAACGCCCAGCGCCGCCAGGTCCTCGACAACCACGCCAACCGGACGATCCAGCTCGCCGACGACATCAAGGCGGGCCGGGTCCCGAAGCCCGACTTCGTGGTCTGGCCGGAGAACTCCTCCGACATCGACCCGTACACCCAGCCCGATGCGTACGGCGTCATCGACAAGGCGGTCAAGGCCATCGGCGTGCCGGTCGCGATCGGTTCCGTGCTGGCCCCGGAGACCGGCCCGCTGCGCAACACGATGATCCTCTGGGACCCGGTCAAGGGCCCCATCGACACGTACGACAAGCGCAAGATCCAGCCCTTCGGGGAGCGCATCCCGATGCGCTCCGTCGTCCGGCTCTTCAGCTCCGACGTGGACCGGGTGAGCCGGGACTTCGGCCCCGGCAAGGAACCGGGCGTCTTCGACATGGGCGGCAGCGGGGTCGGCATGGTCACCTGCTTCGAGGCCGCCTTCGACGACGCAGTGCGCTCCACCGTCCGGGACGGCGCGCAGGTGATCGCCGTACCGAGCAACAACGCCACGTTCGGCCGGTCGCAGATGACCTACCAGCAGCTCGCGATGGACCGGGTCCGCGCGGTCGAGCACAGCCGGACCGTACTCGTCCCGGTCACCAGCGGTGTCAGCGCCGTCATCCGCCCCGACGGCGAGATCGTCCGGCAGACCGAGATGTTCACCGCGGACGCGCTGGTCGCCGAGATCCCGCTGCGTTCCACGCAGACCCCGGCCACCCGCTTCGGCCCGCTGCCCGAGTACGTGCTGCTCCTGGCCGCCGCCGGCGGCCTCGGCTGGACTCTCGTCCGCCGGATCAGGGCCCGCCGGGCAGCCTGACGCGGGGCGCCGGGCGCAGCCTCGTAGGGTCGGGGGATGACCACACCTGACTTCATCCGCGCGATCCGCGCCTCCGCCGGGAACCAGCTGCTCCTGCTGCCCGGGGTCACGGCCATCGTCTTCGACGACCGGGGGCGGGTGCTGCTCGGCCGGCGCTCCGACACCGGCCGGTGGGCCGTGGTCGGCGGGATCGCGGAGCCGGGGGAGCAGCCCGCACAGACGGCGGTGCGCGAGGTGTACGAGGAGACGGCGGTGCACTGCGTCCCGGAGCGGGTGGTGCTGGTCCAGATGCTCGAGCCGATCACCTACCCGAACGGCGACATCTGCCAGTTCCAGGACATCACCTTCCGCTGCCGGGCCACCGGCGGCGAGGCCCGGGCCAACGACAACGAGTCCCTGGAGGTGGCCTGGTTCGAACCGGACGCCCTGCCCCCGCTGGAACAGTTCGCACTGGACCGCATCCACCGCGCCCGACGCCACGACCCGGCCTGGTTCGAACCCTCGGTCGGGGTCCAGGAGGAACCGCGCCCTGCCTGACGGGCCGGTGGGTGGTCAGCCGGCGGAGACGGCGGCTTCGCGGTAGAGCTCCAGGGCCTGGTCGTCCATCACCGCGCTGTACGAGACCTCCGGGACCGTGCCGCCGCCCTCGTAGCCGCCCAGGACACCGGCCAGGGCGCCGTTCGCCAGCCAGGGGCTGCCGCTCGTGCCGCCGCTGAGGTCGGGGCAGTCGATCCGGCGCTGGGTCTGCGAGAACAGGCTCGTGGTGTTGGCGCAGCGCAGCGGGGCCTCGTCGGTGGCGGGGTAGCCGAGGACCGTCACCGTCACGTCGTCCGGCTGCTCCGGCGCCACCGGGAAGCCGCCCACCGCGTCCTCGATGCGCCCGGTGCCGCCGTCCGCCGCGGCGACCGTCGCGAAGGCGATGTCCTCGTCCGGGTCCCGCCCGGCCGTCCAGTCCGGGGCGACGTGCACGCCGGTCAGCTTCCACACCCCGTACGGGGCCTTGCCGTCCCGGTAGCCCGGCGCGAACACCGTGGTGTCCGGGTTGTCCAGGCAGTGCGCGGCGGTGGCGATCACGTTGCGGTCGTCGCTGTGCACCACGGCCGCGGTGCAGAAGTGCCCGCCGTCGAGGGTACCCGCGAAGAGGGCGCCCACCCGGTCCGCCGCCCGGCCGGACCCGGCCTCGGCCGTCACCCCGAGCGGCGGCACCGCCGCGGCGTCGGGCAGGTCCACGCTCACCAGGGCGGCCATCGCGGCCAGCGCCAGCAGGATCCGGGACGCCCGCCGGGCGCGGGTGCCGTGGGCCGGTCGGGGAAGCATGCGCGGGATCATGCACCGAGCCTCCCCGCAGAAGCTATGCCCGGAGCCCGGTATTCCATATGAATGCGCTGTGAATCCGGGCTCCGCAGGCGGGGGCGCGTCGCACGGGCGAGACTGGCAGAGGCGCCAGGGGGGTCCAGGAGGTGTCCCGCCATGACCGCACAGCGCCGAACGCCCGTGGTGTTCATCCACGGCCTCTGGCTGCATTCCTCGAGCTGGGAGGGCTGGGCCGACGCCTTCACCGAAGCCGGGTACGAGCCCGTCCTGCCGGAGTGGCCGGGGGTCCCCGGCACCGTCACCGAGGCCCGACGCCGGCCCGACGACCAGGCGGGGGTCGGCCTGGTCGAGATCTCCGAGGCGCACGCCAAGGTGATCCGCGCCCTGCCGGTCCGCCCCGTCCTCGTGGGGCACTCGGTGGGCGGGTTCATCGCCCAGCACCTGCTCGGCCAAGGTCTCGCCGACGCTGCCGTGGCCATCTGCCCCGGGCAGATCAAGGGCGTGAAGGCCATCGCCCCGGCCCAGGCCAAGTCGACGTTCGCCGTGCTGCGCGACCCCGGCAACACCCGGCGGTCCGTCTCGCTGAACCGCGAGCAGTTCCGCTACGGCTTCGCCAACGCCGTCTCCGAGCAGGAGGCCGAGGAGCTCTTCGAGGAGTGGACGATCCCGAGCTCCGCCCGCCCGCTGTTCCAGCTGGCCCTCGGCAATTTCACCCCGCACTCACCGACCAAGGTCGACACGGAGAACGACAGCCGCGGCCCGCTGCTCCTGCTGTCCGGCAGGCTCGACCACACCGTCCCGGACCTGCTCACCCGCTCCACCTACAAGCAGTACCGGCACTCCCACGCGACCACCGAGTACCAGTGCTTCGAGGACCGCGGCCACTCCCTGACCGTCGACCACGGCTGGCCGGACCTGGCCCAGGCCTCGCTCTCGTGGCTGGATTCCCATACCGCGGCGGCCCACCCCCACGCCGCCTGACCGGCGGCAGCGTCCACCGGCGCCCGTTAGCCGTCAGCGGCGCTCGTACACCGTCACGCGGCGTCCCCGGACCTGGCGGTCCTCCACCACGGTGAACCGCTCCTTCAGCACCGCCGCCTTCGCAGCGTCCCGCGCGGCCCCCGACGGCTTCGCCACCTTCGCCGCGTCCGTCACCAGCAGCACCCGCCGCTGCCCGAGCAGCGCCGCCCGGATCCGCGCCGGGTCCGCCTCCTCGCCCTTGAGGGTGTCCGAGGCCGCCGGACTCCGCTCCAGGGCGACGTCCACCAGCCCCGTGAAGGCCCCCGGGGAGACCAGCGCCGTGTCCCGCCGGGCGGCCGGCACGAACAGCACCGCGTCCCCGGGCCGCCCCAGCCGGGCCACCTCGCCGGCCACGGCGAGCACGTCGTCGACCCGGCTGGCCGGAGCCCGCTTGCCCAGCTCCACCGGCAGCAGCGCCAGCACCGCGATCCCGGTCACGCCCGGCACCAGCAGGTGCGCCGCCCGCGGGAACCGACCCCGGGCGGCCCGTACGCAAGCGCCCAGCGCCGCCCCGATCAGCAGGGCCAGGCCCAGCATGCTGAACAGCACGTACCGGTCCAGGAACAGTGGCTGGACCAGGGAGATCCCGATCAGGCCCAGCTGGGGCACCGCCAGCAGCGGCAGCCCCACCGCGGCCGCCGACAGCCGGCCCGCGCGCGGCCGGTCCAGCCAGGCCCCGAGGCCGCCGACGGCCAGCAGGATCGCCGGGCCGATCATCATGTGCCAGGTCAGCGGCGGTATCCACGACACCTGGTCGGACTGGCTGCGGCTGAACAGCACCAGCGGCAGCGACCCCGCCACGGCGCACGCCCCGTACGCCGCCCAGCGCAGCCACACACCGCGCCCGGCCCGCACCCACCACAGCGTCGCCGCATGCGCGGGCAGGATCAGCAGCGACAGCCAGTTCAGCAGTGCGCACACCAGCACCGTGACCGCGTACCCCGTCCACCGCGGCCAGGCCCGCCGCCCGGGCGGCGCCGACAGCAGCGACACCAGCAGCAGGGTCGACAGCCCGGCACCGGCCGCGACCAGCGCGTACGGCCTGCCTTCCTGGAGGTAGAACTGCACGGCCGGCAGCAGCCCGAGTGCCAGCCCGCCGCCCAGTCCGGCCCAGAACCCGGCCAGCCGCCGCCCGATCAGGGCCACGCAGGCCGCGGCGGCCGCCACGGCCAGCACCGACGGCAGCCGCAGCGTGGCGGTACTCGCCCCGAAGAGCTCGAAGAGCCCGTGCATGAGGAGGTAGTACAGGCCGTGCACGGCGTCGACGTTGCCGAGCATGTCCAGGATCTCGCCCGCCGGCCGGCCGGCCACCTGCCAGGTCGCCGCCTCGTCCCGCCACACGCTGTCCTGCCGGGAGAGCCCCCACAGACCGAGCGCCAGGGTCCACAGGGAGGGGATGAGCCAGATGAGGGGCCCGCGACGGGCCGCGGGTATGTGGCAAAGCATGAAGGCGCTGGAATCCTCGGTCTGGCGTTCGGGTGGAAGACACCAGTCTATGGACGACACGGACGGTTTCCGGACCGGCTGTTGTGCACCGCGGAGCGTGATCGCCGGGCCCGGCCGCCCCTAGCCTCGCCGCAGGAGCACGAACGAGGGGCGGTACCCGGTGAACTGGCTCATCCACGACTACCGCGAGAGCGATCTCGCCGCTGTCGTCCATCTGATCGACACCACGGCCGAACTCGGCCAGGAATCCGTCTTCTCGCTCGCCGAGTGCATCAGCGCCCTCACCGACCGGCAGCCGTGCGTGGTCGCCGTCCACCAGGGCGTCCCGATCGGCGCGGCCCTCGCCTGCGTCACCGGCGAGCGGGCCTGGGTGATGCGCATCGCGATCGCCGCGGGCTGGCGCGGCCGGGGCCTGGCCAGTGCCCTGCTCGTCGAGCTGGAGCGGCGGCTGATCGCCGCCCGCGTCGGCCGGATCGCGTACGTCCTGCCCGAGGAGGACCTGCTCGGAGAGGGCCTGCTCAACGCCGGCTACACGCGCCAGCCCGCCGTCGCCTACTTCGAGAAGACCGAGCCGCTGCACGGACCGGCGGCCGGTCTCCTCGACGATCTCGGCGGCCGCTTCCTGCCGAACGACCTGTGGAACAAGGTCGCCGGCATGGAGCAGGAGAAGGACCTCATAGAGCGGCGCGTGGTGCTGCCGCTCGCCGAGCCCGAGCGGGCCGCCGCGCACGGCGTGCGGCCGCCGCGCGCCATCACCCTCTTCGGCCCGCCCGGCACCGGCAAGACCACCTTCGCCCGCGCCATCGCCTCCCGGCTCGGCTGGCCCTTCGTCGAACTGCTGCCCTCCCGCCTCGCCGACGAGGGCAATCTGGCCGCGGCGCTGCGCGACGCGTTCGCCCGGATCGCCGAGCTGGAGCGGGTCCTCGTCTTCATCGACGAGGTCGAGGAGATCGCGCCCGTGCGCACCGAGCCCGCGCAGCCCGGCGGGATCCACGGGGTCACCAACGAGCTGCTCAAGCTGATCCCCGGATTCCGGGAGGGCGACGAGCGGCTGCTGGTGTGCGCCACCAACTCCATCCGCTCCCTGGACCCGGCGTTCCTGCGGCCCGGGCGTTTCGACTACCTGATCCCGATCGGCACCCCGGACGCCGGGGCGCGCGCCGCGATCTGGTCCCGCTACACGGCGGGCCGCACCGACGTGGACGTGACGGCCCTGGTGGCGGCGAGCGAGCTGTTCACCCCGGCCGACATCGAGCACGCGGCGCGGATCGCGGCGCAGGTGTCGTTCGAGCGGGACCTGGAGGCGGTGGGCGCACGCGGCGCGGCGGCGGCCCAGCTCGGGGCCTCCACGCAGGACTACCTGGCGGCGGTCGCGCAGTGCAGGCCGACGGTGACCCCTGCGATGACGGGCGAGTTCGAGGCGGACATCACCGCCCACGCCAGGTTTTGAATCAACGGGGGTTGAGCGACCTGCCACGGACAGGTCGGCAGGATGGCCCGCAGTCACTCCCCAAAGCGGCTGCGGGCCTCCCGCGCGGACTGGCATCCGTGCGGGACGGCCACGCTCCGGTCGGGGTGTTCGCCGGCTGGAACGTGACGCGCAGGGGTGCCGGAGGGCGTCCCTGAGCCCTCGTCAACGCATACGAGTCAACCAGCGGGCGGGGTGCGCGCGCTTCGGCCGGACGGCCACCGCTGCCGTGGCCGCCTCGGCCGGAAGGACGGTGCCGTTGGTCCCGCCGCCACCGGGCCGTCGGTCCCGCCCGCCGCCCGCTAGCCGGGGCAGCGGTACGTGAACTGCGTCGCCGCGGTGCGCTGCCCGGGCGAGACCAGCTGGAGCTTCGCCTCGGCCGCGTACGTGCCCCGGCCCTGGAAGGTCCACAGCAGGTGCAGCCGGGCCTCCTTCCTCCCGCGCGGCACCCGCTCGGTGAGCTGCTCCGACTGCGTGCCGTCGGAGCGGATCCACCGGTACGTGAGCGTCCCCGGCCGCCCGTTGGTCCGTACGACGGCCACCACGTCGGCGGCGGAATCGCAGCCGGGACCCTGCGGGTCGGCGGCGGCGACCCGCACGTCCCGTACCTCGATGGCCGGGCCGTACCGCTGCCAGGCCAGGTACGCGAGCACCGCGAGCAGGATGACGGCGGCCAGGGTGTACCGGCGCCACTCCCCGCGCCGGCGGGCCGGCACCGGTTCCGCGACCACGGGGAACGGCGCCGGCATGGCGGCCGTCACCCCGGGTCCGAACCGCAGCACCGACCCCTCGATCCGGTCGGGCACGGCCTCCTGCGGCTGCGGCGGCCCGCTGAACCAGTGGCTGCCGAGGACGGTGGCGCTGTAGTCGTCGTCGCTGTCGCTCATGAGATCGTGCACCGCCTGATGAAGACCTGGGAGATCGAGGAACCGCCGCCGGCGGCGGGTTTGGTGGTGGCCCGCACGCCCCAGTAGCAGCCCCGGCCGGTGAAGGTGTGGGCCTTGACGAGCGGCGCGGCGGCGCCCGGCTGGTACGTGAGGGTGTCCGGCGCGCCGTCGGGCGTGCCCAGCTTCCCCTCCGCGTTGCCGGTGAACCATTCGAGCACCACCGTGACCGGAGCGGTGCCCTTCGCCTCGACCGTCACGGTCGCCTGGCCGAGAGAGGGCCCCGTCTCGCGGACGGTGACGGACACCGCGCCGACGACCACCGTCGGCTTCGGTGAGGGCGGCGGGGTGGTGGGCGGCTTCGTCGTCGGCGCCGTGATCGTGGGCGTCACCGTCGGCGAGTAGCTCGGGCTCGGGGTGGGGGTGGGTGACGGCGACGCGGACGGGGACGGCGAGGGGGAGGGGGACGGCGAGGGAGAGGCGGACACGCTCGGGCCAGGAGCCGGTGCGGGGCCAGCACCGCCGGGGCTCGCGCTCGACGTCGCGAACGCGTTCAGCGCCGAAGCCCCGCCGGGCTCCCCGCCGACCGCGCTGTAGGTGAGCGCCGTCAGTACGCCCAGGACCAGCGCCGCGCCGCCCGCGAGCAGGCCGCGCCGGCCCGGGGCCCAGCGCGAGGGGCTCGCGATCGTGGTCGTCGCCACCGCCGTGGTCCCCGAGGCGGGGGCGCCCGCCGAGGGGAACAGCAGCGGCAGCAGCGCGGCCAGCGCCGCGAGCTTGCGCTGCCCGCGCTCCTCCCAGTGCGGCCCGTACGCGGCGAGCGCCACGCCCTCCAGCTCCGCCACGAACGCCTCGGCGTTCTCCGGCCGCTGCTCCGGGGCCTTGGCCAGACCCCGCCGGATCAGCGGGCGCACCGGCTCGGGGGCCTCGGTCTCCGGGACCGGCGCCTCTATGTGCTGGACGGCGAGCTCCGCGAAGTTCTCCCCGGCGAACGGCTTGCGGCCGGTCAGGCACTCGAAGAACGTCGCCGTCGCCGCGTACACGTCGGCCGCGGGCGAGGCCGGCCGGCCCTGCCACTGCTCGGGGGCCATGTACGCCGGTGTGCCGGCCACCCCGGGCGTCGTACCGCGGCGCGCGGCGATGCCGAAGTCCACCAGCTTCGAGGAGCCGTCGGGGGCGACCAGTACGTTCTCGGGCTTGTAGTCGCGGTGGACGACGCCCGCCCGGTGCGCCGCGGCCAGGCCCAGCAGCGAGCCCTTCAGCACCACCAGAGCGGCCTCGGGATCGGCCTGCCCGGCCTGCTTCAGCAGCGCGCGCAGGGAGATCCCGTCGACCAGCTCCATCACGATGGCGGCGCCGTCGGGCGCCTCCACGTACTCGTACAACCGGACCACGTACGGCGTGTCCAGTCCGCCGAGCAGCCGGGCCTCGGCCCGGAACTCGCCGACGAACGCCGGGTCCTCGCGCAGCCGGTCGCTGAGGTACTTCACCGCGACCGGCGTGCCCGTGGCCTCGTGGACGGCGAGGACCACGCGGCCGCTGCCACCCGAGCCGAGCTCCCGGACCTGCGCGTAGCCGGGCACCGTCCACACGTTCTTCATCGTCTGCCCCCGTCCGTGGCGTCACCGAGCCCCAGGCCCGGTCGCACGCCGACCGGCCACACCCAGGGACACGGTTTCCGCCACGGCCGGTTCCCAACCCTGCCGGGCGTCTCGCACGGCGGTCAGGCGGCGGTCAGGCGGCGGTCAGGCCGCGGCCCGTGCCGCGCCGATCATGGCGTGCAGCCGGTCGGCCGCCGCCCGCCCGAAGTCCGGGTCGTTGATGTGGGTGTCGTAGTCGTAGAGCCTGGCGGAGCTGCCGCGCAGCCCCTCACGCAGCGCCGAGAACAGGGCCCGGTCTGCGTCGGGGTCATGGTAGGTACCGCCCGGCGCACCGAGCGTGGACAGTCCGCGGAGTGGGACGCAGACGGCCGTGGGGCCGGTCGCCGCGCGGAGTTTGGCGGCGACCCGGCGGCCGAGCTCCGCGCACTCGGCGGGGGTCGTACGGATCACCGTGATGGACGGGTTGTGTACGTGGACCCGCCGGTAGCGGGCCCGTTCGGGCAGGGTCTCCAGCGGCCCGAACTTCACCATGTCCAGCGCCCCCAGGCTCACCACCTGCGGAATCCCGGCCCGCCCGGCTGCGCTGAGCCGGTCGGGGCCGGCGGTGAGGATGCCGCCGCACAGGTCGTCGGCGAGCTCGCTGAGCGTGAGGTCGAGCACGCCCGCGAAGATGCCCTGCCCGGCCAGGGTCTCCAGGGTGCGGCCGCCGGTGCCGCTGACGTGGAAGACCAGCACCTCGTAGCCGAGTTCGGTCAGGTGCTCGCGGGCGGCGTCCACCCCTGTGGTGGTGACGCCCGCCATGCTCGCCGCGATCAGCGGCCGGGAGCCGGCGCCCAGCCGGGCCGGGCGGTGCAGCTCACGGGAGGCCCGTTCGAAGGCCTTGGCCATCCCCGTGGCCGCCTCGACCGCATTCGCCAGGACCGGTGCGGAGATGCTGTTGATCCCCGCGATGTCCACGACGCTGTACATCATCGCGATGTCCGAGGATCCGACGTACGGGGCCACGTCCCCGGACGCCATGGACGAGACCATCAGCTTCGGCACGCCCAGCGGCAGCGCGCGCATCGCCCGGGTGGCGATGGAGGTGCCGCCGCTGCCGCCGATGGCGAGCACCGCGTGCAGCCGGCCCTCGGTGTGCAGGCGTAGCAGTGTCGCCTCGGCGCCTTTGGCCATCGTGGTCACGGCCGCGCCCCGGTCGGCGGCCGCGCGCAGTTCCGACAGTTCCGTTCCCGCTGCCCGGGCCACCGCTTCGCGCGGTACGTCCGCGGGCACCCGGGGCTCGCCCATGATGCCTGTGTCGACCATGATCACTTCGACGCCGGTGCGCAGCAGTCTCTCGCGCAGCCAGCCGTACTCGACACCCTTGGTGTCCAGGGTTCCCACCAGCACGACGTTCGTCATATGTGCAATGTCCATGCGGGTGGGGTTTGTTGGCAAGTCAAGGTCAGGTCAACCCTTCAGGAGCCCCAACAGCCTCTCCAGGAAGGGAATTTGAGAGGGAGTCAGCTTGCTTTCGGCCACGGGTGGAGTGAACCAGGCCACCCGGTCCAGCTCGGGGAACTCCTGCGTCCGCCCCGAGTGCGGGGGCCACTCCATCGTGAACGTCCCGGGCACCATCAGCGCCGGATCGAGATCGGCCCGTACGGCCCAGATCGTCACGAGCTTGCCGCCCGGGATCCGCAGCTCGCCCAGCGGAAGGTACGGGCCCTCCGGCGGCGGCAGGCCGATCTCCTCGGTGAACTCCCGGCGGGCCGCGTCGAGCGGGGTCTCGTCCGCCTCGTACTCGCCCTTGGGGATGGCCCAGGACCCGTCGTCCTTGTGCTCCCAGAAGGGGCCGCCCATATGGCCGAGGAGTACTTCGACGGCGTCCTCCGCCGGGCCGGCGGGCTCGGCGGCCGTGCGGAACAGGAGCAGTCCGGCGCTGCGCTTCTGCGTCATGCGTGCATGTATGCCCCGTGGGCGGGCGGGTCAGCGCGGTCACCGGCGATCGGCCACCGGCACCACCGCGGATCAGCCGTCAGTGGTCGTGCGGGCCCTGCCGGTGCACCGGGCCGTGGGCGTCCACGCAATGCGGGTCGCCCGGGTCCTCGCCCGGGCGGCCGACGCTGAGCAGGGCTTCCTGTACGTGGTCCACCTGGAGGGTGGTGTGCGTGATCCCGTACTCCTTGTCCAGCAGCCGCTCCAGGTCGCGGCGTACGGCGTGGCAGTCGCCGGCCGGTTCGACGAGCACGTGCGCCGACAGGGCCGCCTGCCCGGAGGTGATCGTCCAGATGTGCAGGTCGTGCACCTCGGTGACCGGCGGGTGCCCGACGAGCCGGTCGCCCACTGCGTCCGGGTCCACGTGCGCCGGCGCGGCCTCCAGGAAGATCCGGCCGGACTCGCGGACCAGCCCGTAGCCCGCCTTGACCATCAGCACCACGACGACGAGCGTGGCGATCGCGTCCGCCTGGACGAATCCCGTGGTGAGCACGATCAGGCCGGCGACGGCGGTGCCGATGAAGGCGAACAGGTCGTTCAGGATGTGCTGGTAGGCGCCCTCGACGGCGAGCGAGGAGCGGTTCGCCCTGGAGATGCACCACGCGGCCGCCACGTTCACGACGATGCCCGCGAGCGCCGTCACGAGGACCAGCCCGCCCGCCACCTCCGGCGGGTCCATCAGCCGCCGGACCGCCTCGTACGCCAGCCAGGCCGCGAGCAGGAGCAGGGTGAGCCCGTTGGCCTGGGCGGAGAGTATCTCCGCGCGCTTGAGGCCGTACGTGAAACCGCCGCGCGCCGGGCGGGCCGCGAGCCGCATCGCGATCAGCGCGAGGACGATCGAGACGGCGTCGGTGAGCATGTGGGCGGCGTCGGAGATCAGAGCCAGGGACTGGGCGACGATGCCGATGACCACCTCGACCGCCATGAACGCGCCGATCAGGCCGAGCGCGATGGCCAGCCAGCGCCGGTCGGCGTCAGCGGAGACGCCGTGGCTGTGCCCGCCGTGGCCGTGGCCGCCGTGGTCGTGGCCGGCGGCGTGGCCGTGGTCGTCGTGCGCGTGGTCGTGCCCACTCATCGCGTCCCCCGTGTGTTCGGTTCCGACGCGTGAAGTGAAGCGCACCGTGACGCAATGGGCAAAGGCTGCAACGGGGACCGTTGTCATTACCCATAAGAGGCCGCTGACCTGTGGTTATGCTGGACCGGTCGGATCGTGGGAAAATCTGCTCATGGTCCAGCGCCCCGGTGTGCCGACCGCACCCGAGCTCGTTCTGGAAACCGACACGGGCTCCACCGCGATGAGCCCGGGCCGGACCTACCACGTCGGCCGGGACCCCCTGTGCGAAATCTGCCTCGACGACGCCCGCGTCTCCTGGCACCACGCGGTCCTGCGCCCCGACGGGGACCACTGGACCGTGGAGGACGAGCACAGCACCAACGGAACCTGGGTCGACGGCCACCGTGTCCACGAGTGGAGCATCGGCGTCGGCAGCGAGCTGCGCTTCGGCAACGCCTCCGACGGCCCGCGCGCCCGGTGCCTCGGCCCGGTCCCGGACGGCGGGGCCGCCGGCTCCAGGCCGTCCTCGGTGTCCACCCCGTCCCTGACCGGCACCTTCCGCCGCCCCACCACCGTGCGCCCGCTGCCCACCCGGACCGCCGTGCGCATCGGCCGCGCCCCCGACAGCGACCTCGTCATCGACGACCTCGTCGTCTCCCGCAGTCACGCCGAACTGCATGCCCTCGCCGACGGCGCGTACGAGATCATCGACCTCGGCAGCCACAACGGCACCTTCCTCAACGGCGCCCGCATCGAACGCGCCCCCGTCACCGAGGGCGACATCGTCGGCATCGGCCACACCGCCCTCTGCCTCGTAGGCGACCAGCTCCAGGAGTACCTCGACACCGGCGAGGTCTCCCTCGACGTCCAGGACCTCGCCGTCTCCGTCGACCGCGGCCGCAAGACCCTCCTCGACCACGTCTCCTTCCCCGTCGGCGCCAAATGCCTGCTCGCCGTCGTCGGCCCCAGCGGCGCCGGCAAGTCCACCCTCCTCGGAGCCCTCACCGGACTGCGCCCCGCCGACCACGGCAGCGTCCTGTACGACGGACGCGACCTCTACCGCGACTACGCCGAGCTGCGCAGCCGCATCGGCCTCGTCCCCCAGGACGACATCCTGCACGCGCAGCTCACCGTCCGCCGCGCCCTCGCCTATGCCGCCGAACTGCGCTTCCCGCAGGACACCGCACGGGCCGAGCGCCAGGCCCGGGTCGACGAGGTGATCGGTGAACTCGGCCTCGGGCAGCGCGCCGACCAGCCCATCCACAGCCTCTCCGGCGGCCAGCGCAAACGCGTCTCCGTCGCCCTGGAACTGCTGACCAAGCCCTCCCTGCTCTTCCTGGACGAGCCCACCTCCGGCCTCGACCCCGGCATGGACCGCTCCGTGATGCACATGCTGCGCGGCCTCGCCGACGACGGCCGCACCGTCATCGTCGTCACCCACAGCGTGCTCAGCCTCGACGTCTGCGACCGGCTGCTGGTCCTCGCCCCGGGCGGGCGCATCGCCTGGTTCGGGCCGCCCGAGGAGACCCTCGGCTACTTCGGGTTCGCCGAGTGGCCCGAGGCCTTCGAAGCCTTCGAGAACCAGCAGGGCCGGGACTGGGCGGGGGAGTACCGCACCTCCCCGCAGCACCGCACGTACGTACAGAACGCCACGCGGCAGCCCCGGCTCGACGAGGACCGGTCCGGGGCGGCCGGCTTCGCCGCCCCGCCGCCCAAGGCCCAGAGCTGGGGCTCCCAGCTCTCCACACTGGTCCGCCGCTACGCCGCCGCGCTCAGCGCCGACCGCACGTTCCTCGTCATCATGATCGCCCTGCCGTTCGTCATGGGCGCCATGACCCGGGCCCTGGCCGGCAGCTCCCTCACCAAGGAGACGGCGATCAACGCCCTGCTCATCCTGTGCGTCGGCGGCGTGCTGACGGGCGCCGCCAACGGCGTACGGGAACTGGTCAAGGAACGTGTCATCTACCAGCGCGAACGGGCCGTCGGCCTGTCCAGGTCCGCGTACCTGATGTCCAAGGTCGTGGTGCTCGGCGCCGTCACCGTGGCCCAGGCCGTGGTGATGACGCTCGTCGGCCTCTACGGAGTGAAGACCAACGCCCCCGGCGGCAAGGGGGTCTTCTTCGCGCCCCTCGCCGAAATCACCCTCGCCGTCGCCCTGCTGTCCTTCACCGCGATGATGCTCGGCCTGCTGGTCTCCGCCCTGGTCCGGAAGGAGGAGGTCACCATGCCGCTGCTGGTCCTCCTCGCCATCGTCCAGGTGGTCTTCTGCGGAGCACTGTTGCAGCTGAACGGCGTGCCGGTGATCGAGCAGCTGGCCTGGCTCGTTCCGTCCCGGTGGGCGCTCGGCGCCATGGCCGGCACCATCGACCTCGGCGCGATCGTGCCGGGGAAGCTCACCGACGATCCGCTGTTCGCACACAGCGCCGGGGTGTGGCTGCTCGATCTCGGGATGCTCGTGGGCCTGTCCGTACTGTTCGGAGTGCTGGTCCTGCGGCTGCTGCGCCGCCACGAGCCCACGATCATGCGAAAGTAGGCGTCGATGGCCAACCTGACCGGGCCCTTCGACTTCCAGCCCACGCACGTGGTCCCCCGTGAGGGGCTGCCCGCCTGGGAAGAGCCCGACGTCTCCAGGCCCACCGTGCCCCTGGACCCCTTCCTGCCCGTGCAACTCCTGTCCCGGCGCGGGGAATGGGGGGAGATCCTGTGCGCCAACGGGTGGTCCGCCTGGGTGGACGGACGGCTCCTGGTCGCCGTGCCCGAGCCACCGCCGACCGGCGGCCGGCCGATCGCGCACGCCGAGGAGGACCCGCTGCCACTGCTGGCACACGGCGCCGAGACCCTGCAGCGCTACCGGCAGGCCGCCCAGGAACTCGCCGCCGGGCGCACGGACAGCGAGGGCTTCCGGCGGGCGACCCAGGGTCTGCGGGTCGGGATCGTGGTCGACGACGAGGCCGTCTGGCTGTACGAAGAGGCCAGCGGCCGCTGGATGTACGGCGACGGGACCCGCCTCACGACGTACGCGGTCGGCACAGGACCGGGGGACTCGCCCGAGCCGGAGCCGCCGGCCCCGCAGACGGAACGCAGGGCATCGCCCGGCGCAAGGGTGGACACGGCAACGGCAGGCGGGCGGACACCCGGTGCACCCGGGCGCGAACCCGGCCGGGAACCAGGACGGGAGCCCGGACATGAAGGGCGCGAACCGACGCAGGTCGTGTCACCGCCGGAGGGTGCGTGAGCCCGGGCCGTACGAGGGATCGGCAGGCGGCGGGACGGGGTGAGCTCAGCGGGCGATGGTCTCGGGCGGCTTCTCGACGAGACCGCGGCGGTGCACCGGACGGGCCAGCAGGGCTCCGAGGAAGCCCGCGAGCGCGCCCCAGACGAGGGCGAGGCCCACGTTGCGCCACAGCTCGGGGCGCAGCTCCGTCTTCGCGCCGAGCCACCCGACGTCGCCGATGCCGAGCAGGGACAGCCCGAACCGGGCCTCGAGGGAGGTCAGCAGGCACACCGTCAGGGTGGCGAGGGCGAGGGCCACGCCCAGGTGGAGCGCGTGCTGCCAGGCCCGGACGTGCGCGGGGGAGCGTACGGCCGCCAGGAAGCCCGCGCCGAGCAGCAGCACGGCGGCTACGGCCACCAGCCACCAGGCCCGGGAGTCCTGCTGCGCGAGGGAGCCCACGTCGACCTGGGACAGGTCCGGCCCGCGCAGCACCTGGTCCAGCAGCTGCGGCATCGGCAGCCCGAACAGCCCCTCGACCCGGCCCTCCCAGGCCCCGCCGAGGCCCAGGGTGAGCGCGAGCCAGGCGAGGTTCGGCAGACCGAGCAGGATCACGGCGAAGGTCCGGGCCGCGTGGCCCTGTGTGAGGGCCACGACCACGCCGACACCGAGGCCGATGACGACGTACGCGAGGAGCAGCGCCACGGTGGCGAAGGCGGCGGGCCGCACCGCCGCGTGGAAGCGGACCAGCCGGGCCGGGAGCGGCGCCCGGCGCGAGATCAGCAGGGCGATGAGCAACAGGCCCAGGATCCACAGCAGTCCGAAGAAGAGGGTCGTGGGCACGGCGGCCCTGAAGCCGACCGTCGGGGAGGAGTCGAGGAGTTCGCCGAGTTCGGCGACGGGGGAGTCGCCGGCGGAGATGCCGAAGGTCTGGCGGGCGAGGAACGCGGTGCCGGTGAGGGCCAACAGCCACAGCAGTACCAACGGGACGGCACGGGCCGCAAGTTCGCCCGGCCGGGTCACCGCACGGTTGTGCAGGGGGCGCAGGAAGAGCGAGCCGGCCGTGAGGGCCCCGGCGAGGCTCACCGAGAGCGGGAGTACGGACAGGCTCGCGTGGGCGTCGGCCAGGAAGCCGGCCGCGCCGGTCACCTCGACGGATCCGCCGGCCGCCAGTACGACGACCGCCGCGACCACCCGGGGGAACGCCCCGTCGGGCAGATCGGTCGCGCCCGCGCAGGCCAGTCCCGCCGCGGCGACCGCGGCCATCACCGCGAAGCCCGCCACGACGGCGACGAGGGCGTCCCGCCATGCCCTCGCGGAGCCCCCGGGTAGCGAACTCGGTGCTGACGGACTGCTCACGCTGCCACCGTAGGCACGCTCGGCTTGCGGCCACCACCCGAGCGGCGCAGACAATGGTCCGCAGGAGTGCAGGAAATCCCGGCATCTCCGTGTCCGAGCCATCTCCGTGTCCGCGTCGCCTCCGTGTCCGAGCGGTGGAGGCGACGCAGGAGCCGGAACTCCTCCGCCCGGGAAGAAGGGCACGTGACCACGCAACCCTCCGGCCGGGAGCCGCAACAGCCGACGCAGTCCATACCCCCGTCGGCCGAGCGCCCCGCAGGTCCCCCTTCCGGCCCCCTCTCGGGCGGGCGGGAGGGGCCGCCGCCACCCCCGCCGCCGGCTCCGCCCGGAGGCACGCCACCGGGGCCACCGTCCGGCGGCCCCTGGTGGCGGTCCGTGCCCCGACTGGCCACCGCGCTCGTCGCGGTGGCCGCCGCGGTGGCCCTCGCCGTGGTCCTGACCCGGCCCAGCGGCACCTCCACCGCCGGCGGCGAGGTGTTCCTGCAGCCCGCGGCCGTGTCCGGCCCGGACCCGTTCACGGAGTCCACCGCCGCGAAGGAGGCCACCCCACCGCCGCAGACCACCACACCGCCTCCGCCGCAGAGCGCGGCGCCCACCACCGGCACCATCGTCACGCGCAGCGTCAGCGGCGCGGCTCCGGGCCTCTACGGCGGTACGAAGGCAACGGCCAGCTGCGACGTCGAGAAGCAGATCCAGGTGCTGACCGCCCAGCCCGCCAAGAACAGCGCGTTCGCCTCGGCGCTCGGCATCCAGCCGGGGACCGTACCCGGCTACCTGCGCTCGCTCACCCCGGTGCAGCTGGGCATGGACACCCGCGTCACCAACCACGGCTACCGCGACGGCAAGGCCACCGGCTACCAGGCGGTGCTGCAGGCCGGGACGGCGGTGCTGGTCGATGCCCGCGGGGTGCCGCGGGTGCGGTGCGCGTGCGGCAACCCGCTCGGGTCGCCGGTGGCGCTGAAGGGCAACCCGAAGCGGTCCGGTGAGCCGTGGAGCTCGTACCAGCCGAAGAACGTGGTCGCCGTCGCGCCGTCGGCGACCGTCGTCCAGAAGTTCGTCATCTACGACCGCCACGACCGGCACTGGTTCGAGCGCGACCGCGGCGACCACCGGGCCGAGCACGACAAGCCCGTGCCGCCGCCCGTGATCCCGAAGCCGCCGATCACGCCGGTGCCGCCGAGCCCGTCGGTCACGAAGGCCTCGCCGTCCCCGGCACAATCGCCGACGAAGACCGAGTTCCCTTCCGGGCGCCCCTCCGAGTCCCCGTCCGAGCCCGCGTCCAAGGCACCGCTCAAGCCCGAATCGCCGACGCCGACGCCGACCCCGACCTCGACGCCGACCCTGACGCCGACCCCGACGCCGAGGGAGTTCAAGGCGCCGTCCGGGTCCGTCACGCCGTCCGTCTCGCAGCCCGCCTCGGCGCCCGCGTCCTCGAAGGCGCCGGTGACCGCCTCCGCGTCCGTGTCCTCCGCGCCGGCGCCCCCGCCGAGCTCGGCGGAACCACCGTCTCCGGCTCCACCGTCCCCGGTGGCGCCGGAGCTGAAGCAGCGGAAGAACGAGCCCGGGGCTGACACGGACGCGACGACCCCGGCCGGCACCCCGACCCCGTCTCCCGCCACGTAGCGGCCCGGAGCCGGCGGCGACGCCGGGACCTGACGCGGGCGGGCATACGTGCGGGAACGGTGAGACCCTGGCTGCATGGCCGAAAGGGGAGCGAGCCCCGAGGTCGACTGGCCCGCGCAGCCGGACATGAGCCTCGCGCTCAATCGCATGGGCACTTTCGACTGGGACCTCGACAGTGGGCAGATGCATCTGGATCCCACCGCCCTCGAGGTCCTCGACCTGCGCCCGGAGGAGTTCAGCGGGACCCCGGAGGGGTTGCGCACGCGGGTGTCGCCCGGCGAGGAGGTCCGGCTCGACGCCCGGGTGGCGCAGGCGCTCAAGGACGGCCGCAGCCACTACGGGGCGTACGTCCGCACCCGGCGCCGCGACGGAACCCCGGCCTGGACCCACGTCCAGGGCCACATCCTGCGTGACGCGAACGGCCGCCCGTACCGGATCATCGGGATCCTGCGCGACGCGGCCCACGACCCCGGCGAGCCCGGCGCCGGCGGGGAGCAGGCGGAGGGGCGGCGCCGGATGACCGGTGTCGTCGAGCGGACCAGCGCCATCCTGGCCCACGCCCGCACCGTCAACGACGTGACCGACGTCCTGAAGGACCCCGAGGCCCTCGGCCATCTCGGCGCGGTCAGCGTGATGCTCGGCATCGTCGACGGCGGCCGCATCCACCTCGTCGCGGAGGGGCAGCTCGGCTCGTACGTCCCGGAGATCGAGTACACCCGCATCGACGCGCAGTTCCCGATGAGCGAGGCCGTACGGAACCTGCAGCCGGTGTTCCTCGGCTCGCGCGAGGAGTTCCAGCACCGCTACCCGGACCTCTGGCCGTACATCGAGCCGCTGGCCGTGCGCAGCGGCGTCTACCTGCCGCTGATCGCCCAGGGCCGCGCCATCGGCGCGCTCGGGCTGCTGTACCAGCGGGACGGTGATTTCACCGCAGAGGAGCGGAACCTGCTCGTCGCACTCGGCAGCGGCATCGCGCAGAGCCTCCAGCGCGCCATCCTGTTCGAGCAGGAGCACGACCTCGCGGAGGGCCTGCAGCGGGCCATGCTGCCGCGCCGGATCCCGGAGGTGCCGGGCGCGCGGATCGCCGTACGGTACCGGGCCGCCCGGATGGGGCGGGACATCGGCGGGGACTGGTACGACGTGATCCCGCTCGGCGAGGGCCGGGTCGGGGTGATGATCGGCGATGTGGAGGGGCACGACACGGACGCGGCGGCCGTCATGGGCCAGCTGCGGATCGTACTGCGGGCCTACGTCGCCGAGGGGCACACGCCCGGCACGGCCATGGCCCGGGCCTCGGCCTTCCTGCGGGAGCTCGAGACGGAACGTTTCGCCACCTGTACCTACGCCGAGGTGGACCTGAACACGGGCATGCTCCAGATGGTCCGCGCCGGCCACCTCGACCCGGTGGTGAGGCGCGGCAACGGCACCTGCCACCGGGTCCAGGTGGCGGGCGGACTCCCGCTCGGGCTACCCGCGCGCGAGCAGTCCGGAACCGGCTCCGGGTACCCCGTCACCAGCCTCGAACTGCACCCCGGCGACACCCTGGTGCTGTGCACCGACGGCCTGCTCGAACGGCCGGACGGCGACCACGAGGCCGGCATCCGCGAACTCATGGAAGCGGTCCACAGCGGCCCGGTCGACGTCGAGGAGCTCGCCGACGTCCTGTGCGACCTCGTCGGCGACGCGGGCGTCGGGGACGACATGGCCCTGCTCCTGCTGCGCCGCCGCGGCACCCCCACCCCGCGCGGTGGCGGCCCGCTGCGCCTGCGGCTCACCCCGGGCGACCCCGAGGGCCCGGCGATGGCCCGCCACCTGATCCGGGCTGCGGTGGCCGCCTGGGGCGCCGCGGAACGGGCCGACGAGATCGAACTGGCGGCGGACGAGCTGATGACCAACGTCCTCGTGCACACCGACGGCGGCGGCCACGTCAACGTGCGGCTGACCGCGGAGGGCCGGATCCGGATCGAGGTCGAGGACTCCAGCAGCGCCCTGCCGCACCGGCGCGAGGCGGGCGACTGGGCGGTGTCGGGGCGCGGCCTGCTGCTGGTGGACCAGCTCGCGGAGGAATGGGGCGTGGAGCCCCGGGGCGGCGGGAAGTGCGTGTGGTGTGAGTTCGCCGCCCCGGGGCACGCGGCGCCGTGAGGGACGCCCGGCGGGGTTCGGCCCGTGGGCTCAGACGGCCGCGTACGGGCCCTGCTCCGCCTTGGTGGTCTGCAGGGCCGTCAGCTTGCGGACGAAGACGATGGCGAGGACGGCGGCGCCGACCGTGAACAGGTCGGTGAAGATCCCCACGGCGGACGCCGCGCGCAGCGCCTCCGGGGTCTCGGCCCGCTTGTACATCTGGCCGAACACGCGGTCGAGCACCAGCGAGCCGACCCACAGCGCCCACCAGGCGTTCAGGGGCGCGGCGGAGACCTCGCGGTAGGAGCCGTCGGGCCCGCGCTGGGTGCTGGCGGCCCAGATCTGCTTCGCGATGCGCAACGGCAGGAAGAGGTTGCCGAACGGGATGAACCAGCTGCCGACGGCCCAGCCGCGGGTCTGCGAGAAGCCGTTGGGGTCGAAGATCTCGCCGTTCACGCGCACGCGGTGGAACCAGACGACGAAGACGACCGCCGTCGCCAGCAGCATCAGGAACTGGAGTACGCCGGCGATGCCGGTCAGGACGTCCCCCTGCTCGAGCGTGCTGTCGCCGACCTTCGCCGGGTCCGCGATCACGCTCTGCATGAGCGAGAAGACGTAACCGCTGATGCCGGCCGAGAACAGGTTGACCACGGCCGTGACCGACAGCAGCGCGGTGAGCGCGACCGCCAGGCCCCGCGGCGAGCGCAGCACATCGGTGGTGGGGTGAGGCCCCGGGTACCCCGCCGGGCCCGGGTACGGTCCGGCGGGGTACCCGGGCTGGGGCTGACCCGCGTACGGCTGACCCGCGTACGGCTGACCCGCGTACGGCTGACCGGCGTACGGCTGACCGGCGTACGGCTGACCGGGATAGGGCTGCGGGCCGGGGTACGGCTGAGCCGGGTACGGCTGCGGCGGTGCTTGCTGCGGGTACGGCTGCGCGGTGGGCGGCTGCTGCTCCGGCGACGGCGACGGCGACGGCGACGACGACGGCGACGGTGCGGCGGCGAGGGCCGGGGCCGGTGACGCGGCCGGGACTCCGGCCGGGGCCGGGGGCTGCGACGGGGGTGGAGTCGGCGGGCCCGGCGGCTCGTTGAAGGACATGCGGTGTGTACCCCCCACGGGAACATGCGACGAAGAAGCGGATGCCCTGCTGACCTGCGGCGGGACACGTCCGAACCATGCCAGCCCGGCATCCGGCCGCCAAATCCTTATCCGGGCCCGGAGCGGGAGCCCGCGCCCCACGTGACCGGGCGAATGGCTGAAACCGCGGGGCACGCACGGTCGTGCCCGCCCGGAGCGGGCCGAGTGGCCGATCCTGCCTGGGTGCTGAGCCTCCGTCCGCTGCTGCCCGTCCTGCTCGCCGTGGCCCTGGCCGGCCCCGCCGAGGCGTCCGCCGCCGCGCAGGCCGACGGCATCGAGACCGCCCGTACCGGCCGGCAGATCGCCCCCGGGATCCGCCTGGAGTCGTACGACCGGCTGGAGGCCGACCGCTGGCTGCGGATCGACGAGCTCCTCGTCGACCTCGGCGGGCGCGGCGGCGTCCGCGCCGAATACCTGGGCGGCCACGGACCGGCCACCGTCGCCGAGGCCGCCGCCCGCCATCCCGCAGGGCCGGGGCGGCGCGTCGTCGCCGCCGTGAACGGCGACTTCTTCGACATCCGCGGTACGGGCGCACCGCTCGGCACAGGCTTGGGCGGTGGCCGGCTACTGCACTCCGCGACCCCGGGGCCCGGCGCGGCCCCGGCTGTCGGATTCGGCGCCGACGGCCTCGGGCGGGTCCTGCGCATCGCACTCGACGGGAGCGTCACCCTGCCCGGCGGGGCGGTGCGCCCGCTCGCCGGGTACAACGCGGCCCGGCCGCCCGCCGAGGGCCTCGCCGCGTACACCGCCGACTGGCCGGGGACGGAACTGCCCGCCCTGGGCACCGCCGTGGCGGTCCGGGACGGCCGGGTCACGACGGCCGCCCCGCCGGTACGCAGCCCCGCCCGCCGGGAGCACCCCGCACCCGGCACCACCGTGCTGAGCGCCACCGGCGGTGCGGCAGCTGCCGAACTCGCCGCCCTGCGCCCCGGGGACGCCGTGGCCGTCGCCGCCCGGGCCCTCCCGGACGCCGGACCGGTCCCGGCAGCGGCCGTCGGCGGGCGCGAGGCCCTCGTCGTGGCCGGCGTCCCGCAGAACCACGACGGCGAACCGAACAACACCGCCGCCCCGCGCACGGCCGTCGGGTTCTCGCGCGACGGGCGGCGGCTGCGGATCCTCACGGTGGACGGCCGCCAGCGGGACAGCGGCGGTCTCACCCTGACCGCGCTGGGCGCCCTGATGCACCGGCTCGGCGCGTACGAGGCCCTGAACCTCGACGGCGGCGGCTCCTCGACCCTGCTCGCCGGCCTGAGCGGGGCGACGGCGCTCGCGCTGGAGAACTCCCCGTCGGACGGGCGGCTGCGGTCCGTGGCCAACGGGCTCGTCCTCACGGCCCCGGCGGGCTCCGGCCGGACCGCCGGCTACCGGGTCGAACCCGTCGGCGGCACCACGGAGGACCTCACCCGGGTCTTCCCCAGGCTCACCCGGACCCTCACGGCCACCGGGTACGACGCGCTGCTCGGCCTGGCGCAGGGCTCGCCGGTGTGGTCGGCCGACGGGGCCGGCACGGTCGACTCCGCCGGGGTGTTCCACGCCGTGCGCCCCGGCCGTGCGACGGCGCACGCCCGGCGCACGACGGCGCACGGCGCGCTCCCGCTCGAGGTCCTCGGCCCGCTGACCCGGATCCGGCCCACGCAGGCCCGGATCGGACTCGCGGAGCAGGGGGAGAGCGCGGGATTCAGGCTGACCGGGTACGACGCGCAGGGCGCGGCCGCCGTCGTGGAACCCCGCGACGTGGCCCTGGAGTTCGACCGGTCGCGGTGGCGCGTCACCGATGACGGACGCGGGGGCTTCACCGTCACCGCCCTCGTCCCACAGGCCACGGGCCGCCTCCGCGCGACGGTCCGGACGGGTGGGGCTCCCAGGGTTTTTGGGGCTGGCGGGGTCTCTGGGGCTGCCAGGGTTTTTGGGGCTGGCGGGGTCTCTGGGGCTCCCAGGGCTGTTGGGTCTTTTGGGGTCTACAGGGCTTCCGGGGCTTTTGGGGCTCCCGGGGCTCCCGGGGTCTCAGGGGCTTCCAGGGCTGGCGGGGTCTCCAGGGCTTCCGGAGCTAGCGGGGTCTCCGGGGCTTTTGTGGTCTCCGCGGCTTCTGGTGCTGCCAGAGCGCCTGGGCCCCCCGGGGCTGCCAGAGCACCCGGGCCCTCAGGCGGCGGGGTCTCCGGGGCTTCTGGTGCTGCCAGAGCGCCTGGGCCCCCCGGGGCTGCCAGAGCACCCGGGCCCTCAGGCGGCGGGGTCTCCGGGGCTGCTGGTGCTGCCAGAGCGCCTGGGTCCCCCGGGGCTGCCAGAGCACCCGGGCCCTCAGGCGGCGGGGTCTCCGGGGCTTCTGGTGCTGCCAGAGCGCCCGGGCCCCCCGGGGCTGCCAGAGCGCCCGGGCCCTCAGGGGTATCCGGAACGCCCGGGTCTTCCGGGGCTGCCAAGGCCTTTGGGGCGCCCAGGCCTCCCGGCCATGCAGGATCTCCCGGAGGCTCTGATGCTGCCTCCGGTCCACGCGGCACTGCGGGTACGCCTGATCGCGCGGGCAGGCCCGGTGCCGCTGGCAGGCTTGGTGCCGCCGGCAGGCTCGGCGGCGCCGGCAGGCTCGGCGGCGCCGGCAGGCTTGCTGCCGCCGACATGCCCGGCGGGGCCGACATGCCCGGCGGGGCCGTCACGCCCGGCGGGGCCGGCAGGCCCGGCGGGGCCGGCAGGCCCGGCGGGGCCGTCATGCCCGGCGGCGCCGGGACGCTCGGCGTCGTAGGCGCGCCCGATACCGCCGGCGTGCCCGGCGCCGCCTCCGGCCTCACCGTCGAACTCCCCCTGGGCGTCGGGCTGGTGACGCTCCCGCTCACCGATCTGGCCGACGTGGCCGACTGGACCGGACCGGGCGCCTCCGCGGCCGAGGGGCACCCCGGTGCGGGGCTCGCCCTGGACCTGCGCGGGCCCGCCGCCCAGGGCAGCGCCGCACCGCCCCGGCCCCTCCCCGTCCCGGAGCTCGCCCGTTCGCTCACGCTCTGGGTCGGCGGCGACGGCTCGGGGGCCCGGCCCGCGGTGGAGCTGGCCGACGCCGACGGGGCCGCCGTCACGGTGCGCGGGCCCGCCGTGGACTGGACCGGCTGGCGGGAGCTCACCCTTGCGCTCCCGGCAACCGCCGAGCCGCCGCTCAGCGTGACCCGGCTTTCGGCGGTCGGGGGGACGGGCCCCGGACGGCTGGCCTTCGACTCGCTCGGCGCCCGGACCCCGCCCACGGGGCCCGCCGCAGTGCCCGTGGTCCGGGATCCGATCGTGGCCACCGAGTCCGGGGTCCGGGCGCGGCCCTGGCGGTTCGCCGTCGAGCCGGCCGGGGGGAGCGGGGCGGGGACCGCGGACGCGGGGGCCGACTTCGTGCTG
Organism: Streptomyces sp. NPDC032745; assembly: GCF_055579465.1. Lineage (NCBI taxonomy): Bacteria > Bacillati > Actinomycetota > Actinomycetes > Kitasatosporales > Streptomycetaceae > Streptomyces > Streptomyces sp. NPDC032745. The sequence goes on along the minus strand of NZ_JBVING010000002.1, from coordinate 328,993 downwards.
ACCGGCGCCGACCGCCCGGAGTTCGTGCACCGCGGCGTACGGTTTCTGCCGCTCGACACCACCAGGCCCACCTTGGGCGGCGGCGGTCTGTACCGGATGCGGGCCCTGCACAGGGCTCTGGCGGCCGCCGCCCGGGATCCGGCCACGGGCGCGCTGGCCGTCGTACAGGCGGACGCGCCGGACACCGTCGACCGCAAGGAAACGGCCCTGACGGCGCACCTGCTCGCCGATTTCCGGCGCACCACCGGGAAGCGGGCCGCCGTGATCACCCTCGGCGCCCCGGCCTTCACGGCCGGCCGCTCCGAGGGCGTGCTGTCCGTCGCGGCACCGCGCACCGGACGGACCCTGGTGGGCGTGGACGCCTTCGCCCCGGGGGACTGGATCGCCGTTCGGCAGACCTTCTAGAGCTCCACCAGCGTGACCTCGGTCGCCTTCACGCTGGTCCACACCTTCGAACCGTCGGCCAGGCCCAGTTCGGCCGCGGCCTCCGGGGTGATCTCCGCGACCAGGTCGGGGGCCTCCGCCGAGCCGACGAGCACGCGCAGCCGGCTGCCGACCGCGGTGATCTCCCGTACGGAGCCCTGCCAGACGTTGCGCGGACTGCCCGCCGGGCGGTCGCGGTGCACGGACACCGCCTCGGGGCCGATGATCGCCAGCGCCCGGGACCCCTCGGGCAGCGCCTCCGCCGCCACCAGCCGGCCCCCGGCGGCGAGTACGAGCCCGTCGGCCGACGCCGTGCCGGGCCAGGCGTTGCGGCCGAGCATCCGGGCCACCCAGGGGGAGCGGGGGTGGCGGGTGACCTCGGAGGGCGGGGCGTCCTGGAGGGTGCGCCCGTCGGCGAGCACGAGGACCCGGTCGGCCAGCGACACCGCCTCGACGGGGTCGTGCGTGACGATGAGGCAGACCCCGCCGAAACCGGCCAGGTGCGTGCGCAGGGTGTGCCGCACATGCGCCCGGGTGGTCTGGTCGAGGGCGGCGAGCGGCTCGTCGAGGAGCAGCAGGCGGGGCCGGGCGGCCAGGGCGCGGGCCAGGGCGACGCGCTGGGCCTGGCCTCCGGACAGCTGGGCGGGCTTGCGGTGGGCGAGGTGGCCGACGCCGAGCCGGTCCAGCCACTGCTGCGCCTCGCGGCGGGCCTCGGCGCGCGGCACCCGGCGGGCACGCAGCCCGTACGCGGTGTTGGCCAGCGCGTTCAGGTGCGGGAACAGTGCGCCGTCCTGCGGTACCCAGGCCACCTGGCGGTTGTGCGGGGCCAGCGCGGTGACGTCGGCGTCGCCGAGCCGGAGTTCGGCGTGGGCGCGCGGGGTGAGGCCGAGGAGGGCGCGCAGCAGGGTGGTCTTGCCGGCGCCGTTCTCGCCGACGACGGCGATGGTGGTGCCGGGTTCGGCGTCGAGGGTGAGCTCGTTGAAGCCGGTGACGACGGCGTGCAGGGGCCAGCGGCCGTCGTCGTGGGGGGCGCCGGGCGGGCCGGAGGCCAGGTCGCCGGCGGCGGGCTCCTCGGAGGCCGGACCGGCCGGTACCGGGGCTGTCGGCGTCCGCTCGGCCTCGAGGACCGCGGCGGCCGCCTCGTCCGACAGCTGCGGAGCCTCTGCGGGCGTACGGGCGACCGGGGTGCCGGTCCAGCGGCCGCGCAGGGCGATCAGTACCGCCATGGCGATCACGAGCAGCAGCAGGGACACGGAGGTGGCGGCTTCAGGCTGGTCCTGGAGCAGCAGGTAGACCTGGAGCGGCAGTGTCTGGGTGGTGCCGGGCAGGTTGCCGGCGAAGGTGATCGTCGCGCCGAACTCGCCCAGCGCACGGGCCCAGGTGAGCGCGGCGCCCGCGATCAGGCCGGGCGCCACCATCGGCAGCGTCACGGTGAAGAACACCCGCACCGGCGAGGCGCCGAGGGAGGCGGCGGTCTCCTCGTAGCTCTGCTTGAGCCCGCCGAGCGCGCCCTCCAGGCTGATCACGAGGAACGGCATGGCGACGAAGGTGGCCGCGACGACGGCGCCTGACGTGTGGAAGGGCAGCGTGATGCCGAACGTGCCCTCGAGCCAGGGCCCGAGCAGTCCGCGCCGGCCGAAGCCCAGCAGCAGCGCCACACCGCCGACGGTGGGTGGAAGCACCATCGGGAGCAGCACCAGCGAGCGGACGAAGGCCTTGCCCTTGAACGGGACACGGGCCAGCAGCCAGGCGAGCGGCACGCCGAGGACGAGCGAGAGACCGAGGGCCCACAGGGACACGAGCAGCGAGAGGCGCAGGGCCTCGACCACACCGGGGCTGGTGAGGTGGGCGCCGACTTCGCCCCACTCGGTGCGGGTGAGGATGCCGATGAGGGGCAGCAGCAGGAACGCGACGGCGAGCAGCGCGGGGAGCGCCAGGGTCACGGGGGGCCGGGTGCGGGTGCGGTGTCTGCTCATGTGGATTCCTGGCTGGAGCCTACGGGGGACGGGTACGGGGGGCCTGGCGGGCGAGACGCCGAAAGGGACCGCCTGTCCCCCCGGACCAGGCAGTCCCTTTCGATCATTTGCGGCTGCGGCTGCGGCTGCGGCTGCTGCTTCTGTTGCCGCGGCGCCGGTTACGCCTTCTGGAAGCCCGCGTCCTGGAGGATCTTCTGCGCCTCGGGGGTGCTCAGCCAGGCCACGAACGCGGCGGCGGCGTCGGCGTTCTTGGACGCCTTGAGGGCGGCGGCCGGGTAGGAGGCCACGGCGTTCTCGGCGTCCGGGATGTCCACGACGGAGACCTTGTCACCGGACTTGAGGGTGTCGGTCTTGTAGACGAGGCCGGCGTCGGCCTCACCGAGCTCGACCTTGCTCAGCACGGCGCGGACGTTGGGCTCCTGGGAGACCGGCTTCACCTCGATCTTCTGGGCGTCGAGGATCTGCTTGCTGTAGCGGCCGACCGGGACCTCGGGCGCGGCGAGCACGACCTTGATCTTGCTGTCGGCCAGGTCCTTCAGCTCGTCGACCTTGAACGGGTTGCCCTTGCCGGCCGCGATGACCAGGCGGTTCTTGGCGATGATCGACGCGTCGCCGGTCTCGGCCTTGAGGCCGTCCATCGTCTTGGTGTCGGCGGTGACCAGCGCGTCGGCCGGGGCTCCCTGCTTCACCTGGGCGGCGAGCTCCTGGGAACCGGCGAAGGAGAAGGTGATCTTCGTGCCCGGGTGCGCCTTCTCGTACGCGGCACCCGCGGTCTTGAAGACGTCGGTGAGGGAGGAGGCGGCGAGGACGGTGAGGTTCGCGGCCTTGGGCTCGGCGGAAGCCGGAGCGCCGGCGTCGGCGGCGGCCTTCTTGTCGCTGCTGCCGCAGGCGGACAGCGCGGGTACGAGGAGGGCGGCGGTCAGCGCGGCGGCAACGGCGCTGCGGCGGTTCAGGATCGGGGACATGAGCGGGTGCTCCTCGGTCGGGTCGGCGGCCGGCCGGGTGCCGGGACCGCGCGGTGGTGACCCGCGCCGGTGACGGGCGGAGCGGGTGGGGACGCGTACTGGTGCTGGACGGGTCAGGTGCGGTCGATGTGCACACTGGTGGACTTCACGCGGGCGGTGGCCTGCATGCCGACCTCCAGTCCGAGCTCCTCGACGGCCTCACGGGTGAGGAGGGAGACCAGGCGGTGGGGACCTGCCTGGATCTCGACCTGGGCGGCCACGTCTCCGAGCTTCACGGCGGTGACGATGCCGGGGAAGGCGTTGCGGGCCGAGGTGTACGGCTCGTCGTCCTCGGTGTGGGCGCCCTGTCCCACCTCTACGGAGAAGGCGGCCAGGTCGCGGCCGTCGATCAGTCGCCGGCCGGCGTCGTCGCGATGGGTCGCGACCCGGCCGGCGTCGGCCCAGCGGCGGGCGGTGTCCGGGCTGACGCCCAGCAGACGCGCCGCCTGTCCGATGGTGTAGGACTGCATGTGCGACAAGGTAGGGGCACGCGTCCCGCATTTGCAATTCCATTGGGATGATGTACATGGCAGATGCCATACCTTTGGCGAATCTGCCGAAATCCATTCCGTTTCGGCCGGGACCGCTCGCTAAAGTCTTGGCATGGCTGATGAAGCAACGGGAACGGGCGCGGAAACGGGAACGGCGCGGGTGGACGCCTGGATCTGGTCGGTCCGCCTGACGAAGACCCGCTCGGTCGCGGCGACCGCCTGCAGGGCGGGCCATGTGAAGGTCAACGGCGAGCGCGCGAAGCCGGCGCAGGCGGTGCGGGCGGGGGATGAGGTACGGCTGTTCCACGCGGGGCGTGAGCGCATCGTCGTGGTCAAGCGGCCGGTGACGAAGCGGGTCGGTGCGCCGGTGGCCGCGGAATGCTTCGTCGACAACAGCCCGCCCGCGCCGACGCGCATCGAGGCCGAGGTGGTCGGCGTCCGCGACCGCGGCACCGGCCGCCCGACGAAGCGCGACCGCCGCGAAATCGAATCCCTCCGCCGCCGCTGACGGGCCCGCCCGCCTGCCGGTCAGGTCTTGCGGTAGGTGTAGGCCTCCTCTGCGGCCGCGGCCACGGCGTCCAGGGGGGCGCCCGCGGAGGCGGCGACCACCGCCGCCACCGCGCCCTCCAGGAACGGCGCGTCCAGCAGCCGGGCCCCCGGCGGCAGTTCGTCCTCCAACAGCAGCGTCTTCACCGTCAGCACCGAGCTGCCCAGGTCCGCCAGCAGCGCGACCCCGGCCCCCTGGTCCACCTCGTGCGCGGCCGCCACGACGCGCTCCGCGCTCGTGCCGAGGCCGCCGTCCGCGGTGCCGCCAGCCGCCGCCACCGGGACGACCGGCCCGCCCGCCGCCAGGCCCCGTGCCAGGTCCGCCACGGACGCCGCGACCACCGCGCTGTGCGACACCAGTACGATCCCGACCACCGCCGGCGCGCTCATGCGGCGTCCGCCGTGTCCGCCGCACCGGCCGTGTCCGCGAGAGCCGCCAGCAGCAGGGCCGCCGAGGTCGCCCCCGGGTCCTGGTGCCCGATGCTCCGCTCGCCCAGGTAGCTGGCCCGCCCCTTGCGCGCCAGCATCGGCACCGTCGCCCGTGCGCCGCCCTCCGCCGCGTCCGCCGCCGCCCGGTACGAGGTGCTCAGCGCCGCCACCCCCGCCACCAGCGCGTCCAGCATCGTCTTGTCGCCCGGCGCCGCCCCGCCCAGCTGTGCCACCGCGCCCACCCCCGCATACAGGGCCCTGCGTACATCCTCGTCGGAGACCTCGGCGGCCTCCCCGAGTTCCTTGCCCGTGCGCCGCAGCAGCGTCCCGTACAGCGGGCCCGACGCGCCGCCGACCGTCGAGATCAGCGTCCGCCCGGCCAGCTGCAGCACCGCCCCGGGTGTCGCGGCGGGCTCCGCCTCCAGGGCCGCTCGTACAGCAGTGAAGCCGCGCAGCATATTGCTCCCGTGGTCGGCGTCCCCGATGGGGGAGTCGAGCTCGGTCAGCCGGTCCGCCTCGCGCTCCACCGCGGCCCCGGCGGCCGTCATCCAGCGTTGGAAGAATTCCGCGTCACGCAATTCCGTCTCCTCACCTCGTCCGCTCACCTTCTCAGCAGCCCCACCGCAGCGCCGCGGTCCGCACCGGCGCGTCCCACAGCCGCAGCAGTTCCTCGTCCACGCGACAGAACGTCACCGAACACCCCGCCATGTCCAGGGAGGTGACGTAGTTACCGACCAGAGTCCGTGCCACCGGCACCCTGCGCTCCGCCAGCACCCGGGCCACTTCCGCGTGGAATCCGTACAGCTCCAGCAGCGGTGTCGCCCCCATGCCGTTGACCAGCGCCAGCACCGGCCCGTCCGCCGGACCGACCCCCGCCAGCTCCTCCAGCGCGGCGCCCACCGCGATCTCCGCGATCTCCCGCGCCGGCATCATGGCCCGCCGCTCACGGCCTGGCTCGCCGTGGATGCCGATGCCCAACTCCAGCTCCCCGTCGGGCAGGTCGAACGTCGGACTGCCCTTCGCCGGGGTCGTGCACGCGCTGAGCGCCACCCCGAAACTGCGGGAGGACGCGTTCACCTGCCGCGCGAGCGCCGCGACCCGCTCCAGCGGGGCGCCCTCCTCGGCGGCGGCGCCGGCGATCTTCTCGACGAACAGCGTCGCCCCGGTGCCGCGCCGCCCCGCCGTGTACAGGCTGTCGGTGACGGCCACGTCGTCGTTCACGAGTACCCGCTCGACCCGCAGGCCGTCCTCCTCGGCGAGTTCGGCGGCCATCTCGAAGTTCAGCACGTCGCCGGTGTAGTTCTTGACGACGAACAGCACCCCCTGCCCGGAGTCAGTGGCCGAGGCCGCCCGCAGCATCTGGTCGGGCACCGGCGAGGTGAACACCTCCCCGGGGCACGCGGCCGACAGCATCCCGTACCCCACGAACCCGGCATGCAGCGGCTCGTGCCCGGACCCGCCCCCGGACACCACCCCGACCCTGCCGCCGCCCCGCGCGTCCCGCCGTACGACGACCCGCCGTTCGACGTCGACGTCCAGCTCGGGATGCGCGGCCGCCATCCCCCGCAGCGCATCGGCGACGACGGTCTCGGGACTGTTGATCAGCATCCGCATGTGTGTCTCCTGAGCGGGTCGACCGGTGAGCCTCCGGGCAGTGGGCCCGATGGCGACGGTAGAGCAGCCGGTTGCCCGGGACCAGGCCGCCGTGCCGGCGGGAACGGCTGCGGGTTCAGCGCCGGATGGCGTCGAGCGCCTCGTTCAGAGTGGTCGCGGCCATGATGAGCGACAGGTGGGTGAAGGCCTGCGGGAAGTTGCCGAGTTGCTCGCCGCTGGGGCCGATCTCCTCGGCGAACAGACCGACGTGGTTGGCGTACGTGTGCATCTTCTCGAAGGTGTAGCGGGCCTGCGGCAGCCGTCCCGCGCGGGCGAGGGCGTCCACGTAGAGGAACGTACAGAGGCTGAACGTCCCCTCCGAACCGCGCAGTCCGTCGGGGGAGGCCTGGGGGTCGTACCGGTAGACGAGGCTGTCGGACACCAGGACACGGTCCATGGCGTCGAGGGTGGACAGCCAGCTCGGGCTCTTCGGCGCGAGGAGTCCGACCCGGGGGACCAGCAGCAGCGAGGCGTCGAGGACGTGGCTGCCGTAGTGCTGGATCAGGGAATGCTCCTTGTCGCTCCAGCCGCGCTCCATGACCTGTTCGAGGACGTCGTCGCGGGCCTTGGTCCACAGGGCGGTGTTGGCCGGGCGGCTGAACTCGGTGGCGAGCTTGAGCCCGCGGTCGAAGGCGGCCCAGCACATCACGCGGCTGTAGGTGAAGTCCTGGCGGCCTCCCCGGGTCTCCCAGATGCCCTCGTCGGGCCGGTCCCAGGAGTCGGCGAGCCAGTCCAGGGCCCGCGACAGGGCCTTCCATCCCTGGTAGTCGGCCTGTACGACGACCTCCTTGGCCTCGGACAAGGCGTACAGCGCCTCGCCGTAGATGTCGAGCTGCAACTGGTCCATGGCCGCGTTCCCGGCCCGTACGGGGTACGAGCCCCGGTAGCCCTCGAAGTGCTCGAGGACCTCCTCGGTCAGGTTGGGGTCACCGTCGACCCGGTACATGATCTGGAGGGGCTCGCCGTCCCGGCCCTCGTGGGCGCGCAGGCGGTCACCCAGCCAGTGGGTGAAGGCGGTCGCCTCCTCAACGAAGCCGAGGTCGAGCAGGGCCCGTACCGACAGGGAGCCGTCCCGTACCCAGGTGTAGCGGTAGTCCCAGTTGCGCTCGCCGCCGACCTGCTCGGGAAGACCCATGGTCGCGGCGGCGACCGGCGCGCCGGAGGGAGCGTACGTGAGCAGCTTGAGCGTGATGGCCGAGCGGTACACCATCTCCGCCCAGCGGCCGTGGTAGCGCGACGTGCGCACCCACTTCTGCCAGTAGTCGACCTGTTCCCAGAGCTCCTCGGTGATCCTCTCGCGCTCCGGCGGCGGCGGCGCGGCGCTGCCCTCCCCGCCGGTGGTGAACACCGCTGCCTCCGCCTCACCCGCGTTGAGCGTGATGGAGGCCCGGACGTCCTGACCGTCGCGTTCGAGCGGGAACGTGGCCTGCAGGAACGCCGAGGCCCCCGGTGCCCGGAAGGTCGCCGTGCGCTCTGCCAGGTCGAGTTGGTGGGGTGCCCGCGCGTAGTCGAAGCGGGGCCGGCATTCGAGGGAGAAGCGCACCGTGCCGCGCACCGCGCGGATCACACGCACCAGGGTGTGCCGGTCGGTTGCGGTGCGGCCCTGGAGGACCGGCATGTAGTCGACGGTCTCGCCGACCCCGTCGGGGGACATGAACCGGGTCACCACGATCGCGGTGTCCGGGTAGTAGAGCTGTCTCCACGTCCCTTCGTCGTGTTCCGGCGCGAGCAGGAAGTGTCCGCCCTTGTCGTGGTCGAGCAGCGCCGCGAAGATGCTGGGGGAGTCGAACCGTGGCGCCGCGAACCAGTCGACCACTCCCCTGGACGACACCAGAGCTGTGGTCTGCAGGTCCCCCACGAGTCCGTGGTCGGCGATGGGCGGGTAGCGTTCCATGATTCTCCTCCTCGGGAAGCCTCAGCGGTGGTCCGCCCGGGTCCCGGTCACTGCAGTCGCTCCGCGAGGTGGTCTCCGACGCGCAGGGCGTTGGCGATGGCCGTCAGCGAGGGATTGACCGCGCCGATGCTCGGGAAGAAGCTCGTGTCGACGACGTAGAGGTTGTCGAGGTCGTGGGCCTTGCAGTTCACGTCGAGCGCGGAAGTCTGCGGGTCGCGGCCGAAGCGGACGGTGCCGGCCTGATGCGCCGTGGCGCCGATGGGCATGCCCTTGTGCAGGTAGATGCTGTGCGAGAGCAGATGGTGTTCGTGCATGCCCAGGTGGCCGAGCATGCCCTGCAGTTTGTGCCGCAGCCGCTTCAGCCCGGCGATGTTGTTCTTCTCGTCGAGGGCGAGGTGGATCCCGCCGTCCGTGTCGAGGGTGACGCGGTTGCCGGGGGCCGGCAGGTCCTCGCCGCACAGCCAGAAGTCGACCGCGTGGTGGGCGAGCACCTCGAAAGGCATGTCCGGGGTGACGGCACCGGCCCAGCGGGGTGCCTCGCCGTGGATCTGCTCGGCGTCGGACTTGCCGAGCATCTGGATGCCGCCGAGAGGGTAGTCCCAGTCGTCGCTGCCCAGGTACCAGTCGTGCAGTGCCAGCGTCTTCTGGAACTTGGTGTCGTTCGGCTCCTTGGACACCGCCATCAGGGCCAGGTTGTTGTGCCGCATGTAGTGCCGGCCGACCACGTCCGAGCTGTTGGCCAGGCCCTGAGGGTGCCTGTCGTCGGCCGAACGCAGCAACAGGACGGAGGAGTTGACGGCCCCGCAGGCCACCACCACGATACCGGCGGCGAACCGGACGGTTCCGTCCTCCAGTTCCGCGACGACCGAGGTGACACTCCGCCCGGTGGCGTCCGTCTCGAGCCGGCGCACGTCGGCGTGCGTGATCAGCTCGACGTTGGCGTGTTCCAGGGCCGGGTCCACGCAGATGACCTGGGCGTCCGACTTCGCGCCGACCAGGCAGGGGAAGCCGTCGACGCGGTCGCAGCGGATGCAGGGGCTGCCGTGCGCTGCCCGCCCCCGGTCGTCCTGGACGAGGTTCACCCCGATCGGGAGGTGGAAGGGGTGCAGGCCCTGCTTCTCCAGATCGTCGCTCAACTGCTGGATGCGCGGCTCGTGTTGCACGGGCCCGTACGCGTACTGGGCGCTGGCCGGCCCCTCGGTGGGGTCCTCGCCGTGCCGGCCGTGGACGAGGTAGAGGTGCTCGGCCTGCGTGTAGTACGGCTCCAGGTCGCCGTAGTCCAGCGGCCAGGCGGGAGAGACGCCGTCATGGTGGCGGATTTCGCCGAAGTCCTCGGGGCGCATCCGGAAGAGCGCGGCGCCGTAGAACTTGGTGTTCCCGCCGACGTAGTAGTTCACCTCGGGCGGGAACCGGTCTCCGTGCTTGTCGTACCAAAACTCCGGTGCGCGGTACTTCCCTTTGACGAAGACCTGGGTCGAGTCCCAGTTGTCCCGTTCACGTGGCAGGTAGTCGCCGCGCTCGAGGAGGAGGATCCGCTTGCCTGTGGGCGCCAGGCGGTGGGCGAGTGTGCCGCCGCCGGCCCCCGTGCCGATGATGATGACGTCGTACTCCCGCGCCTCGGTCATGCGGGCCACCTCCCCGGAGCATGACTGCTCCTGTCGGGTGAGTCGGGGTCCGTATCGCATCTACAACGTAGCTCCGGCGGGGATGCCCAGCGACTCGGGCCGGCCGGAACGCCGGGATGCCCGGCCGGTCACAGGATCGCGATGGGATTGACGGGAGAACCGGTCGCCGCGGGCAGCCGTAGTGGTGCGATCACGCAAAGGAACGACCAGCGGTCCTCCCGTTCGCAGAGGGGGGCCAGTTCCTCGAACTGCAGGTAGTCGAGCAGGTGCAGCCCCATGGCGTGGATGGCGAGTACGTGCACCGGGAACGCGACGCCCTGCGCGGCACTGGGCGCCGTGTCGTTGTTGCCGTCACTGCCGAGTACGGCCACCTGACGGTCGGCCAGAAAGCGCAGGGCGGTCGGGTGGAGTCCGGCCCGCGCACCGGCCGAGTCCCAGGCGCCGAGCTCCTCACGCCTTCGCCGGTGCCCGACGCGTACGAGGAGGATGTCGCCCCTGCCGACCCGCAGCCCCTGCCGCGCCTCGGCGGCGGCAAGGTCCTCGGCGGTCACGTGCGATCCCGGCTCCAGCCAGCGGGTGCCGTGCAGGCGCGGGATGTCCAGGAGCACTCCCCGGCCCACGATGCCGTCGCGGGCCAGGTCGATGGACAGGGCCCCGGCTCCGTCCGGGGAGAGTACGTCCGCCGCAGGAACGCCGCCGTGCAGGGTGCCCCCGTAGATGACGTGGCAGAGCGCGTCGATGTGGCTGTCGACGTCGCCGTGGATGTTCATGGCGATGCGGTCCCGGGCGAACTGCAGGCCGCCCGGGTCCGGGACGCCGCCGACGGGCGCGGTGAGCCGGTGCTCCGCAGGTTCGGCGTTGTCCGGACCCGGGCGGGTGTTCACGGGTGCGGCGAGCGAGACCGTGCGGCCGGAGCGGACTTCGTGGACGGCTGCCAGCGTCTGTGCGGGGGTGAGGGTGCCCAGAGCTCCCAGGGGTGCGGCACCACCGGGTGCCGTCCTGCGCAGTTCACGATAGAGCGACCGGAAGCCGGCCTCGCTCATCCCGTCGGGCGTACCCATGTCCTCACCATCCGGCACACCCGCTGCCGGCGCGCGCTGAGACGGTCGCCCGGCCGCATCCGATTTGCCGAGCCCCCCGGCCGCCGCGTTAATGGACGAGCGGCCTGTCCGGGCCCGACGCACCCGTGCTCCTCCCCCTCACACGCGGAGATTCGCTTGGACATGCTGCACGTCCGGGTCGTGAGCCCGCCGGACCTCACGGGTCGTGTCATGACCCTGCTGAGCGCCCAGCCGTGCGTCCTCAACCTCTCCCTGCAGCCCGACAGCGTACGGAACCCCGACGGAGACGCCATCGTGTGCGATGTCCTCACCGGAGTCGCGAACGAGGTACTGCGCGGGCTGCGGGACCTCGGACTCGAACGCCGGGGGTCCATCGTCCTCGACCCGATCGACACGGCCTTTTCCGATCACGCGGCCAGAGCGGGGGCCGCGGTGCTCGGGTCCCGGCTGCGCGTGCCGGTATGGGAGCAGGTGGAGGCCCGGATCCGGGCCGCGGGACGGTACCCCCCGAGCTTCTACCTCTTCATGGTCATCGCCGGTGTCATCGGTGCGGTCGGCATCATCACCAACTCGCAGATCCTCATCGTCGCGGCCATGGTGGTCGGTCCGGAGTACGCAGCCGTCACCAGCGTCGCCCTGGGCATCGACCACGGTTCCCGGCCGCCCATCCGGCAGGGCCTCGTGGCGCTGCTCGTGGGCTTTGCGCTGGCCGTGGCCGCCACCTTCCTGTTCGGCCTGCTCGTCCGCGGCTTCGCCCTCCAGCCGGAAGCCTTCGACCTCGGGATCAGGCCGGTGTCGAACCTGATCAACACCCCCAACTTCTTCTCGGTCGTCGTGGCCGTACTCGCGGGGATCGTGGGCATCGTCTCGCTCGCCGAAGCCCGCACCAGCGCACTGCTCGGCGTCTTCATCTCGGTCACCACCATTCCGGCGGCAGCCGACATCGGGGTCTCGTGCGCGTTCGCCAGCTGGGACGAGGCCTGGGGATCCCTGCTCCAACTGCTGCTCAACATCGTCGTACTGATCCTGGTCGGAACCGGGACGCTCAAGGTCCAGCGGGCGATGTGGCAGCGTGTCAGCGCGCACCGGAACCGGCGGGCCGGGCCGTGAACGCAGCCGCCGCCCTGTCGCAGGACCAGGTGTTCACGGGCCTCGGACTGATCGTCGTCCTGGCCGTGGGCTCCCAGCTGCTGGCAAGCCGGCTGCGCATCCCCGCGTTGATCGTCCTGCTGCCGGTCGGATTCACCGCCGGCGCGCTGACCGACGACGTGAACCCCGAGAAGCTGCTCGGAGCCGCCTTCTCCCCGCTGGTCTCGCTGGCCGTCGCGGTGATCCTCTACGACGCCGGGCTCGGCCTGGACCTGAAGCGGTTCAGGGCGCACACCCGCCGGGTCGTGGTGCGGCTGATCTGGCTCGGCGGGCTGCTCACCGCGGGATCGGCGGCGCTGCTCGCGGCCGTTCTGCTGGGGATGTCGGGCGGTGCGGCCGTGATGCTCGGGGCCATCCTGATCGTGTCCGGCCCCACGGTCGTCGGACCGCTGCTCAACTTCGTACGTCCCACGGAACGGCTGCAGCACGTCCTCATCTGGGAGGGCACGCTCATCGACCCGGTGGGAGCCATCCTGGGGGCCCTCGTCTTCCACGGCGTGCTGGCCGGGAACAGCAGCGGCTTCGGCAGCAAGGTGGTGCAGTTCACCACCAGTGTCGCGGTGGGCGTGGCCGGCGGCATCGTGGGGACCGTGGTGCTCAAGCTGCTGCGCAGGCTGCGGCCGGGGGCGGTGCTGGGCACCACGGTCCAGCTGGCCGCGGTGATCGGTGTCGCGGCGGCCTGCAATGTGATCCGGGACGACACGGGGCTGATCGCCGCCGTTCTGATGGGGCTGGCGGTGGCGAACCTGCCCGGCTCCGACACGGGCGCCCGCAACCCCTTCTTCGAGACCCTGGTGCACCTGGTCATCGGCCTCCTGTTCATCTCCATCTCGGCCACCGTCAGTCCCCAATCGCTGCGCCATGTGGTGCTGCCGACGCTGGCTCTCGTCGCGGTCCTCGTCCTGGTGACCCGGCCGCTCGTGGCGGCCGTCGCGTCGCTCGGTACGGATCTGACGCGCGGGGAGCGGGGGTTCCTGGGATGGATGGCGCCGCGCGGCATCGTGGCCGCGTCCACCGCCTCGACGTTCTCGGCCACGCTGGCCGACGAGGGAGTGGGCGGCGCCTCGAAGATCCTTCCCGCCACGTTCGTGGTGATCGTGGCGACCGTCATGGTCTACGGGCTCACCGCCGTGCCGGTCGCGAAACGGCTGGGCGTCGTGCGCCCGTCGCGCTCCCGGCCGCTGCTCGTGGGCGGTGATCCCTGGGTGGTCGATCTGGGACTGGCCCTGCGGTCGGCCGGGCTGGAGGTCGTCATGTGGGCGGGGCACGATGCGCAGCGGGACCGGATCAGGGCCGCCGGGCTCGAACTCGCCCCCGGGGAACTGTTCGCCGCGGCCACCGGCTCGGGCGCCGAGCTGGAGGGCCTCACCGGAGTCCTGCTCCTCACCGACGAGAGCGACTTCAACGCCCTGGCCTCCATGAACCTCCAGGGCAGCGTCGAGGGCTCGGTGTACCGCCTGGGGCCGGCGACCGACACCCAGGGCGTCGTCGCCCCGTACACCGGCGGCCAAGTGCTCTTCGACCCCGCGCTGACCGGAGCGGAGCTCGCGCGCCGCTACGACCAGGGCGCCCGCCTCGTCACGCGCCGCCTCCACGGACCCGTCCCGGCCGGACACCATCTGCTGTTCCTGGTGCGTGCGGACGGCACGCTGCTGCCCGTCACCCGTACCGGCGGTCCGGTGCCGCGGTCCGGGGACATCGCCGTACTCCTGGGCGGTTGATCCCTCAGCGGGCCGGCCCCCTGCCGAAGCCCGCGACGGCGCGACGCGTCCGGGCCATGGTGACCTCGGGGTCTGCGGTGGCGTCGACGGTCGCCCCGGGCTCGTCCGGTTCCAGCGGTTCCAGCGTCTCGAACTGCGAGTCGACCAGGCGCAGCGGCATGAAGTGGCCCGTCCGCCGGGAGACCCGGCTCCGGGCGGTGTCGCGGTCCACCGCCAGGTACACGCACCAGACGCCCGGGGCGGCCCCGCGGAGTTCGTCGCGGTACGCGCGCTTGAGGGCCGAGCAGGCGACGACCAGCGGCCGGCCCGACCGGGAGGACTGCCGTATCCGGTCCGCGAGCGCACGCAGCCACGGGGCGCGGTCCGCGTCGTCCAGGGAGTGGCCGGCGGCCATCTTGGCGATGTTCGAGGCGGGGTGAAGGTCGTCGCCCTCCAGGAACGGCACCGCGAGTGCGTCGGCCAAGGCCCGGCCGACGGCGCTCTTCCCGGCGCCCGACACGCCCAGCACCACCACGATCACCGGTTCGTGACCGGGCCAGGTCATGAATCGCCCCCTTGCCGCATCAGTACTGACGACCGCATCCGTCCGCCGGGAACGGTCAGGACGGCGGGGCGCTGCCCGGATCCCGGTTCGCGGCCGTGCGCCGCAGGTCGTTCTCGGCGAGAGGCTGCAGGGCGCCGCTGGTGTCCAGCCGGTAGAGCAGGACCAGCGGCGGCCCGACGAGCACCATCGCGATGACCGTGACCAGGAGCAGCCAGCGCAGTGTCGTCGGCGCCCCGGCCGCCTGGTCCACGGTCAGCGAGGTGGGGATGAGGTACGGCCGCTGGGCCAGCCCCCAGGCGACCACGACCAGGGCGACGCTGCCGACCGCCGTGATCCTCGCCCAGCCCGTGGCCGTGCGGTACAGCAGTCCGGCGGTGGCCACGGCGCTGACGACGGCCACCAGGACGAGGGCCAGGCCGATGCCGCTGGTGAGGCCCTCGTAGACGTAGCGCGCGTCGTGGTGGGTGACGGCGAGGCCGATGACGGCCAGGACCGCGACGGCCCCGAGGCTGCACCAGGCCCGCAGCCGGAAGTAGCGGACGAGGTCGGGGGCGTCGAAGCGGCGGGCGTCGGCTGTGAGGAACACCGAGCCCAGGAAGGCGGTCGCGGCGACGGTGAGCAGCCCGGCGAGCACGGAGGTTCCGTTGGCCCAGGCGTCGGCGGACGCCTCCGTCCCCGGAGCGACCCGGCCCGTGGCCAGGCCGCCGACCACCGCTCCGAGGAAGAAGGGTGTCAGGAGGGAGGACACGGCGAAGGCGGCGCCGTAGATCCTGCGGCGCGCGAGGCGTGTCATGGGCTTGCGGAGGGCGAAGCCCGCACCGCGCAGGACGAGTCCGACGGCCGCGAGCGCCAGGGGGAGCCACATGGCCGTGAAGATCGTCTGGAACAGGACCGGAAAGCCCGTCCACATGATCACCAGGACGAAGATGAGCCAGACGTTGTTCGTCTCCCAGACGGGCTCCATGGCGTGGTCGATCAGCCACCGGGGCCGCTTGCCCCGTTCGGCGCCGCCCGCGAACAGATCCCAGAACCCGGCTCCGTAGTCGGTCCCGCCGGCACACGCGTAGGCGGCCACCGCGGCCAGCAGCACCCAGGCCACGACGTCCTGGATCATTGCCCTCCTCCGTCACCGCGTGCAGTGCCGTGATCCGGTGCGGCCGCGGCGGTCGTCCGGCGGGGCCCGTAGGGGGTGTCGCCTTCCGGACTGCCGGCGGCGTGCGCGTCGGCCAGTTGTTCATCGGCGGCCCGCCAACGGGTGCGCATCTTGAGCAGGACGGCCAGGAAGGTGCCGAAGATCAGCGTGTAGACCACGACGACGATTCCGAACATCGCCCACAACGAGAAGGCCCGGGTGTCCGTGACGGCTTCGGACACCCGCATGTTCTGGTAGACGATCCAGGGCTGGCGACCCACCTCGGTGGTGATCCAGCCGCATTCCACCGTCACCAGGCAGGCCGCGCCGGCCACCGCGGCGCACCGGAAGAACCACGGTGAGCGCGGCAGGTCGCGGCGGCGCAGCCAGCACCAGCCGTACCAGAGCGCGAGCAGGACGAGCAGGCTTCCGATCGTCACCATGATGTCGAACGCCCAGTGGGCGATCGTCGCCTGGGTCGCCGTCGGGCGGTCGCCCGCGGGGACCGAGGACAAGCCCGTCACCTGGGTGTCCGGGCTGAAACCGGCGAGGATCGAGTCCAGTTGGGGGATCTTGATCCCGCCGGAGACCGACCCGTCGGGATGCAGGCGTCCGAACATGTACTCGGGTACGTGGGTGTCGGTCTTCCAGACGATCTCGATGGCGGCGAACTTGATCGGCTGCTTGTGGAAGACGGACCGGGCGATGGAGTCCCCGAGCATGAACTGCACGGGGGTGAGGATCGCGGCGACGGTGAACGGCAGGGTGAAGCCGAGCCGGTGGTAGTGGTCACGCCGGCCGCGCAGCCAGCCGACCGCGTACACCCCGGCCACGACATAGCCCGCCGTGAGGACGACACCTGCCACGAAGTGCCAGTACTCGGGGCCGAACATCGGCGTGAAGATCGCCTTGCGGACGTCGACGTCCACGGGGCTGCCGTCCGCGTCGAGCGAGAAGCCGCGCGGCGTGTTCATCCAGGAGTTCGCGGCGATGATTCCGAACGCCCCCAGGAGCGCCGTCAGCGGCAGGGGCACACCCAGCCAGAAGTGCGTCCACGGCTTCAGCCTGCGCCAGCCGTAGAGGTAGATGGCGATCAGGATCGCCTCGAGGAAGAACGCCCACGCCTCGACCCCGAATCCGAGGCCGAAGACATCGCCCCACCTGCCCATCAGGCCCGGCCACAGCAGGCCGAACTCGAAGGAGAGCACGGTACCGGTGACGATGCCGATGGCGAACTGCACGGCCATGACCGCCGACCAGCGCCGCGCGAGCAGCAGGGCGACCGCGTCGCCCTTGCGCAGCCCGCGGTGGTGCATCAGGAGGGTGATGGCGGGCAGCGCCACGCCGAAGGGCACGAGCAGGATGTGGGAGGCCAGGGTGAAGGCCATGAGCTCGCGGGCAGGGAGCAGCTGCGGAGGGGTGTCCGCCATGATCGCGATCGCGCTGTTCATCTGAGCCTTAGCAGTTCGTGCCGGACGGCTGACGGGCTGCGGGCCTCAGCCACCGGTGGCGAACCCGGGAAACAAGGTCATGCCCCCGTCCACGTAGATCGTCGTTCCCACGACGTAGTCGAGCAGGTCGGAGGCAAGGACGGTCACGGCGTTCGCGATGTCCTCGGGGTCGCCGACGCGGCGGTACGGGATGAGCCGCAGCAGGTCCGCCTCGGCTTCGGGGGTGTCCCAGGCGCTGCGGTTGATGGGCGTGCGGATGGCACCCGGAGCGACGGCGTTCACCCGGATCCGGTGCGGGGCGAGCTCCTGCGCGAGCGTGGTCATGAGCATCTGTACGCCGCCCTTGGAGGAGGCGTAGTTCACGTGCCCGGCCCAGGGGATGATCTGGTGCACCGAGCTCATGCAAATGATCTTCCCCGCGGAGCGGGACACCTCCGGCACGACGCCGCGGCGCAGGAATTCCTTGGCCGCCTCGCGGGCGCACAGGAACTGACCGGTGAGGTTGACGTCCAGTACCTTGCTCCACTGGGCCATGGTCATGTCCGTGACCGGGGCGTCTCGCTGCAGGCCGGCGTTCGCGACCATGACGTCGATGGTCCCGAACTCCTCGACCATCCGCGCCACCATGTCGACGACCTGGTCCTCCTGCGACACGTCACCCTCGTGCGCGTAGGCGCGGACTCCGAATCCCTCGATTTCCCGCACCACCTCTTCCGCGGCGTCCTGCCCGGAGACGTAGTTCACGACCACGTCGGCGCCCGCCCGACCGAGGCCGATCGCGGTGGCCTTGCCGATGCCGGAGTTCGCCCCTGTCACCAGGGCCTTCTGCCCCTTGAGGACCTGAGGAACAAGCAGCGTTCCACGGTCACTGCTGCTGGCTTCCACTGACACTCTCCCTGGGTGCTGACGGGGACACGGCGTCCGCGCCACAACGAGAGCACCGCGGCCCGGAAAAGGCCCGGTGGCACGACTGCAGCTGCCCCGATGGAGTGCTCTGCCCGAGCCGAACGGCTCAACGGCGGCGGGGGAGACCGGCCGACGCGTGCGCGCCCACCGCGGGGGACGCCCGGCCGAGGTGCGGCGCAATCCGGGCGGTGATGGAATGGAACCACCCGGTGTGCGGGATCCCGAACCCTCACCACCACCGGCGAGGATGGCGAACATGCATCGGACGGGTGCCCAGTTCCGGCTGACCTGTGGTCCGCAGACCGCCGTCGTCGTGGAGTTGGGCGGCGCCCTGCGCGACTACGCCGTCGCCGAGCGGCCGATCGTCGACGGTTTCGACGCCGACGACCCGATCGAGGGCGGACGCGGACAGCTCCTCCTGCCGTGGCCCAACCGGATCGGAGACGGCCGTTACCGGTGGCAGGGGCAGGAACTGCAGCTGCCCGTCAACGAGATCGAACACGCCAATGCCATCCACGGTCTGCTGCGCTGGACGTCATGGCAGGCGGTCGAGCAGGCGGACAGCCGCGTGGTGCTGGCGACCACCCTCTGGCCGCAACCCGGCTACCCGTTCCACCTGGTGGCGCGGGCGGAGTACGCACTCGACCGCCACGGCATGACGGTCACGATCACCGCGCGGAACGTCGGCGACACCCCCGCACCGTACGGAGTCGGCCAGCACCCGTATCTCGCCGTGGGCCCCCGCACGGTCGACGACACGCTGCTCACCGTTCCCGCCCGGACCTGGCTTCGCACCGACGACCGCGGCCTGCCCGTCGCGTCCGAGCCGGTCTCGGGGACGCCCAACGACTTCGGCGCGCTGCGGCCCATCGGCCCGCAGCGGCTGGACACGGCCTTCACGGACCTGCGGCGGGAGGCGGACGGGCGTGCCGTCGTACGCCTCGCCGAGCCGGACGGCGCGTACGGTACCGATCTGTGGCTCGGCGAAGGGGCGGAGTTCGTGCAGGTGTTCACGGGCGACACCCTGCCCGAGCCGCACCGGCGCCGGAGCGTCGCCGTGGAGCCGATGAGCTGCGGCCCCGACGCCTTCCGCCGCGACACCGCCCGCGTGCGTCTCGAACCGGGGGCTCAGCACACGCTGCAGTGGGGGCTCGCGCCCTGGCGGGGGTAGTGACCGACTGCGCGAAGCATAGGAGCCGCGGCGGGGCGCGCCGCCGGATCTCTCGTCCGGCTCGTTCGGCTCGTCCGGCTCATTCGGCGAGCTCGCGCGCGTCCAGCGGCAGCCGCCAGACGTTGCGCCGGTGGACGGCGTCGAGTTCGGCCTGGAGCGGGGACGGCGGCACGGTCAGTACGGGGCAGGGTGCGTGCGCCAGGCAGTAGCGGGCCACCGAGGGCCGCAGCAGGCGGCGTACCGCGCCGCGAGCCCCCGTCCCCACCACGAGCAGGTCCCCGGGGCCGTCCACCGCGTCGACGAGGGCCGCGCCGGCCGTGGCCCGTACGGCGTGGCCCTCGAGGACCACCCCCGGGCCGCCCGCGCCGAACGCGGTGTCGAGGGCCAGCCGCAGCCGCTCCACGGCCGCGGCCCGGGCGGCGGCCAGCACCGCGGCGCCGGCCGGGCCGCGGCTCCCGACGTCCCCGCCCGGACCCTGCCAGGCCAGGACCACCCACAGCTCCGCACCCCGTACCCGGGCCTCGCCGGCGGCCCGGTGCAGGGCCGTCAGGCTGCCGGAGCTCCCGCTCACACCGACCACGACTCTGTGCCGCACTGCGTCCCACCCCTCATCCGGTCTGCTGCCGCCGCCCATACAAGCGCCGGGAGGGCGGGGCCGGGTAGGTCCGCTGACGGGTTCCTGATGCGGAAGCCGCGAACCATGACGGGTTGCTGATGCTGCTCGGCTCCCGGGGTCGGTGTCAGCCTGCGTGGATGTGGGGGCGGCGGTTGCGGTCGGGTTCGGCCTCGCGGATGACCTCACGGGTGACGGGGGCCACCTCGCCCTGGCCGAAGAGGAAGAAGCGGAAGAAGTTGGCCATCGGGTTGCCCTCGGTCCACTCGAAGTAGATGTGAGGGCGCTGGCCGGTCTCGTCGCGTACGTGGAGAAGGAGCGCGGCGAGCGCGTTGGGGATGCTGGAGCTCTCCAGGGTCAGGACGCGGTAGCGGCCGTGCAGGACTTCGCCGCGTACGCGCATGCCGGATTCGAACTCGGACGCGTCCAGGACGGTGACCTCGACGAACATGACGTCGTCCTCGGCCGGGATGTCGTTGTCCGCGCGGATCTGCGCCTTCTTCTGCCGGTACTCCTCGAGGTCCCGGTTGTCGGGCTCGTTGGCGATGAACCGGATCGTGCGGTTGGCGGTGTCGCGGATGAACCGCTGGGCCATGTCGTCGAATTCCACGTGGGTGACGCGCAGCTCGAAGACGCGGGCGAGACGGGACAGGAGGGAGAGGGCCATGATGCCGGCGATGAAGCAGGCGCCGATCTTCACGCCGTCGGGGCGCTCGGCGACGTTGACCGCGGTGGTGTAGACGAACACCGCGGAGATCACACCGAAGGCGATCGTCCAGCCGCGCTCCCCGGCCCGGCGGGCGGCGATGGTCACGGCGACGGCCGCCGAGGTGATCAGGACGAGGACACCGGTGGCGTACGCGCCGCCCTGCGCGTCGACGTCGGCGTCGAAGAGCCAGGTCACCAGGAAGGCGACCAGGGTGAACACGATGACCATGGGCCGCAGGGCGCGGGCCCACTGCGGGGCCATGCCGTAGCGGGGCAGGTAGCGCGGCATGAGGTTCAGCAGACCGGCCATGGCCGAGGCGCCCGCGAACCACAGGATGAGGATGGTCGAGATGTCGTAGACCGTGCCGAACGCGGAGCCCAGGTTCTCGTGGGCCAGGTACGCGAGGGCGCGCCCGTTGGCCTCGCCGCCCGGCTGGAACGCAGCGGGCGGGATCAGCAGCGTGGTGACGAAGCTGCTGGTGATGAGGAAGATGCTCATGATCACGGCAGCCGTGGTCAGCAGCTTCTTCGTGCCCCGGATCCGGCCCGCGGGCTTCTCCTCGGTGTCCTCCGGGGAGCCCTGGACGTGCGGCATGACCGCGACACCGGTCTCGAACCCGGACAGGCCGAGCGCCAGCTTGGGGAAGACCACGAGCGCGATGGCGATCATCATGAACGGGTTGCCGTGCTCGGCGGTCAGTGCCTGCGTCCAGTCGCCGATGACGTGCGGTTCGCTGACGACCTGCCACAGGCCGTTCCCGATGACGACGACGTTCAGCGCGAGGTACGAGAAGACCAGGACCACGGCCACCCCGATGGCCTCGCTGAACCCCTTGAGGAACACACCGCCGAGCAGGGCGATCATGATCAGGGTGATCAGGACCTGGTGGCCGTTGAGCGTGCTGGTCAGATGCGGGTTCTCCACCAGGTGCGCGGTCGCATCGGCCGCCGACAGGGTGATCGTGATCAGGAAGTCGGTCGCCGCGAAGCCCAGCAGGGTCAGGACGAACAGCTTGCCCTTCCAGAACGACAGCAGCCGCTCCAGCATTGCGATGGACCCCTCGCCGTGCGGGCTCTCCTCCGCGACCCGCCGGTAGACCGGCAGCGCCCCCAGCAGCGTCAGCACCACCAGCACGATCGTCGCCAGCGGCGACAGCAGGCCGGCCGCGAGCGCCGCGATGCCCGGCTGGTAGCCGAGGGTCGAGAAGTAGTCGAGGCCCGTCAGGCACATCACCCGCCACCACGGCCGCCCGTGGTCGGCGGTCGCGGACGTTCCGCTCTCGCCCGGCGCCTCCTGCGGCAGATGGCCCGGCCGGTGCTTCGTCTGGTCGGTCTGGCCTTCCAGGAGCCATGCCCTCAGGCGACTCGGCTGGGTGGGGGTGGCCATCGCGGGTGCTCCTTCGTACGGCTTGGATCCGGCCATCGGTGCGACGGCTGGGCAAGCGTACGGAACTCGATCATTCGTGCACGCGCGCGTTCCCATGCTGACGGGTCCCTGACGGTGGCGCCCGGCGGGCTGCTCCGGTTGGCCGGAGAAGTGAACTCCGGCCTGAACCCGCCTCCCACCTGCGCAGACGTACCCCCTCACGCCCTGCTGCCGACGGACGCCCGGCGCGCCGCCGCGAACGGTCTTGACGGCTCCTTAACGCGTCTCTAGCGATACCTTGACGGGCCGCTCGCGGGGGAGTGGGTGCCGCAGAGGGCTCGTGCGGCCATTGAATCGAGCGAATGTTCGAATGGCGCGTTACGATGGATCCGTGCGTACGATCCCCGGCCTCCAGGGCTCCCTCTTCGATCAGGGCGACGAGATCCGCCTCGGCCCGCTCTCGGACCTGCGCCGCACCCCGCTCGGCTCCGGCGCCTGGGTCGATCACCTGCCCGGCTGGCTCTCCGGCGCCGACACGCTGTTCGAGCGGCTGGCCGAGGACGTGCCGTGGCGGGCCGAGCGCCGCCAGATGTACGAGCGCGAGGTCGACGTACCCCGCCTGCTGGCCTTCTACGACGAGGGGGAGGCCCTGCCGCACCCGGCACTCACCGAGGCCCGCGACACGCTGACCCGGCACTACGCCGCCGAGCTCGGGGAACCCTTCGCCACCGCCGGGCTCTGCCTCTACCGCGACGGCCGGGACAGCGTCGCCTGGCACGGGGACCGCATCGGCCGGTCCGCCACCGAGGACACCATGGTCGCGATCGTCTCGGTCGGCGACCCCCGCGATCTCGTCCTCCGCCCCCGCGACGGCGGCCCCACCCTGCTGCGCCTGCCCCTGGGGCACGGCGACCTCGTCGTGATGGGTGGCTCCTGCCAGCGGACCATGGAGCACGCGGTGCCCAAGTCCGGCCGCGCGGTAGGCCCGCGCATCAGCATCCAGTTCCGCCCGCGCGGCGTCCGCTGAGCCGCGGCCGGACGTCCCTCGGCCGGCTCGGACGTCCCCGGTCGCAGCAGGCCGCCGAAGGCGACGCCGGGCTCCCGGTCCCCGGATTCCTACGCGGTGCCGGGCTCCTTGGCCGTCACGGGTTCCGCGGACGTGGCACGGCCCGCGCCGGGTCGCACCGCCCCTGCCGCCGCGTGCAGGGAGCGCAGCGCCAGCAGCAGTACGCCGATGTCGTCGAGGTACACCGGGTCCGGGACCAGGTCCACGGGCGAGACGGTGTAGATCACCGCGACCCAGAAGAGCGCCTTGTCGCGCAGCGGGATCCCCGCGTCGAGCAGCAGGCGCCGCGCCGCGAAGACGCGTACGAGCAGCACGCCGGCCGCGACCGCCAGCCCGAGGGCGACGACGGCGACGACCGTCAGCCAGACCGTTCCGTCCATGTCACCCCTATACCCCGTCGGGCGCCGATATCCGCCTATCCGCCGTGATGTCTGCCGTGATGTCAGCCGTGCTCGCGCAGTCGGCGGCTGACCTCGCCCAGCCCGTCCGCGAGCACCTCGAGCTGCTCGGGGGTGAGGACGTCGATCAGTGCCTCCCGGACGGTGGCCACATGACCGGGCGCGGCCGCCTCCAGGCGGGCGCTGCCGGCGTCCGTGAGGACGGCGAAGACCCCGCGCACGTCGGAAGGGCAGCTGCGGCGGCGGACCAGGCCCGCCTTCTCCAGCTGGGTGACCTGGTAGGTCAGCCCGCTCTTCGAATTGATCAGGCCATTGGCCAGTTCCGTCATCCGCAGCTCGCGGTCCGGGGCCGCGGCGAGCCGCACGAGTATCTCGTACTGCGGGTGCGAGAGCCCGGAATCGTCCTTGAGCTGCTGGTCGAGACGGCGGTTCACCAGGGCGGATGCGGCCAGGAAGCCGCTCCAGGCGCGCATCTCGCGCTCGTCCAGCCATCTCGTTTCAGCCATGCGCCCAGGGTACACGGGTTGTTCCAATTTGAATCAATGGTTAGGGTCGGGGCTGGCGGTTCGAATTTGAACTACTCCGTCCCCGCCCCGGACCGCCCGACCGGAAGGATCCCGCCCATGACCAGCCCCTCCGTCACCGCGACGAAGCCGCAGGCCGCTGCCGTACCGGCCGCTCCGCTCGCCCTCTCCACCCCCGCCCACGACGCCGGCCTGCTCCTCCTGCGCGTGGTCCTCGGACTCACCATGGCCGGCCACGGCACCCAGAAGCTCTTCGGCTGGTTCGGCGGCGGCGGCATCAGCGGCACCGGTCAGTTCTTCACCGCCAGCGGATACCCGTCGGGCGATGCCATGGCCGTCCTCGCGGGCCTGACCGAGACCCTCGGCGGCCTCGGCCTCGTGCTCGGGCTGCTCACCCCGCTCGCCGGAGCCGCGGTCGTCGGCACCATGATCAACGCGATCGCAGTCCACGGCGCCGGGTCGTTCTTCGCCCCGAAGGGCATCGAGTACGAGCTCCTCCTGACCGTGGGCGCTGCCGCCCTCGCCCTCACCGGCCCCGGCCGGTACGCCGCCGACCGCTTCCTGCCCGTCCTGCGCAGCCACCGCCTGGCCCACGGCGCCCTCGCCGTCGCCCTCGGCGTGATCATCGCGAGCGCGCTGCTCCTCGTGCGCAACTAAGCGGCCAAGTCGCGCGCACGAGGGTGCCCGGGCCCTACGCTGATTGGACCCGGGCATTCGGGGGAACAGCGCACAAATGACACAACCCATCGAAGACTACGCACTCATCGGCGACCTCATGACCAGCGGGCTCGTCGGCCGCGACGGGTCCATCGACTGGCTGTGCCTGCCGCGCTTCGACTCTCCCGCCTGCTTCGCGGCACTCCTCGGCGACAAGGAGAACGGCCACTGGCGCATCGCCCCGGCCGGGGGCGCCGCCGGCGAGCAGTGCACCCGCCGCGCCTACGTCGACGGCTCGCTGGTCCTGGAGTCCTACTGGGACACCCCGGACGGTGCCTCGTTCAAGGTCATCGACTTCATGCCGCAGCGCGACAGCGCACCCGATGTGATCCGGGTCGTCGAGGGCCTCTCCGGCGAGGCCACCGTACTCAGCGTGCTGCGCCTGCGCTTCGACTACGGGCACGTCGTCCCCTGGGTCCGGCGCGCCGACGGCGACCGGGTCGCCGTCGCCGGGCCCGACTCCCTCTGGTTCCGCAGCGAGCCGCCCGTCCACACCTGGGGCGAGGCCAACAGCACCCGCTCCGAGTTCACCGTCACCGCCGGCCAGCGGGTCGCCTTCGTCCTCACCTGGCACCCTTCGCACGAGCCGCGCCCCGAGCCCTGCGTCCCGCACGAGGCGCTGGAGCAGGGCCTCGCCGACTGGCGCGAGTGGAGCGCCCAGTGCACCTACGAGGGCCCCTACCGGGAGGCCGTGACCCGCTCCCTGATCACCCTCAAGGCCCTCACGTACGCCCCGACCGGCGGAATCGCGGCCGCCGCCACCACATCCCTGCCCGAGGAGCTCGGCGGCGTCCGCAACTGGGACTACCGCTACTGCTGGCTGCGCGACTCCACCCTGACCCTCGGCTCCCTCCTGGAGACCGGCTTCCTGGACGAGGCCCGCGCCTGGCGCGAATGGCTGCTGCGCGCCATCGCCGGCGACCCCGCCGACCTCCAGATCATGTACGGGATCGCCGGCGAGCGGCGGATCCCCGAATCCGACCTGCCGTGGCTGCGCGGCTACGCAGCCTCCTCCCCGGTCCGCGTCGGCAACGCGGCCGTGGACCAGCTCCAGCTCGACGTGTACGGGGAGGTCCTCGACTCCCTGTACCTGGCCAGGTCGAACGGACTGCCCGCGGAGCGGCACGCCTGGCGGATCCAGCTCGCGCTCCTCGACTTCCTGGAGCGCAACTGGCGCCGGCCGGACGAGGGTCTGTGGGAGGTGCGGGGGCCGCGCCGGCACTTCGTGCACTCCAAGGTGATGGCGTGGGTCGCCGCGGACCGGGCCGTGCGCACGATGGAGAGCGACTCCTCGCTGCTCGGCGACGTGCAGCGGTGGCGGACCATGCGGGACCAGGTGCACCAGGACGTGATCGAGCACGGCTTCGACCCCGTGCGGGGCACCTTCACGCAGTACTACGGCTCCCGCGAGCTGGACGCGGCCACCCTGCTCATCCCGCGGGTCGGCTTCCTGCCGCCCGACGACCCGCGCGTGATCGGCACGGTCGACGCGGTCCGGGCCGAGCTCGGCAGCAGCGGCCTGGTCCGCCGCTACAGCACCGAGGGCCCGTCGGTGGACGGGCTGCCCGGCGACGAAGGCGCCTTCCTGGCCTGCTCGTTCTGGCTGGCCGACGCGCTCCACATGACCGGGCGGGAGAAGGAGGCACGGGAGCTGTTCGAGCGGCTGCTGGCCGTACGCAACGACGTGGGGCTGCTCGCGGAGGAGTACGACCCGGTGTCCGGCCGCCAACTCGGCAACTTCCCGCAGGCGTTCAGCCACGTCGGCCTGGTCAACACGGCCATCACCCTGGGCCGGCCCGCCGTCAACAGCATCGGCGGGGCCGACGGGAACTGATCCCGCCGACCCCGCCGAGGAGCGGGTCAGACCGCGGCGGACTCGCCGTCCTCCGGGATGCTGACCAGCCAGCGGCTGTCCTGCCGCGGCCGCAGGTACAGCGCCCAGTACAGCGTGGCCACGGCGGTGATCCCGCCGGTCCACAGCAGGTACTGGGTCTCCTGCTGGGTCAGGATGTACGCGAGTACGGCGATCAGCACGATCGGCACCGCCGGCCACAGGGGCATCCGCCAGGCGGCCACCTCGCGGTGCGCCCCGCGCCGGGCGAACAGCGCGGCCACCGCGACCAGCAGGTACATGCCGGTCACCGAGACGCCGGTGACGCCGTACAGGGTGTCGAGGTTGACGAAGCACAGCGCCGCGCCCGGGACACCCACGAGGAGGGTGGCCACCCACGGGGAGCCGAAGCGGCCGAGCTTGGACAGCGCGTGGTTGACCGGCGCGGGCCAGGCCTTGTCGCGGGCGGACGCGAACAGCACGCGGGAGTTCTGGATCACCATGACGATGCCCGCGTTGATGATGGCGAGGGCGACGCAGAGGCTGACGAAGGTGCCGACGGCCGAGTTGGACCAGGCGGTCACCATCCCGCCGAGGTCACCCTCGGCCAGAGCGGAGAGGTCGGGCGCGCCCACGGTGATGGCGATGACCGGGATCAGGATGACGGCCGTGGAGATGGCGAGGGTGGCGAGCACCGTACGGGCGACGTTGCGCCGCGGGTTCTCCAGCTCCTCGGAGAGGTAGACGGCGGTCGAGAAGCCCTGGGTGATGAACAGGGCGATGGCGAGCCCGGAGACGACCATCATCGCGGTCACCGTGGAGGTGCCGCCGCCCTCGGCCGCGACCGTGCCGTGCACCAGCGCACCGGTGCCCCGCTCGCTGTGCGCGAAGCCCAGTACGGCGACCAGCGCGGCGGCGACGACCTCGAGCACCAGGAAGATACCGGTGATCCAGGCGTTGGCCCGCAGGTCGAGAAGGCCGGCGAGGGTGGCGAGCAGCATCACGCCGCCGCCCGCGACCGGGGCCGGTATGTGCACGATCGGCGCGAGGTAGTCGGCCGTGCCCATGGCGATCACGGGCGGCACGATCATCACGACCAGCAGGGAGAGTACGAACACCAGCCATCCGGCCAGCCGGCCCGCGAGGGTCGACACCATCGCGTACTCGCCGCCGGCGCTGGGGATCAGGGTGCCGAGCTCGGAGTAGCAGAACGCGACGCCGATGCAGAGCAGCGAGCCGATGGCGATCGTGAGGGCGGTCCACGTGCCGAGGCTGGCGAACAGGTCGGGCACGACGACGAACAGGGTCGAAGCGGGCGTCACGCACGAGAGCGTCAGCAGTGTGCCGCCGACGACGCCGATGGAACGCTTGAGCTTCTGGGGGACGGGCCCGGTGGCGGGGGCGAGGGCCTGAGGGGCGCTGATCGTTTCAGACATCGGTGCGGGGTTCCGATCGGCAGGTGCGGTGAGCTGAGGTGCGGGAGCGGTATCGCCTCCGAGGCGGTGGTGAGCAGAGTGGTTCAGTGGCTCCCGGGCCGACATCGAATCCCTGCGAGATCCGCAGGTCAATAGCAGTTCCCCTGCGGATTCCATCGTCCCGCCGCACTGCGGCAGCCCCACGGCAGTGTTAAGACCGCGTAAACGCTGCACAGAGTCCGGGTGCGGGAACCGCAGCGGAGCGCGGGCAAATTTTCTTCCGCTTTGCCGACATGTGCCCGGGGCGACACCACCTGCCCAAGGAGTGGGATCCCGCAACGCTCCCGGCAGAGCTCCCGCGACGCCGTCAGGGTCAGCCGCTCGCGGCAGGCCCGCCGTACGTGCGCAAGGCCAGCAGCAGGGCGATGTCGTCCGGCCGGTCCGCGGAGTCCCCCGCCTCGCCCACCAGCAGGTCGGCCGCCTCCGTCAGCGGCGACGGCCGGGCCGCGGCCAGCGCCGCCCGCAGCCGCTCCACGCCGAGGTCGATGTCCTCCCCCGCCTCCTCGACCAGCCCGTCCGTGTACAGGGCGAGCACCGAGCCCCGCGCCAGCCGCAGCTCCGTCACCGGGTACGCGGCGTCCACGTCGATGCCGAGCACCACCCCACCCGGCAGGTCCAGCACCTCCGCCCGCCCGTCCGCGTGGCGCAGCAGCGGCTGCGGATGCCCGGCCCGGACGGCCCGCGCCCGGCCCGACGCCGGATCGAGCAGCACGTAGCAGCAGCTGGCGAACTGGCCGGGGTCCAGGTCGATCAGCAGCCGGTTGGTGCCCGCCATCACCTGCTCCGGCGCACTGCCGCCGAGCGTGAAGGCCCGTACGGCGCTGCGCAGCTGGCCCATGGTCGCGGCGGCCGCCACCCCGTGGCCCTGGACGTCCCCGATGACCAGGGCCAGGACACCCTCGCTCGTCTCGATCACGTCGTACCAGTCGCCGCCGACGTCCATGCCCTGGGTGCCGGGCAGATACCGGGCCACCGTCTCCACCTGCCCGCCCACCGGCAGCCGGTGCGGCAGCAGCGCCGCCTGCAGTCCGCGGGCCAGCGCCGCCTCCGAGTCGTAGCGCTGCGCCCGCTCCAGGGCCTGCGCGATCAGCCCGGCCAGCGCGGTCAGCACCGTGCGCTCCTCCGGGCTGAACCCGCGCGGCGCGTCGAAACCGAGGATGCACGAGCCCACCGGCCGGCCCGAGGCGATCAGCGGCAGGAACGCGCGGGCCCCTATGTGCGCGTCCAGCGGGATCCCCGGATACGCGGCGGCCAGGTGCTCCATCGACTCGAAGAACATCGGCCGGCCCGTGGTCAGCGTCTCCACGCCCGGCAGCCGGGCATCGAGCGCCACCCCGTCGAACCGGTCGAGGAAGCCCTGCGGGAACCCCGTCTCCCACGCCAGGTGCAGATGCCGCTCGTTGAGCAGGTAGATCGCCAGCTGGCGGCCGCCGAAGGCGGGCAGCAGCTCCTGGGTGACCACCGCCGACACCTGGCGGGCCGTGACCGCCTCCGTCAGCGCGATCGCCAGGGCCACCGGCCGGTACAGCGCCGAGGCCCGGTCGGCCGGTGAACCCAGCCCCGCGCCCGGCCGGACCACCGACCCGGGCGCGTAGACGGGCGGGTCGGCCGCGCCGATCGTCACGGTCACCCCGTCCGGGCCCGGGTACAGATCCACCGTCACCCAGTCCCCGCCCGGCTGTCGGCCGCGCCGGGCCGGGAAGCGCACCGGCTCGCCGGACATGAACACCCCGCGGAAGTGGTCCTCGTACGCGGGCTGCCCGAGCCAGGGCACCGCCTCCCACACCACCCGCCCGCGCAGCTCCGGCGCACCCAGGGTCAGCAGGCGTGCGGCGGCGTGGTTGACGTAGCGGATCCTGCCCTCGCGGTCCACGGAAAGCACCGACAGCGTGAGCCGCTCCACCGCCTCGCGCGCGCCCTGCGCCGTGTCCGAAGGCGGTACGCACACCGGATCGCCCTTCCAGAGCACCGGATCCCCGGTCGCGGTGAGCGCGGCCAGCCGGTCGGCCAGCCCGTCCGCGGCGGAGCGCAGCCGCTCCCGGTCGGCGGCGTCGACCGAGGAGCCGGGGGTCGCGGGCCGCAGGACGAACAGCACCCCGAACCGCTCCGCCCCGGCCATGACGGGCTCGTAGAGCGAGCCGAAGGGGAACGGCAGTCCGGCCATCATCTGCGGGAAGCGCTGCATGGCCGTATCCGCGTCGGGCAGGTGCACCGACTGGCCGGAGCGATACGCCTCGGCGACCGGGTACGGGCGGTTCACGTGCATCCGCCACCACGGGCGGAACAGCTTTCCGGGCAGGCCCGTCAGCACGGCGAGCAGCAGCGGTCCCTCGGCGCCGGAGCGCAGGTAGACACCGCCCGCAAACCCGCCGACGGCCTGCACCGCATCGACGCAGGCCCGTGCGAGCACGCGGGCCGTGGCGTCGGTGGCGGGGCCGCTGTCCGCTCTCGCCGTCACACAGTCAGCATGCGCCCCCCACGCCGGACGCTGCATCCCGGCGCCCGCGCCCCGCGCCCCGGCGGCCGGACCCGCCGTCCCGGTAGCCGGCCACCACCGCGATCGCCGCCAGCAGCAGCACGGCGGCCACCGTGCGCAGCGCGACCCCCATCGCGTCCGTGAAGGCGCCGATCTGCGCCGGATCCTGCGGATCGCCGTGGAACCGGGAGGCCAGCACCGTGCCGACCACCGCCACCCCCAGCGCCGCGCCGATCTCCCGGGCCGCGGTGTTCAGCCCGGATCCCAGCCCGGCCTGGTGCGCGGGCAGTTCCGCGACCACCGTCAGGGTCAGCGACGGCGCGCACAGGCCCGTGCCGACCGACAGCACCAGCAGGTGGCAGGCGTACAGGGCGTACGGGGTGTCCGCGTCGGCGGTGGAGACCAGCAGCAGCCCGGCCCCGATCAGGCCCAGCCCGATACCGACCGGCAGCCGCGGCCCGGTCCGCTCCGCGAGCCGCGCGCCCAGCTTCGGCACGACCGCCATGCCGACGGTGAGCGGGACGATCGCCAGGCCCGTCGCGGCGGGCGAGAAGCCCTTCGCGTACTGGAGGTACTGGGCGTTGACGAAGAAGAGGGAGAAGAGCCCGAAGAACGCGGCGCCGATGCCGAGCGCCCCGGCGCGCAGCTTGCGCGAGGCGAAGATCCGCGGGTCCAGCAGCGGCTGCGCGGCGCGCAGCGCATGGCCGGTGAAGGCGGCCAGCAGCGCGGCGCCGGTGCCGAAGGCGATCAGCACCGCCGCCGAGGTCCAGCCGTACGTGGGCCCCTCGATGATCCCGTAGACGACGGCGAGGAGCGCCCCGGCCAGCAGCAGCGCGCCGAACGGGTCGACGGAGGCATCGGCGCGGGCCGGGGTGCGCGGCACCGTGCGGGCGACGGCGAGCGCGAGCAGCGCGCCCAGCGGGACGACCGCCCAGAACAGCGCCCGCCAGGTCAGGTACTCCCCGGCCAGGCCGCCCCCGACGTTGCCCGCCAGACCCCCGAGGCCGGCGGACAGCGTCCAGGTGGCCAGCGCCTGGCCGCGGCGTTCGGGCGGGCTCAGGTGGATCAGGACGGACATGGTGGCGGGCATGATCAGCGCCGCGCCGGCCCCGCACAGACCGCGCCCGGCGATGAGCACCGCCGGGGTCGCGGCGAGCGCGCTGACCGCCCCGCCCGCGGCGAACAGAGCGAGCCCGGCCAGCAGCGCGCCCTTGCGGCCGTACCGGTCGCCGAGGGCGCCCGCCGGGATCAGCAGCGCGGCGAACACGATGACGTAGGCGTCGACCGCCCAGACCAGCTGGCCGGGGGTCGGGTGCAGGACGGACGCCGCGAGCTGCGGGATCAGCAGGTTGACGGCGGCGACCATCGCCTGCGCGACCAGTACGCAGGCGCACAGGACGAGCAGCGCGGGCCGGGTGAGGGCGGCGGGCGCCGGGGCGGACGGATCGGCGGCGGGATCGGTGGCATCCCGTTCGCGGGCATGGCGGAGCACGGCTCCTCCTGGGAGTCGGTGACGGTGAAGTGGTGTGGGGGAGGGCAGCGCGGTCGGCGCCATCCCCTGTGCCTCACCGTAGAGTTGGCGTGACCTGCTTTCCAGTGCAAGTTCTGCAAGGGATGAATGCGTGTGACGCAATCCGGGCTGGACCTCAACCTCCTCGTCGCCCTGGACGTGCTCCTGGAGGAGTCGAGCGTGTCCCGCGCGGCCGCCCGGCTGCACCTCTCCGAGCCCGCCATGAGCCGCACCCTCGGCCGGATCCGCAAGGCCCTCGGCGACCCCGTACTGGTCCGTGCCGGGCGGACCATGGTCCCGACCCCGCACGCCCTCGCCGTGCACGGCGAGGTCCGCGCCGTCGTGGAACGGGCCCGGGCCCTCTTCCTGACGGGCGGACAGGTCGACCTCCCCACCCTCACCCGCACCTTCACGGTGCTGGCCCACGACGCCTTCGCAGCCACCTTCGGGGCCACGCTCTTCTCCCGGGTGGCCAAGGAGGCACCCGGTGTCCGGCTGCGCTTCCTGTCCGAGAGCCACGTGGACGTCCCGGCCCTGCGCGAGGGCATCGCCGACCTCGAACTCGGCGTCGTGGACAGCCGGTCGCCCGAGGTGCGCGTCGAGCACCTCTTCGACGAGCACATGATGGGCGTCGCCCGGGCCGGCCACCCGCTGCTTCGGGGCCGGATCACCCCGC
Source organism: Streptomyces sp. NPDC032745 (assembly GCF_055579465.1). Classification (NCBI taxonomy): domain Bacteria; kingdom Bacillati; phylum Actinomycetota; class Actinomycetes; order Kitasatosporales; family Streptomycetaceae; genus Streptomyces; species Streptomyces sp. NPDC032745. The sequence continues at coordinate 296,457 of NZ_JBVING010000002.1, read as the reverse complement.
GCCGGTTCGCCGCCGCCGAGCACCTCATCGTGTCCCGCCGCGGCCGTCTGGAGGGCCCGGTGGACGCGGCCCTCGCCGAACAGGGTCTGTCCCGACGGGTGGTGGGCAGCGTCGGCTCCTACCCAGCCTCCCTGTTCATCCTGCGCGAGAGCGACCTCGTCGGCCTGATCGCCTCACAGGCCGTGCCGCTCGCCGCCGAGCTGGGGCTGGAGGCCTTCGAGATCCCTCTCGACCTGCCGACCCTGCCGTTCGGCATCGCCTGGCACCCGCGCCACGACGCCGACCCGGCCCACGCCTGGCTGCGCGGCTGCGCCCGCGAACTGCTCCCGGCGGTCGCCGGACACCCCGTACGCCGTACGCACTGACCCGAACGCCTCCCCCGTCCGGGGGACGGGCCGCCGCACACGTCCTCGCGGGCCGCGCTCCGGGGCACGATACGCAGGCGTCCCACCCCGCCACGGAAGGCAGAGCATGCGGTTCCAGTACGACAGCATCGGCGAGCGGTTCGTGGAGTCGAAGACCACGGCGGCCTTCTCGGCGGCCGACACGCACACCCTGCTCGGGGCGCTCGACGCGCTCGGCGGGGTGCGCGGGCTCGACACCCTCGACCTGGCCTGCGGATACGGCTACAACACGCGGCTGCTGGCACGCGGCGGGGCCCGCCGGGCCGTCGGCGTGGACATCTCGGAGGAGATGATCCGGCTGGCCCGCGCGCACGGGGTGATCGGCGCGGACGGTGTGGGCGCGCTGGAGAGTGCGGTGGGCGCGGTACGTCCCGTACGCGGGGTGGGTGCGGCGGCGGCCACGGGAGCAGCCGCCGGCACCGGGTCGGCCCCCGCCGAGGCCGCACGTGCCGAGGGGACACCCGTCGCAGGGGCATCGATGGAAGCCGCACCCTTCGAAGCCGCACCGATCGAAGCAGCACCCATCGAAGCAGCACCCATTGAATACGTGGTCGCCGACGCCGCCAAGCTGCCGCAGATGGGCCCGTTCGACCTGGCCACCGCCGTGTACCTGTTCAACTACGCCACCGACCGGTCCGCCCTGCACGCCATGTTCCGGTCCATCCGGGCCAACCTGCGCGACGGTGGCCGCCTGCTGGCCATCGTGCCCAATGCCGGCGCGTACCCGAACGTCGACTGGTCGCCGTACGGGGTACGGATCGTCGACCGCGTCCACGAAGGCGACGCGCCGCTGCTGAAGGCGCAGTTCCTGACGCAGCCCCCGGCCGACTTCGAGTTCCGCGAGTGGGCGCACGCCGACTTCGCCGAGGCCGCCGTCGAGGCCGGCTTCTCCACGGTCGGCTGGCAGCCCAACCGGACACCGCCCGCCGACGGCGCCCGCGACGAGGCGTACTGGACCGCCTACCGTGCCTGGCCGATCAGCTCACTGATGACCTGCACGGCGTGACGGCCCACCCGGCAGCCCACAGGGCGGTCCACACGCCGGCCCGCCCGTCGGCCCGGCGGGCCTTCACTCTTCGGCGGCCGACCTGATCAGCTCCACGATCCGGTCCCGGGCCGCCCGCCCCTCCGGAACCGGCAGCAGCGGGTACCCGTGCGGCAGCCCCGGCTCCTCGTGGAACTCCACCTCCACCCCGTCCGCACGAGCCCGGCGCAGCAGCTCCCGGCTGTCGGTGGTCAGTACGTCCCGGGTGCCGGTGAACACCGTCAGCGGCGCCAGTCCCGCGAAGGAGCCGTGCAGGGGGCTCACCCGCGGATCGTCGGTGGCCAGGGTGCCCGCGTACAGCCGGCCGGCCTCCAGCAGCCCCGGCCGCGCCTGCACCGGGTCGGCGGCCTCGATGGCCGCCTGGTCCGGGTGGCTCATGGTCAGGTCCAGCCAGGGCGAGATCAGCACGATCCGCGACGGCTGCGCCCCCGTACGGTCGCGCAGCCGCTGGGCGGCGGCCAGCGCCATCCCGGCTCCCGCCGCGTCCCCGACGAGCACCGTGCCGCCCGCTCCGCCGCTCGCGATCAACCCGCTGAGCAGGTCCGCGGCCACCGGAACCGTCCGGTCCGCGGTCCCGCGCGGGGCCAGGATGTACGCCGGTACGACGACACGCGCCTGCGCCTCGGTGACCAGGGTCCGGATCATCGACCAGTGCGGCCTGACCAGCTCGTTGATGTACCCGCCGCCGTGCACGTACAGCACCTGGGCCGCGGGCTCGACCCCGCGCGGCGAGGCGTCGTACACCGGCCAGGCACCGACGAAGGTGCGGGAGACCTCGGCGACCCGGCCCAGCGAGCGCGGCGGCAGGTGCGACGCCGGCCGGCGGGCCGACTCGGCCACCCGCGCGCGTACCGCCTCGGCACTCGCGAACCGTCTTCGCCGACCCGCCGCGATCAGCGCGACCGACAGCGCTCTGCTGCGCAGACTCGGCACGCCCCTCACCTCCCCATTCCCTGCCCCGGCCGCAGGCCCCTGCCCAGGCCACAGCCCTTCACGGGAGGAGCATAGGCGTGAAGCTGGGCTGTCGACCCGCTTAAGAAATCCTCGATGGACTGATCACCTCCGCGCTCGGCAGATTGGTCCTTGTCGATACGTCGCACCCGACGCAGTGGTTGCAACGTCCCCTCCGCATGCCTGGAGCCACCCCCATGAAGGCACTCGTCAAGCACAAGGCCGAGCCCGGGCTGTGGCTCATGGACGTACCCGAGCCCGAGTACGGCCCCGGCGACGTGCTGATCAAGGTGCTGCGCACCGGCATCTGCGGTACCGACCTGCACATCCGCTCCTGGGACGGCTGGGCGCAGGGCGCGGTCAAGACCCCCCTCGTGCTCGGCCACGAGTTCGTGGGCGAGGTCGCCGCCGTCGGCGCTGACGTCCAGGACATCGAGACCGGCGCGCTCGTCAGCGGCGAGGGCCACCTCGTGTGCGGCAAGTGCCGCAACTGCCTGGCCGGGCGCCGCCACCTGTGCCGCAGCACGGTCGGCCTCGGCGTCGGGCGCGACGGCGCCTTCGCCGAGTACGTCGTCCTGCCCGCGCAGAACGTATGGGTGCACCGGACCGCCGTGGACCTGGACGTGGCGGCGATCTTCGACCCGTTCGGCAACGCCGTCCACACGGCGCTGTCGTTCCCGCTGGTCGGCGAGGACGTACTGATCACCGGCGCGGGCCCGATCGGGATCATGGCGGCGGCCGTGGCCAAGCACGCAGGTGCGCGCAATGTCGTCATCACCGACGTCAGCCCCGAGCGCCTCGAGATCGCCCGGAAGGCCGGCGCCACGCTCGCGCTCGACGTCTCGAAGGCGACGATCGCCGACGCGCAGGCGCGGCTGGGCCTGCGCGAGGGCTTCGACATCGGCCTGGAGATGTCCGGCCGCGCCGAGGCCATGCGCGACATGATCGACAACATGACGCACGGCGGCCGGATCGCCATGCTGGGCCTGCCCGCGCAGGAGTTCCCGGTGGACTGGGCGAAGGTCGTCACCTCGATGATCACGATCAAGGGCATCTACGGCCGCGAGATGTTCGAGACCTGGTACGCGATGACGGTGCTGCTGGAGGGCGGCCTGGACCTCAGCCCGGTCATCACCGGCCGCTACTCGCACCGTGACTTCGAGGCCGCCTTCGACGAGGCGGCCACCGCCCGCAGCGGCAAGATCATCCTGGACTGGACGGCGTAACGGCCCTCCCGGCCCCTGGACCGGAGGGCGCACACCGCCCTCCGTCTCCCCTCGACTCCGTCCCACCGAACCATCTCCCTCCGGCCGGGCCCCGCCCACCCTCCCCCCTCCGCGGGGCCCGGCCCCCTTCGTCCGCCGCACAAGGAGAAGCCGAAGCCCATGTTCGAGTCCGTACGCGAAGACCTCCGCACCACCCTCGACGAGATCCGCGCCGCGGGCCTGCACAAGCCCGAGCGCGTCATCGGCACCCCGCAGAACGCGGCCGTCGCGGTGACCGCCGGCGGCGCCCCCGGTGAGGTCCTCAACTTCTGCGCCAACAACTACCTGGGCCTGGCCGACCACCCCGAGGTCGTCGCCGCCGCCAAGGACGCGCTGGACCGCTGGGGCTACGGCATGGCCTCCGTCCGCTTCATCTGCGGTACGCAGGAGGTGCACAAGGAGCTCGAGGCGCGGCTGTCCTCGTTCCTCGGCCAGGAGGACACGATCCTCTACTCCTCCTGCTTCGACGCCAACGGCGGCGTCTTCGAGACCCTGCTCGGCGCCGAGGACGCGGTGATCTCCGACGCCCTCAACCACGCCTCGATCATCGACGGCATCCGCCTGTCCAAGGCCCGCCGCTTCCGGTACGCCAACCGCGACATGACCGAGCTCGAGGCCCGCCTCAAGGAGGCCACCGAGGGCGGCGCGCGGCGCAAGCTGATCGTCACCGACGGCGTCTTCTCCATGGACGGCTACGTCGCCCCGCTCGCCGAGATCTGCGACCTGGCCGAGCGCTACGACGCCATGGTCATGGTCGACGACTCGCACGCCGTCGGCTTCGTCGGCCCCGGCGGCCGCGGCACGCCGGAGCTGCACGGGGTCATGGACCGCATCGACATCATCACCGGCACCCTCGGCAAGGCCCTCGGCGGCGCGTCCGGCGGCTACGTCGCGGCCCGCGCCGAGATCGTCGAGCTGCTGCGCCAGCGCTCCCGCCCGTACCTGTTCTCCAACTCCCTCGCCCCGGTCATCGCCGCCGCCTCCCTGAAGGTCCTGGACCTGCTGGAGTCGGCCGGCGACCTGCGCGAGCGCCTCGCAGCCAACACCTCGCTCTTCCGCACGAAGATGACCGAGGCCGGCTTCGAGATCCTCCCCGGCGACCACGCCATCGCCCCGGTGATGATCGGCGACGCGGCGGAGGCCGCCAGGATGGCGGAGCTGCTGCTGGAGCGCGGCGTGTACGTGATCGGCTTCTCCTACCCGGTGGTCCCGATGGGCGCGGCCCGCATCCGCGTCCAGCTCTCGGCGGCCCACTCCACGGCGGACGTGGAACGCGCGATCGCGGCCTTCACCGACGCCCGCTCGGCGCTGGCGAAGGCCTGAGCAGCCCGCCGGCTCCGCCGGCCCGGGCGGCCCGCGCCGCCTGCGAGAATGGTGGGGTGATCGACCCCCGCCGGCTGCGCATTCTGCGCGCCGTGGCGGACCACCGTACGGTGACCGCCGCGGCCGCAGCCCTGTACCTCACCCCTTCCGCCGTCTCCCAGCAGCTCGCGGCGCTGGAGCAGGAGACCGGGCACGTGCTGCTGACCCGCAGCGGCCGGGGGGTACGGCTGACGGCGGCCGGCGAAATCCTGCTCGGGCACGCCCACGAGGTCCTCGCCCAGCTGGAGCGTGCCGAAGCCGAGCTCGCGGCCTACGCGGGCGGTGCGGCGGGCGAGGTCACGGTGGCCGCCTTCGCCACCGGCATCGCCGAGGTCCTCGCCCCGGCGATCGCCCGCCTGGCCCAGGAGCGCCCGGGCATCCGCCTGCGCGTCCGGGACGCGGAAGGCGACCAGAGCCTGCCGCTGCTGCTGGACGGCGAGGCCGACCTCGCCCTCGCGGTCGAGTACCGCGGCGCCCCGGGCGCCGACGACGGCCGGCTCTCGGTCCTCCCGCTGTACGCGGAGCCCTTCGACGCGGTGCTCCCCTCGGGACACCCCCTGGCCGACTTCCCCGAGGTGTCGCTGGCGGATCTGTCCGACGCGGACTGGGTGGGGCAGTATCCCGGGAACCCGTGCCACGACGTGACCCTGCTGGCCTGCGAACTGGCGGGCTTCCAGCCCCGGTTCGTGCACTCGTCGGACGACTTCCGCGCCGTGACGGCACTGGTGGGCGCCGGGGCGGGGGTGGCCCTCGTCCCGCGCTCGGCGCTGCGGGGCATGGACCTCAAGGAGGTCCAGGTCCGCCCGGTGGCGGGCTCGGCACCCACCCGAAGGGTCTTCGCGGCAACCCGCCGCGGTGCGGAATCCCACCCCCTGATCGCCCCGGTCCTGGCAGCCCTGAGCCACGAGGCCGGCCGCCTCCCCCCGCACTGAGGGCATCGGGGCGTTGGGGCCCCGCGAGCGGGGAGCGGAGGCGCGGGCCGGGGCACGGGGACGGGTGCTGGCGGGCCTCACGCACTCGGGTCTGACAGGCCGGGCGGGGGCGGCCGGACCCCGCACACTCGGAGCCGCGTGGCCGGGCGGTCGGGGACGGGCGTCGGGGGGACCCGCGTG